>NZ_NIBE01000019.1:44028-50413 GCF_002205115.1 Pseudomonas sp. DrBHI1
GTCCGCGAGGTTACGCTTGAACGGCAGCAGCACGCGCTCGAACTGGGTCTGGGCCAGCAGGAACTCGATGGTCAGCGGCTTGCCGTCCTTGTCGACCATCTTGTCGTCGACGATCTTCCAGCCGGCGTCCTGCAGCAGCTTGTAGGCCTGGCGCTGCTGGTCGCGGATCATGCCGCTGCCGTCGGTGACGGGGTTGCGGAAGGCGCCGTTGAACACCTCGTCGGGCACCTTGCCGCGCAGCGGTTCGAGAATCTTCAGCTCGGCGGGCGAGGGCAGGCCGCTGGCGGCCATCTCGGAGTTCTCGAAGTAGCTGCCGGTGCGGGTGTAGGCGCCATTGAACAGCTGCTTGTTGGTCCATTCGAAGTCCAGCAGCAGGCTGATGGCCTGGCGCACGCGGATGTCCTGGAACATCGGCTTGCGCAGGTTGAAGATGAAACCCTGCATGCCCACCGGGTTGCCGTTGGGGATCTCTTCCTTGATCAGGCGGCCGTCGCGCACGGCGGGCACGTCGTAGGCGGTGGCCCAGTTCTTCGCGCTGACTTCCAGGCCGTAGTCGAACTGGCCGGCCTTCAGCGCCTCGAGGGCGACAGTGTTGTCGCGGTAGGAGTCGAAGGTCATCACATCGAAGTTGTAGAAGCCGCGGTTGATCGGCAGGTCCTTGGCCCAGTAGTCCTTGACCCGCTCGTAGCGGATCGAGCGGCCGGCCTTCACCTCGGCGACCTTGTACGGGCCGCTGCCCAGCGGGATCTCCAGGTTGCCGCGGTTGAAGTCGCGGTTGGCATACCAGTGCTTGGGCAGCACCGGGAGCTGGCCGAGGATCAGTGGCAGCTCGCGGTTGTTGCTGTGCTTGAACTTGAACAGCACCTTGAGCGGGTCTTCGGCGACCACGTCGGCGACGTCGGCGTAATACTGGCGGTACAGCGGGGCGCCGTCCTTGATCAGGGCGTTGAAGGTAAATACCACGTCTTCGGCGCGCATCGGCTGGCCGTCGTGGAAGCGCGCTTCGGGGCGCAGGTAGAAGCGCACCCAGCTGTTGTCGGGAGCCTTTTCGATCTTGCCGGCCACCAGGCCATACTCGGTGAAGGGCTCGTCCTGGCTCTGGCGCATCAGCGTGTCGTAGATGCTGCCGATGTTGTCGGCGGGCACGCCCTTGTTGATGAACGGGTTGAGGCTGTCGAAGCCGCCGAAGCTGGACTGGCGGAAGGTGCCGCCCTTGGGCGCGTCAGGATTGACGTATTCGAAGTGCTTGAAGTTGGCCGGGTATTTCGGCGCTTCGCCGTACAGGGTCAGGGCGTGTTGCGGGGCGGCCACGGCCGGGAGCGTGAGGCAGGCCAGCAGCAGGCTGCCGGCCAGGCGGCGCAGGGTGGGCGTCATTTGGCTTTCTCCGAAGTCTTCTTGATCCACCAGCTGTTCAGCCCAAGGGTGTAGGGCGGCGTGGTGACGAAGGCGAACCGGTTGCGGTAGGCCAGGCGGTGATTGTCGAGGTACCAGTTGGGGATCATGTAGTACTGCCATGAGAGCACGCGGTCCAGGGCGCGCGCGGCGGCGATCTGGTCATCGCGGCTGCGGGCGGCGAGCAGGGTGTCGAGCAGGTGGTCGACCACCGGGTCCTTCACGCCAGCATAGTTCTTGCTGCCCTTGACGGCGGCTTGGCTCGAGTGGAAATACAGCCACTGTTCGAGGCCCGGGCTCAGGGTCTGGTTCAGGGTCATCAGGATCATGTCGAAATCGAACTGGTCGAGCCGTTGTTTGTACTGGGCGCGGTCGACGGTGCGCAAGCGTGCATCGATGCCGATGCTGGCCAGATTTTCGACATAAGGTTGCAGGATGCGTTCGAGGTTCGGGTTCACCAGCAGCAGTTCCATCCGGAATGGCTGGCCCTTGCCGTCCACCAGGCGCTGGCCGTTGAGCTTCCAACCGGCCTGGGCGAACAGGTCGAGGGCCTGGCGCAGGGCCGCGCGGCTGATGCCGCTGCCGTCGGTGTGGCTGACCTGGTAGGGCTGGGTGAAGAGCTTTTCGGGCAGCTGGTCGCGGAACGGCTTGAGCAGCAGCCACTCCTTGCCGGTGGGCAGGCCGCTGGCGGTGAACTCGCTGTTGGGGTAGTAGCTGGTGGCGCGCCGGTAGGCGCCGTTGAACAGGGCGCGGTTGGTCCATTCGAAGTCGAGCATCAGGCCCAGCGCCTGGCGTACCCGTGGGTCGCTGAAGGCGGCGCGGCGGCTGTTCATGAACAGGCCTTGGGTCTGGGTGGGGATCTGGTGCGGGATCTGCGCCTTGATCACCTCCCCCCGGCGCACGGCGGGGAAGCTGTAGCCGTTGGCCCAGTTCTTCGCCTGATGCTCGATATAGATGTCGAATTCGCCCGCCTTGAAGGCTTCGAAAGCCACGGTGGCGTCACGGTAGAACTCGTATTCGACGCGGTTGAAGTTGTACTTGCCCCGGTTCACGGCCAGGTCCTTGCCCCAGTAGTCCTTCACCCGCTCGAACACCAGGCGCCGGCCCGGTTGCACCTCGCTGATGCGGTAGGGGCCGCTGCCCAAGGGCGGGTCGAAGGTGGTGGCCTTGAAGTCGCGCTTTTCCCAGTAGTGCTTGGGCAGCACCGGCATTTCGCCCAGGCGCAGGATCAGCAGCGGGTTGCCGGCGCGCTTGAACACGAAGCGGATGCGCAGCGGGCCGAGGATGTCGACCCGGGCCACTTCCTGCAGGTTGGTGCGGTAGATCGGGTGGCCGTCCTTGAGCAGGGTGCGGTAGCTGAAGGCGACGTCGGCGGCGGTAATCGGCACGCCGTCGTGGAAGCGTGCTTCGGGGCGCAGGTTGAACACCACCCAGCTGCGGTCCTCGCTGTACTCGACGGAGCGGGCGATCAGGCCGTAGCTGGAGGTGGGTTCGTCGCCGGAGGGGTCGTACATGCCGGTGCCGACCATCAGCGGCTCGTTGAGCTCGTTGATGCCGTACTGCAGGAAGTTGGGCGTGGTGACCGGGCTCGAGCCCTTGAAGGTATAGGGGTTGAGCGTGTCGAAGGTGCCGAAGGCCATGGCCCGCAAGGTGCCGCCTTTCGGGGCTTGCGGGTTGACCCAGTCGAAGTGGGTGAAGCTGGCCGGGTACTTGAGCGTGCCGAACTGCGCGTATCCGTGGCTTTCGCTCACCATCGCGACGGCGGGGAAGCTCAAGGCCAGGCTGAGAGACAGCAGGAGGGGACGTATCAAGTCGGCATCCGATCCAGAAGGCGTTGGGCTTGGTTCGGGGTACAGTAACAGCTTGTCTGGAATGGAAAAAGGGTACGGGTCGGTCGGATGGATGTGGCTGATTGGGGCTGCTTTGCAGCCCTTTCGCGACACAAGGCCGCTCCCACAGGGATTGCGCAGACCCTCAGGCTAGCGCAATCCCTGTGGGAGCGGCCTTGTGTCGCGAAAGGGGCGCGAAGCGCCCCCCAGGATTCACATCAACGCGACAGGTAGACGGTCAGCGTCTGCCCCGGCTTGAGCGCATGCCCGCTGCGCGGATTCCAGCGCTTGAGGTGTTTCATTTCGACGTTGAAACGCTTGGCCACCAGGTAATACGAGTCACCCTTGCGCACCTTGTACTGGGTGGAACGCTGCTTCGCATCGGCCACGCGCTTGGCCGCCGCGCTCGGCGCGTTGCCGCCACGCAGGGCCAGCACCTGGCCGACCTTGAGGCTGTTGCCGCGCAGGCTGTTCCAGCGCTGGATGTCCTTGACCGCGACGCGGTTGGCCTTGGCGATGCTGCCCAGGTTGTCGCCACGCTTGACCCGGTAGCTGCGCGCCGCTGGCGCCTTGGCATCGGCCAGGGCGGCCTGGAACACGGCCTTGTTCGGCTGCAGGGCGACCAGTTCCTCGGGCTTGAGGTTGGACATGCGGTCGCTGAGCAGCTGCGCCTTGGCGGTGGGCACCAGCAGTTGCTGCGGGCCGTCCACGGTCATGCGTTTCTTGAAGGCGGGATTGAGCTGGATCAGCTCGTCTTCGTCGATGTCGGCGAAGGCCGCGACGCGGGACAAATCGAGGCGGTCGTTGATGGCGACGGCTTCGAAATAGGGCTCGTTGGCGATCGGGTTCAGGTTGATCCCGTAGGCGGCAGGGGTGTTGACCACCTGCGACAGGGCCAGCAGCTTGGGCACGTAGTCGCGGGTTTCCTGCGGCAGCGGCAGGTTCCAGTAGTCGGTCGGCAGGCCCAGGCGCTCGTTGCGCTCGATGGCGCGGCTGACGGTGCCTTCGCCGGCATTGTAGGCCGCCAGGGCCAGCAGCCAGTCGCCGTTGAACATGTCGTGCAGGCGGTTCAGGTAGTCGAGTGCGGCGTTGGTCGAGGCGGTGACGTCGCGACGGCCGTCGTAGAAGTTGGTCTGGCGCAGGTTGAAGTGACGCCCGGTGGACGGGATGAACTGCCACATGCCGGCGGCATGCGCGCGGGAGTAGGCCATCGGGTTGTAGGCACTCTCGATGGCCGGCAGCAGGGCCAGCTCCAGCGGCATGTCGCGTTCTTCGAGGCGCTCGACGATGTAGTGCAGGTAAAGGCTGCCGCGCTCGCCGGCGTTCTCGAGGAACGACGGGTTGCTGGCGAACCACAGGCGTTGCTGTTCGATGCGCGGGTTGACGTCCATGCCGTCCTGCAGGGCGAAGCCCTGGCGCATGCGCTCCCAGACGTCCTGGGGCGGTGCTTCCTTGGGCTTGACCACCAGCGGCGCGGGTTTGTGCTTGATCCGCGCCTGGTAGTTGTGCGCGCGAACGCTGTCGGATTCGTCGAGCTGACGGGTGCTCTGGCAGCCGACCAGGGTGGCGGCCAGCGCCAGTGCACTGATCTGTGCCAGTCGCGTCAGGGCGACCGAATGAGCGGTTCTGCGGCTAGGGGAAGACATCGGCTGGAACGGTTATCCGGGCAAAAAAGTTGGGCGATTCTAGAAACCGGCCCCGGCCGGGTCAACCTTTGGGCGTGTGTCACGATATATCTTGAGGTTATCAGAACACGTCTTTCCAAGACCTCAAGGCAGCAAAAACAGTGGCTTGGGTAGGGTTGGAATGACCCTTCCATTCGTCTGCTTTTTGTTTAACGAATGTTTCAGCGGTGCGGAAAAACGGGTTGGTCAGGCGCTCGAGGCCGATGGTGGAGGGCAAGCTGATGCGATTGTCGGCGCGCAGGCGGGTAACGTCTTCGAAGCGTTGCAGAACGTGCGGGTTTTCCGGCTCGACGGCGCGGGCGAAGCGCAGGTTGCTCAGGGTGTACTCGTGGGCGCAGTACACTTCGGTCTCGGCGGGCAGGGCGGCCAGGCGCTGCAGCGAATGGTGCATCTGTTCGGGTGTGCCTTCGAACAACCGCCCGCAACCGGCGGCGAACAGGGTGTCGCCACTGAACAGTAGCGGCGTGGGCGATTGCGCAGTGTAATAGGCGATATGGCCGAGGGTGTGGCCGGGCATGGCCATGACCTCGAAGGTCAGGCCCAGTGCCTGGACCTGCGCGCCGTCCTCCAGGGCGACGTCGCGGCCCGGGATGCGTTCGCTGGCCGGGCCGTAGACGGTGGCGCCGCTGGCCTGCTTCAGGGCTTCGACGCCGCCGACGTGGTCATGGTGATGGTGGGTGACCAGGATCGCCTCCAGCACCCAGTCGGGATGCTGGCCGAGCCAGGCGAGCACCGGCCCGGCATCGCCGGGATCGACCACTGCGCAGCGGCGATTGGCAGTATCCTGTAACAACCAGATGTAGTTGTCGTTGAAAGCGGGTAGGGCATCGATCTGTATCATGTGCGGATCCGTATCGCCAAGCCTGGACATTGGGGGCATCTTAGCCGCGATGGCGCGGCCGGAGAACCTTCGAGGGAGAACGCAATGACCGACCAAGCCTTCGCCCAGGCCGACCCCGACTGGGTCGAACTCATCAGCCTGGCCCGCGACTGGTTCAATGGCCCCCTTGGGCAGTTGATGCTCAAGGAAGAGGAAAAGTTGCTCGAAGAAGAGCTGCGGCGCTTCTTCGGTGGTTACCTGGTGCACTACGGCCCCTGCGCCGAACCCCCGCCCAATGCGCCACAGGTGCAGCGCAACGTGCGCCTGGGCGCGCCGTTGCCGGGGGTGGAGATCGTCTGCGAGGAGCAGGCCTGGCCGTTATCGGAGCATGCCGCCGACGTGGTGGTGCTGCAGCATGGCCTGGACTTCAGCCTGTCGCCCCATGGCCTGCTGCGCGAGGCGGCCAGCGCGGTGCGCCCGGGCGGCCACCTGCTGATCGTCGGCATCAACCCGTGGAGCAGCTGGGGGCTGCGCCATTTCTTCAGCCAGGGCGCCTTGCGCAAGGCCCGCTGCATCTCGCCGTCGCGGGTCGGCGACTGGCTCAACCTGCTGGGCTTCGCGCTGGAGAAACGCCGCTTCGGGTGCTATCGTCCGCCGCT
>NZ_NIBE01000001.1:0-28841 GCF_002205115.1 Pseudomonas sp. DrBHI1
CTGTGCTGGGGGGTGGCGGGCGGGAGGTTTATCGGCGGCATCTGCCCGCGCGGCTGTGGATGGTGCGCTGGGGGCTGCGGGTGCCGGTGGTTGGCACCTTGCTCGGGCAGGCGGCGTTGGCGCGGTTTGCGCGCAGCCTGGCGACTTCTTATACAGCCGGCGTGGCGTTGCTGGATGCGCTGGCAACGGTGGCGCCGGTCAGTGGCAACTGCCTGCATGAGCGGGCGATCCTGGCGTTGCGCCAGGGCGTGGCCAATGGGGCGAGCCTGCAACAGGCGATGGAGGCGGATGGGTTGTTTCCGCCGCTACTGCGCCAGTTGGTGTCGGTCGGCGAAGCCAGCGGCACCCTCGACACCATGCTGGACAAGGCCGCGCTACATTACGAAGAGCAGGTGAGCCAGGCGCTGGAGCAGTTGACCACGCTGCTGGAGCCGGCCATCGTGCTGATCCTCGGGCTGCTGGTGGGGGGCCTTGTCGTGGCGATGTACTTGCCGATCTTCCAGTTGGGTAGCCTGATCTGAACATGAATGCCTGGGCCGTCGTCGTCGATCATCCGCCGTTCTTCTATACCCTGGCCGCGGTGCTGGGGTTGCTGGTGGGCAGTTTTCTCAATGTGCTGGCGTATCGGCTGCCGCTGATGCTCGAGCGCCAGTGGCAGCGCGAGGCGCAGGAGGTGCTGGGGCTGCCGCAGGCCGAGCACGAGCGCTTCGACCTGTGCCTGCCGGCTTCGCGTTGCCCGCATTGCCAGCGCCCGATCCGGGCGTGGGAAAACATTCCGGTGTTGAGTTACCTGGCCTTGCGCGGGCGTTGCTCGGGGTGCAAGGCGCGGATCAGTGCGCATTATCCACTGGTGGAGCTGGCCACCGCCCTGTTGTCGCTGCTGGTGGCCTGGCATTTCGGGCCGGGCGTGGAGGCGCTGGCGGTGATGCTGTTGACCTGGGGCCTGATCGGCTTGAGCCTGATCGATGCCGAGCACCAGTTACTGCCGGATGTGCTGGTGCTGCCGCTGTTGTGGCTGGGGCTGGTGGTCAACGCCTTCGGGTTGCTGGTGCCGCTGGCCGATGCGGTGTGGGGCGCGGTGGCGGGTTACCTGAGCCTGTGGACGGTGTACTGGGTGTTCAAGCTGGTGACCGGCAAGGAGGGCATGGGCTTTGGCGACTTCAAGCTGCTGGCCATGCTCGGGGCCTGGGGCGGTTGGCAGATTTTGCCGCTGACCTTGATGCTAGCCTCGCTGGTCGGAGCGCTGATCGGGCTGACGCTGGTGCGTTTGAAGCGCACGCAAACGGGCGCTGCGTTGCCTTTCGGGCCTTATCTGGCTATTGCGGGGTGGATCGCATTGCTCTGGGGTGATGAAATAGTCGCTTCTTACCTGCAACTGCTTGGAACCTGATGAGCACAGCGCCTTTCACCCCCTGGATTCTCGGCCTGACCGGCGGCATAGGCAGCGGCAAGAGCGCCGCCGCCGAGCGTTTCGTCGAGCTGGGCGTGCACCTGGTCGATGCCGACCAGGCCGCGCGCTGGGTTGTCGAGCCGGGGCGCCCTGCCCTGGCCAGCATCGTCGAACGCTTCGGCCCAGGCGTATTGCTGGAGGACGGCCAGCTCGACCGTAGCGCCTTGCGCCAGCAGATCTTCGCGGATCCTGCGCAACGGCAATGGCTGGAGCAGCTGCTGCACCCGTTGATCGGCCAGGAGATCTTCAGCTACCTGGCCAAGGCCGAGACGCCCTATGCGGTGTATGTGTCGCCGCTGTTGATCGAGTCGGGGCAGTTCAGCAAGACCCAGCGCATCTTGGTGATCGATGCGCCGACCGAGTTGCAGGTGCAGCGCACCTTGCAGCGGGACAACACCCATCCTGAGCAGGTGCAGGCGATTCTCAAGGCCCAGTTGGCCCGGGAAGAGCGCCTGCGCCATGCCGATGACGTGGTGGTCAACGATCGTGACCTGCAATCGCTGCACGACGAGATCGACCGCCTGCACCACTTTTACCTGACTTTGCGAGGAGGCCAGCCATGAGCCAGCCGATGACCGTTGATTGCCCGACCTGTGGGGCGCCTGTGGAATGGGGGGAGAAGAGCCCGTTCCGGCCGTTCTGCTCGGACCGCTGCAAGCTGATCGACCTGGGGGCCTGGGCGGCCGAGGAGCATAAGATCGCGGGGGCCGAAGAGTCCGAGGATGAGCTTTATTCGGGCGATCTGGAGCCGCGGCATTGAGGTAGGCGTTTATAGAACGCTGATAGGTTCGACGTTGTTGGGGCCGCTTTGCGGCCCTTTCGCGACACAAGGCCGCTCCTACAAGTTATCGCATTCCCCTGTGAGCGGCCTTGTGTCGCGAAAGGGCTGCAGAGCAGCCCCAGAAAGCATCACCGCTCTTCATCCTTCCACGGCGCCTGCAAATAACGAGTGCGGTTGAACGTCTCCAGCCACTCGGGGCAGAACACCACCAAGGCACTGATCACCGTGCCATTGATGAACGCCTCGGGGAACATCATCAACCACAGGTAACCAACAAAGTCGCTGAGCCACTCGGGCATGGCGAACCGCTCGTCCATCCACAACACCCCCAGCCCGGCCGCCAGGCATACCAGCACGGTCAGCGCAGCGGGGAAAAAACCGCAACAGAAGATATACACAAACAGGTTACGCGGCTGGGCACGCTCGACCAGGATCGCGCACACCTCGGTGACCAGCACCGGCAAGCCAACGATCAGCAGGCCGTTGACGCCGATGGCGGCAAGGTCCTGGCGGCCGAGCAGCAACAGGCCAAGCTGGGCGAGGAAGCCGCCGAGCACCGCCAGCGGCCAATCCAGCAGCAGGGTCACGGCGGTCATGCCGATGAAGTGGTACGACACGCCGGTATCGAAATCACGCCGCACCAGCCACAGCACGAACAGGCAGAACACCGTGCCGAACAGCAGGTGCTGGCGGCGGGTATCGGTAAACAGCTCCACCCAGCGCGTGCGGCTGGCGGCCCAGACCAGCAGGGGCACGTAACCGAGCCAGCCAAGGGTGAGGCTGGTGCTGGACAAGACCTGTGCGCTGATCACCTGAACAATATCCCTGTCGGCCATGTGGACAAGCCTGAGTCTACACCCATTCTCCCTTTCGTCCGGTTGCTATAGGCTGACACCTTCTTTCGCTGCAGGACGCATCCCCGATGACCGAAGGCATCAACCTGCCCTTGCTGCTGGGCGCGCTGTTCAGCGCCATCGCGGGGGTACTGCACCTGATGGTCATCGCCGTGGGGCCGCGCTGGTACCGTCTGTTCGGCGCGGGCGAGCGTATGGCCCGGGCCGCCGAACAAGGGCGCGCCTACCCTGCCCTGGTCACCGTGGCGATCGCGACGGTGCTGCTGATCTGGGCCGCCTACGCGCTGTCGGCAGCTGGCGTGATCGCGCCCTTGCCGTTGCTGATGCCGATCATCTGCCTCATTACCCTGGTGTACCTGGCGCGCGGCCTGCTGGGGCCGCTCTTGCTGGCCGGCACCGGGCGCAGCCGGCGTTTCATCGCGGTCAGTTCGGCGATCTGCCTGGGCGGCGGGTTGCTGCATTTGCTCGGCGTGTTCCAGCAATGGCTGGTGCTGGGCTGATTCCCACGCACAAACAGCATCTTACCGTCATCAATTAGCGACTAAGCTTGTCCCCATGGATGACTCAGACTACCTGCGCCTGCTTACCATCCAGGCCGAACAAGCCAATGCGTTCCTGTCCAATGCCCGCAAATGGGAGCGCGAGCGTTGGGTCT
The DNA here is from genome assembly GCF_002205115.1 of Pseudomonas sp. DrBHI1. Classification (NCBI taxonomy): domain Bacteria; kingdom Pseudomonadati; phylum Pseudomonadota; class Gammaproteobacteria; order Pseudomonadales; family Pseudomonadaceae; genus Pseudomonas; species Pseudomonas sp. DrBHI1. The sequence goes on from NZ_NIBE01000001.1 coordinate 3,741, forward strand.
GCCAGCGCCTGCTGCAAGGGCTGAACATTCCCTACCGCAGCGAGGACTTCACCCCGGCCGGGCAGGAGCCGCCGGATGTGCTGTTCCGCGACGCGGCATTCGAGGTGTTCTTCGTGCTCGACGAGGGCCGCCGGCTCAACGACGAGTGGCGCGAGGAGCTGCAACGGCGGCGCAGCGCGTTTTCCCTGGCCCAGCTGGTGCGCCGCGAGCAGCGGCCCCGAAGGATCAGCGCCCAGGAACTGCTGGCGCGCCTGGCGCCAACGCTGCGCAAGAAATCGCACAACTACCGCGAACGCGGGCTGGACCTGGGCGAGCTGGACATCATCGCCTTCGCCAGCCTCAAGCGCGAAGTGCTCGACCTCAACAGCCATTTCCCGCCGCCCACCGAGTACCTGCGCCAGGGTTGGCGCTCGCTGTCGCTGGTGGGGCCGACCTTCGCCCGGGTGCTGTTCGCCCATCCGGACGCGCCGGATTTCCTGCGCGGCAACCTGGGGCGCAGCATCGTGTTCGACGTAGGCATCAGTCTTTGATCCAGTGCCGGGTGTCTTTGCGTTCACGTACACTCGGCGCCAGGGATAGAAAGCATTATCATTCGATCCATGCGTTTGCGTGAACGCTGTGGCGTACACGCAGTCACAAACGTCTATCTGACGAGGCCCACCATGACCAGCCGCCTGAATCCCGAAGATCAGCGTCGCGTCGATGAGTATCTGAGTGCCCCCCAGCATCAAGTCGAGCGCCGGCCTTTCCGGCCATGGCTGCTCCTGCTGCTGGTGGTGGCCGTGACCATCGGTCTGGGCCTGTTGAGCCGCCTGCTGAGTGGACTGGTGCTATGAGCTGCCTTGCGCTCGCCCGCCCCTCGTGCCGGATGCGGCCGGACCTTGTGTCCACGAATTCCGTAAAACTTGTGAGATATCCCCATGACTCATCGCATCGTGATTGTCGGCGGCGGCGCCGGCGGCCTGGAACTGGCGACCCGCCTGGGTAAAAGCCTGGGCAAGCGCAAACAGGCCGAGATCACCCTGGTTGATGCCAACCTGACGCACATCTGGAAGCCCCTGCTGCACGAAGTGGCGGCCGGCTCGCTGAACTCCTCGGAAGACGAACTGAACTACGTGGCTCAGGCCAAGTGGAATCACTTCAACTTCCAGATGGGCCGCATGAGCGGCCTGGACCGTGAGAGCAAGCAGATCCAGCTGGCCGCGACCCTCGACGACGAGGGCCGTGAGCTGCTGCCTGCGCGCACCCTCGGCTACGACACTCTGGTGATCGCCGTGGGCAGCAACACCAACGACTTCGGCACCCTGGGCGCGGCGCAGCACTGCCTGTTCCTCGACAGCCGCAAGCAGGCCGAGCGCTTCCACCAGCAGCTGCTCAACCACTACCTGCGCGCCCACGCGGGCGATGTGGCCAGCGAGCAGATCAGCGTGGCCATCGTCGGCGCCGGCGCCACCGGTGTTGAGCTGGCGGCCGAGCTGCACAACGCGGCCCATGAGCTGGCAGCCTACGGCCTGGACAAGATCCAGCCCAAAGACATGCACATCACTATCATCGAAGCGGGCCCACGGGTGCTGCCGGCGCTGCCGGAGCGCATCAGCGTGCCGGTGCACAAGACCCTGGAAAAACTCGGGGTCACGGTGATGACCAACGCCGCGGTCAGCGAAGTGACCGCCGAAGGCCTGAAGACCGCCTCGGGCGAAGTGATCCAGGCCAGCTTGAAGGTCTGGGCGGCTGGCATTCGCGCGCCGGGCTTCCTCAAGGACATCGATGGCCTGGAGACCAACCGCATCAACCAGCTGGTGGTGCGCCCGACCTTGCAGACTACCCTGGACGACAACATCTTCGCCTTCGGCGACTGCGCCGCCTGCCCGCAACCGGGCAGCGACCGCAATGTGCCGCCAAGGGCCCAGGCCGCGCACCAGCAGGCCTCGCTGCTGGCCAAGAGCCTCAAGCTGCGCCTGGAGAACAAGGCGCTGCCGACCTACGAGTACAAGGACTACGGCTCGCTGGTGTCACTGTCGCGCTTCTCGGCTGTGGGTAACTTGATGGGCAACCTGATGGGCAGCGTGAAGCTGGAAGGCTGGCTGGCGCGGATGTTCTATGTGTCGCTGTATCGTATGCACCAGATGGCGCTGTACGGGACCTTCCGCACCTTGATGCTGATGCTGGGCAACAAGATTGGCCGGGGCACCGAGCCGCGTCTGAAGCTGCACTGAGGCTTCAAGATACTGGGGCTGCAGTGCAGCCCCAGCGATTCAACGCACCACGCGATACGTGCTCTGCACAAACCCGCTCTCGTAGCTGGTCGTCCTCATGTGCTGCAACAGCACATCCTTCGCCAACCCGCCGAACAACGGTATCCCCTGCCCCAGCAGCACGGGAATGCGGGTGATGGTCAGCTCGTCCACCAACCCCTCGCGCAAGAACCCCTGGATCAGCTTGCCGCCATCCAGGTACAGGCTTTTCGCGCCCGTGGCCTGCAGGTGCTCGAGCAACGCCGGGATCGGCCCCGGGTGCAGCTCGACGCGCTCTGGCACACCTCTGGGCAGCGCCTCGAGGGTACTGCTGACCACCACCACCCGGGTATCCGGATACGGCCACTCGCCAAAGGTCATGACCTTGTCGAAAGTGCCGCGCCCCATCACCAGCGTATCGACGCCCGCCATGAACCCGGCATAACCATGGTCGTCAGCGGACTGGGTAGCGCCCATCAGCCAGTCGAGGCCGCCGTCTTCACGGGCGATATAGCCGTCCAGGCTGGTGGCGATGAAAACACTGGCTTTGAGTGGCATGCGCGGGCGCTCCTGCGGGCAAAGGCCACAGGGTAGCAAAGGGCGGGGAGATAAATCGCGGACAAAAGAAAAAGGGCATCTCATTCGAGATGCCCTTTTTACATGGTGGGTCGTGTAGGATTCGAACCTACGACCAATTGGTTAAAAGCCAACTGCTCTACCAACTGAGCTAACGACCCGGAAAATGGTCGGGGTGAGGGGATTCGAACTCCTGACATCCTGCTCCCAAAGCAGGCGCGCTACCGGACTGCGCTACACCCCGAGATTGGCTCCGCGACCTGGACTCGAACCAGGGACCCAATGATTAACAGTCATTTGCTCTACCGACTGAGCTATCGCGGAACTGAACTTCGGTACATCTTTACTGCTTCGAAGTCTGTGTTAGCTTCGAACTCTTTAGCTGCTTCGCTTTCGCGTTGTCGCTGCTGAGTCCGGCTATTCTACATTCTTCGTTTTGCTTGTCAACCACTTTTTTTCGTTCAACTTACTGATTTGTAAGTTGTTTTGCGATCTCCGATGTTGCTGGTGATTCGCTCAGTGCCTGACAGCGGGGCGAATATTAGGGGCACTCTGATTTTTGTGCAAGCACTTTTTTCAAAATTTTCAGCAAGTTAGGTAGGAAGCCGGAAAATCAGGGGTTTGCGGCGCCTGCACTGGCCTTATCGCGGGGCAAGCCCGCTATGGCGTCGGGAAAGCCAACATAAAAAAGCCCCGCTTTCGCGGGGCTCTTCAACTACTGCCGTGATCAGGCGAAGACGATTTCCTCGCCCTGCACCTTCGCGGTGATCGCCGCACCCGGCAGGAACTCGCCAGACAGGATCAACTGCGCCAGCGGGTTCTCGATCCAGCGCTGGATCGCACGCTTGAGCGGCCGTGCGCCATACACTGGGTCGTAACCGACGGCGATCAGCTTGTCCAACGCCTCCGGGCTCAGGCTCAGCGACAGCTCGCGCTCGGCCAGGCGGCCACGCAGGCGGCCGAGCTGGATCTCGGTGATACCGGCGATCTGCTCGCGGCCCAGCGGCTCGAACACCACCACCTCGTCGATGCGGTTGATGAACTCCGGACGGAAGTGCGAACCCACCGCGTCCATCACCGCCGCGCGCTGCGCTTCGCGATCACCGGCCAGTTCCTGGATCTGCGCCGAGCCCAGGTTGGAGGTCATCACGATCACCGTGTTGCGGAAGTCCACGGTGCGGCCATGGCTGTCGGTCAGGCGGCCGTCTTCCAGCACCTGCAGCAACACGTTGAACACATCCGGGTGGGCCTTCTCCACCTCGTCGAGCAGCACCACCGAGTACGGCTTGCGACGCACGGCCTCGGTCAGGTAGCCGCCCTCTTCATAACCCACGTAGCCTGGCGGTGCGCCGATCAGGCGAGCCACCGAGTGTTTCTCCATGAACTCGGACATGTCGATGCGCACCATGGCCTCTTCGGTGTCGAACAGGAACTCAGCCAGCGCCTTGCACAGTTCGGTCTTGCCCACGCCGGTAGGCCCGAGGAACAAGAACGAGCCGCTGGGGCGGTTCGGATCGGACAGCCCGGCGCGGGAACGGCGCACGGCGTTGGCCACGGCGGTCACCGCCTCGTCCTGGCCGATCACCCGCTCATGCAGCAGGCTTTCCATCTTCAGCAGCTTCTCGCGCTCGCCTTCGAGCATCTTGGCCACCGGGATGCCGGTCCACTTGGACACCACTTCGGCGATTTCTTCCTCGGTCACCTTGTTGCGCAGCAGCTGGTTGTCGGTCTTGCCGTGCTGGTCGACCATCTGCAGGCTGCGCTCCAGGTCCGGGATCACCCCGTACTGCAGCTCGGCCATGCGGCTGAGGTCGCCCTTGCGGCGCGCGGCTTCCAGTTCCTGGCGCGACTGCTCGATCTTCTGCTGGATCTGCGCCGAGCCCTGCACCTCGGCTTTTTCCGAGGCCCAGATCTCTTCGAGGTCGGCGTACTCGCGCTCCAGGCGGTCGATTTCCTCGGTCAGCTTCTCCAGGCGTTTCTTCGCCGCTTCGTCCTCTTCTTTCTTCAGCGCCTGGGATTCCACCTTCAGTTGGATCAAGCGACGGTCGAGGCGGTCGAGCACTTCCGGCTTGGAGTCGATCTCCATGCGGATGCGGCTGGCCGCTTCGTCGATCAGGTCGATGGCCTTGTCCGGCAGCTGGCGGTCGGTGATGTAGCGGTGGCTGAGCTTGGCCGCGGCGATGATCGCGCCGTCGGTGATGGCCACCTTGTGGTGCACTTCATAGCGTTCCTTCAGGCCGCGCAGGATGGCGATGGTGTCTTCCTCGCTCGGCTCCTCGACCAGCACCTTCTGGAAACGGCGCTCGAGGGCGGCGTCCTTCTCGATGAACTGGCGGTACTCGTTGAGCGTGGTGGCACCGACGCAATGCAGCTCGCCACGGGCCAGGGCCGGCTTGAGCATGTTGCCGGCATCCATGGCGCCTTCGCCTTTACCGGCGCCGACCATGGTGTGCAGTTCGTCGATGAACAGGATGATCTGGCCTTCCTGCTTGCTCAGTTCGTTGAGCAGGCCTTTGAGGCGCTCTTCGAACTCGCCGCGGTACTTGGCGCCAGCAATCAGCGCGCCCATGTCCAGGGCCAGCAGGCGCTTGCCTTTCAGGCCATCGGGCACCTCGCCGTTGATGATGCGCTGGGCCAGGCCCTCGGCGATGGCGGTCTTGCCCACGCCGGGTTCGCCGATCAGCACCGGGTTGTTCTTGGTGCGGCGTTGCAGCACCTGGATGGTGCGGCGGATCTCGTCGTCACGGCCGATCACCGGGTCCAGCTTGCCCTCTTCGGCGCGCTTGGTGAGGTCAACGGTGTACTTGTCCAGGGCCTGGCGCGATTCCTCGGCATTGGCGTCGTTCACCGCCGCGCCGCCGCGCAGGTTGTTGATGGCGTTCTCCAGGGCCTTCTTGCTCACGCCCTGGCCGAGCAGCAGCTTGCCGACCTTGCTGTTCTCGTCCATGGCGGCGAGCAGCACCAGCTCGCTGGAGATGAACTGGTCACCCTTCTGCTGGGCCAGGCGGTCGGCCTGGTTGAGCAGGCGTGCCAGGTCCTGGGACATGTTCACATCGCCCGTGGGATTCTGGATTTTCGGCAGTTGGTCGAGCTCCTTGGTCAACGCCTTGCGCAGGCTGTTGATGTCAAAGCCGACCTGCATCAGCAGCGGCTTGATCGAGCCGCCCTGCTGGTCGATCAGCGCCTGCATCAGGTGCAGGGGCTCGATGGCCGGGTGGTCCATGCCCACGGCCAGGGATTGGGAGTCGGATAATGCCAGTTGCAGCTTGCTGGTCAGTCGGTCTATTCGCATGGGGGATACCTTCCTTTAAAGGGCAGGCGGAGCGATGGACAGCACCTGTAATGAAGAACCTGCCTGAGATGACCAATACATAAGGGTGATTCTGGAAGATTCAAGCGTAGCGGGGTTGACAGAGGTCAGCACCAGTGACGTCAGGCAACATGGGAGCGTAAGGTCAGCGCGGCTGCAACCAGACCAACGAAGCAAAGCGCCCACCCTGCGGGGTGCGGCGATAAGAGAAGAAACGCGAGTCGCTGACCGTGCAGAACCCGCCACCATAAACGGCGGTAACGCCACGCGCCGCCAGGCGGATCCGCGCCAGCTGGTAGATATCGGCCATCAGCTTGCCCGCACGCTCGCCCTCGACAAACGCCTCAGCCGCCTCGGGATGCACGGCAGTGAAGGCATCGCGCACTTCCAGCCCTACCTCGAACGCCTGCGGCCCGATGGCGGGCCCCAGCCACACCAATACCTCTTCAGGCGCCAGCGCCAGGCGGTCAAGGGTGGCCTCCAGCACGCCACCGGCCAGCCCGCGCCAGCCGGCATGGGCGGCCGCGACACGGGTACCGGCGCGGTCGCAGAACAGTGCAGGCAGGCAATCGGCAGTCATCACAGTGCAAGCGATGCCCGGCTGGTCGGTCCAGCTGGCATCGGCTTCGGCAACCACGGCGGGGTTGGCGTCGGCCACCACCAGCCCATGCACCTGCTTGAGCCAGGCGGGCTGGATGGCGAATTCGTCACTCAGGCGACGACGGTTCTCGGCGACCGCCTGCGGGTCATCGCCCACGTGGTCACCGAGATTGAAGGAGGCGTAGGGCGGCAGGCTGACGCCGCCCTCGCGGGTGGTGACACAGGCGCGAACCGAGGCCGGGGCCGGCCAGTCGGGAAGGATCAGCGACTGCGCCAGGCCACTCATCCGATGAAGCTCTCGCGGTCCTGGTCAAGCAGCGACAGCAGCCACTGGAAGTCGTCCGGCAACTCCGACTTCCATTCCATGCGCTCACCCGTGGTCGGGTGGTCCAGCGCCAGGAAACGCGCGTGCAGGGCCTGACGCGGGAAGTGCTTGACCGCCTCGACCATGGCCACGCTGGCGGCCGGCGGGATGCGGAAGCGTGCACCGTAGGTCTGGTCGCCGACCAGCGGATAGCCGACGTGGGCCATGTGCACACGGATCTGGTGGGTGCGGCCGGTTTCCAGCTTGACCCGCACATGGGTGTGCGAACGGAAGCGCTTGAGCACGCGGTAGTGGCTGACGGCCGGCTTGCCACCCTCGGTCACCGCCATGCGCTGGCGCTCGCCGCCGTGACGGCCGATCGGCGCGTCGATCTTGCCGCCGGCGATCACCACGCCGACCACGATGCACTCGTAGATACGGCTGACCGAACGTTTTTGCAGCTGGTCGACGAGGTTGGTCTGCGCCTGCAGGGTCTTGGCCACCACCATCAGGCCGGTGGTGTCCTTGTCCAGGCGGTGCACGATGCCGGCGCGCGGCACGTTGACGATGTCCGGGACATGGTGCAGCAGGGCGTTGAGCAAGGTACCGTCGGGGTGACCGGCCGCCGGGTGGACCACCAGCCCGGCCGGCTTGTTGATCACCAGGATCTGGTCGTCCTCGTAGACGATGTCCAGCTCGATGTCCTGAGCCACCCATTCGCCCTGGGCCTCCTGCTCGGCTTCGAGGGCCAGGATGGAGCCGGTGTGGACGGTGTCGCGCGGTCGCAGCACCGCGCCATCGACGGTCAGGCGGCCATCCTTGATCCACGAGGACAGGCGCGAACGCGAGTACTCGGCGAACAATTGGGCGGCGACCTGGTCGAGGCGTTGGCCGCCCAGTTCGGACGGGACCTCTGCGCTAAGTTGAATGATCTCGGACATGCTCGAATCGACGGGCGTTCAGCCTTTGGTTTCGGCTGCGCGCTTGTGGTTAAATACGGCTTCTTTTGCCCCGGGGTTTGGCCGGGGGCGCTCATCATAACAGGACGGCACCGCCCAAGACAGCGGCCGTCAAAGGGACGCAAGCCGCCATGCAAGTGAAACACCTGCTGCTGATCGCCATCCTCGGGCTCACCGCTGCCTGTTCCTCGAACAAGGAAGTCATTGACGAGAACCTCAGCGAGGCCGAGCTGTACCAGCAGGCGCAGGCCGACCTGGACAACTCCAGCTACACCAGCGCCGTGAACAAGCTCAAGGCCCTGGAATCGCGCTACCCGTTCGGCCGCTACGCCGACCAGGCCCAGCTCGAGCTGATCTACGCCAACTACAAGAACTCCGAGCCCGAGGCCGCAAAATCCGCCGCCGAGCGCTTCATCCGCCTGCACCCGCAGCACCCGAACGTCGACTACGCCTACTACCTCAAGGGCCTGACCTCGTTCGACCAGGACCGTGGCCTGCTGGCGCGCTTCCTGCCGCTGGACATGACCAAGCGTGACCCGGGCGCCGCCCGCGACTCGTACAACGAGTTCGCCCAGCTGACCAGCCGCTTCCCCAACAGCCGCTACGCCCCGGATGCCAAGCAGCGCATGATCTACCTGCGCAACCTGCTGGCCTCCTACGAAATCCACGTGGCCAACTACTACCTGAGCCGCGAGGCCTATGTCGCCGCCGCCAACCGTGGCCGCTATGTGGTGGAGAACTTCCAGGAAACCCCGTCGGTGGGTGATGGCCTGGCAGTGATGGTCGAGTCGTACCAGCGCATGCACCTGGACGAACTGGCGGCCACCAGCCTCGAGACTCTCAAGCTCAACTACCCGGACCACCCGAGCCTGGTCGATGGCCAGTTCGTCACCAAGGTGGACGAAAACGGCAACCGCTCGTGGCTGTCCAAGGCCACCCTGGGCCTGATCGACACCCAGGCGCCGCTGCCACCGGGCGAGACCCGCGCCAACCAGGACGTGGTCAAGCAGTTCCAGGATGCTCGCTCGGAAATGCCCGAAGAGCTGCTGCCCAAGGACGAGAACGGCGACCCGATCCTGCCGGAAGGTCCGAAGGAAGCCGAGAAGGACCGTTCCTGGTTCAGCTACATGACCTTCGGTCTGTTCGACTGATACCACGCACACAAAGAAAGGGAGGCCCGAGGCCTCCCTTTTTTCATGCCTGCGTCCTAGACTGTCGGCTTCTTTTCTCGACAAGCTGGACACCATGGTTCGCCTACTCTTCTGGATCGCCCTGATCGCCGCCGCGTTCTGGCTGTGGCGCAAGTTCAAGACCAGTCAGCAATCACCTGCCGAGCCGCGCCTGCAGGATCCGCTGAAGATGGTGCGCTGCGCCCATTGCGGCGTTCACCTGCCCAATGACCGGGCGTTATCGCGGGGCCAGGAGTGGTATTGCAGCCAGCAGCATCTGGAGCAAGGGCCAGGCCAGCAACGCTGACAGCCTGCGCGCCCTCTGTAGGAGCGGCCTTGTGTCGCGAAAGGGCCGCAAGGCGGCCCCAACGATCTTTGCGTCAACGCTGAAATCCTGGGGCCGCTACGCAGCCCTTTCGCGACACAAGGCCGCTCCTACAGTGACGATGCGCTCAGCCCAACCGCCCCCCAGGCGCATACGGCGCCGGATCGATGATCGGCTCGCGCCCCAGCAGCAAATCACCGAACAGCTGGCACGACGCCGGCGCCAGCACCAGCCCATTGCGGTAATGCCCGCAGTTCAGCCATAGCCCCTCATGCCCCGGCACCGCGCCGATGTACGGGATGCCTTCCGGCGACCCTGGGCGCAGGCCAGCCCAATGCCCCACCACCTCGGCATCCGCCAGCGCCGGCAGCAACTCCACCGCCGAGGCCTTCAGGCTCGCCAACGCATCACCGGTCGGGGTCTTGTCATAGCCGGCATGCTCCAGGGTACTGCCCACCAGGACATGCCCGTCGCGGCGCGGGATCGCATAGCGCCCCTTGGCCAGGACCATGCTCGGCAAGAAGTCCTCGGCGCACTTGAACAGGATCATCTGCCCCTTCACCGGCTCCACCGGCAGCGTCAGCCCGAGGGTCTGCAGCAGGTCACCGCTCCAGGCTCCGGCGCTGAGCACCACATCGTCGGCGGCGATCACACCGTCCTCGGTCTGCACACCGGTAACGCGGCCACCTTCATGGACGAAACCGCTGATCTGGCAATGCTCGCGCAGGGTCACGTTCGCCAGCGCCTGCAGCGCGGCCTTCAGCGACTTCACCAACCGCGGGTTGCGCACGTTGGCCACGCCCGCCATGTAGATGGCATGGCGGTAACCCGGACCAAGCACCGGCACGGCGTCATAGGCCGCCGAGATATCCACCGCACTGAGCGGGCGATGCTCGCGAGCGGCCCAGGCCAGGGCCTCGGCTTCGTCTTCCAGATCCAGCCAGTACAGGCCGGTGGTGTGCACCTCGGGGTCGACCCCGGTGCTGGCGAACAGACGCTCGCCCAACTGTGGATAAAAATCCTGCGACCAGTGCGCCAGGGCGGTCACCGCCGGGCTGTAGCGCCACGGGTACAGCGGCGAGACGATCCCGCCACCGGCCCAGGACGACTCCCGACCCACCTCGCCCTGGTCGCACACCACCACCTGATCGACATCCGCCGCCAGGTTGAACGCGGTCAGCAGGCCGATGACACCGCCGCCGACAATCACTACTTGCTTGCTCATGGTTCGATCCAACACCTGAAGTAATTCCACGGTGCCTGGGCACCTCATGATCTTCAGCTTCCCCAGCACGCCTGGTCGCCCGCGCCCGTGTTATCGCGCACGCCCGCCTGATCGAGCAGGAAGTCGCCGCAGCGGTCATCCGCCATGAAGGCTTCGGGTGTGCGGCTGGCGCGCAAGCTGAAACGGTCAGTGTCGCGCCAGGCCTGCAGGCGGTAGTAGCGCGTGCCCGCGGGCAACACGGTGCTCAGTTGCTCGTTGTCGGCATAACCGCCCACGCGTGCGCGGTGCTGCTCCAGGCGCAATGCCGCGTCCTGCAGCAGGCCGACCGCTTCGCTTCGTGCGGCGCGGCGCAACTGGTCGCTGTAGCTGGGGTAGGCAATGGCTGCCAGCATGCCGATCAGCGCCACGACAATCAATAATTCGATCAGGCCAAGGCCGCGCTGCATCTCAGCCCTCCCCCAGGCGCTGGCGCCAGCTGATCCGTTTCACCGCGCCGTCACCGTCGATGGCATAGACCGCCTCCAGCAGTTGCCGCCCGCGGGCTTGAAGGCCCACCGCCGTCACCCGGACCAGCGTCAGCCTGCCCCCGACGGGCTGACCCGCGACACGCAGGCTGTCTCCCAGGGTTTGCAGGTAAACGAAGCCACTGCGGGTCGCCAGCCAGGGTGGAGAAGGCTGCGTATCAGGTGGACTGGGTGGCGGACAGGCCTGGCATCGGGGCGGGATGCCGCCTGCAAGCAGTTCTGCGCCCTCGATCAAGGCCGCCTCCGCCTGCTCGAAGGCTCGCGCGCCGGCCAACTGATCGCCTGCCTGAAGTTGCTGCAAAAGCGCCTCGCGCAGGGCCAAGGTTGCCAGCAGGCCGAACAGCAGGCTCAGGCTCAACGCCAGCAACAGGACGATACCGCGCTGGCCCGTCACGACCCGGCTCCCGGGTTGCGCAAGGCCACGCTCAGTGAATGGTGCTGTTCAAGCCCGTGCTGCCGGTCATGCAAGGTCAGGCGGATATCCAGCCGCTCGCCCGCTCCCGCCTCGACACGGCTGACCTCCAGCGCCCGCACCTGGTCGATGAGGCTGGCATGCTGCGCATTGCTGGTGAGCATCAGGCTGCCGTTGCGCACCCGGTAGGTTACCCGACGCACCGGCAGGGCCAGCAACTCGCCGTCCCCGACGTGCTGCCCGGGCTGCACCCGCGCCCAACTGCGGCAGTCGCTGAGCACGGTCCAGTCCGGGCTGCCGAGCAACCCGGGCAACTCGGCGCCAACCAGGGTCAGGCTGTCGCCCGTGACCTCAATGGGCGACGCGAAGGCCTGGGCCGCGCCAGGATCGGCGAAGTCCTCGGCCTCAAGACGCAGGCAACCGAACATCCCCGCCTGGCGGATATCCTCGGCCATTCGCTGCAAGGCCAGGCGCGCGTCATCCTGCAGGCGCGCCGCCGCGCCCTGCAGTCGCCAGGCCTGATACGCCGAGACGAACACCTGGCCAGCTGCCACCAGCAGCATCAGGCCCAGTGCCAGGGCCAGCAGTGCCTCGACCAGGCCCAGCCCCGTCTGCCGACGCCTCATGGCAGCACCCTGCCCTGCACGCTCAGCGACTGCCGCCCCTCGCCCATGCCCGGCCAATCGACGTCCAGCACCAGCACGCCCCCGGCCAGGTTCATGCGCCCCTGCGCCGCACCACCGAGCACCTGGGTCAGACGCAACTGCCAGGCCGCTTCCTCGCCCGCCTCGATAGCCTCCGCTGCCCTCACGCGCTCCAACATGCCCTGGGCCAGTTGTAACGCCTGCCCTTCCCGCCGCGCCCCCTCGACCGCCTGCAGCCCGCGCAACTGCAAGGCCGCCGATGCAAACAGCCCCAGTGTCAGCACCGTGACGGCCAGCAGCACCTCCAGCAGCGTCATGCCCCTTTCCCTCACGTCCATTGCCCCTCCTGGGATCTTTCCTCGCCCACAACACGAACCGGCCGACTGGCGCCCTTGCCAGGCACCCTGGAAGCTACAGAGAAGCACTTCCAGGGAGGAATGCAGCGTGGGGCAACAAGGCGTAACACTGATACAAATGATGTTCGCACTAGGCGTGCTGAGCCTTCTGACACACCAGGGCATATCGGCCTACAGCAAGTTCAGCGATGAGCTTTACGTCGGTGCCGTGGCCAGGGAGCTGGCGCAGACCCTGCGCGGCGCCCGCAACCAGGCAGCGCTGAGACACCAGGCCGTGCTGGTCAGGCCACTGGAGGACGATTGGGGCAAAGGCTGGCGGGTGGTGCTGGAACAGGATGGCGAACGGTTACAGGAACATCGCCTGCACAGGCCGCTGAAGATTGCCACGACCTCGTACCGGGTCGTGAGGTTCAGCGCCCGGGGGGCGCCGCTGGGGGTGGGCTTCGTCGGCACCACGCTGGACATCTGCCCGCGCACCACCCTCGACAGCCGTCATCAGGTGGTGCTCAGCCCCAGTGGCCGGGTCAGCCTGCGCAGCGACGAGGGCCGCCGCTGTGCACCGGACTGACTCAGATCGAGCGAACCCGCAGCTCCTTGGGCATGGAGAAGGTGATGTTCTCCTCGCGCCCGTCGAGCTCTTCGGCGCCGGTCGCGCCCCAGGCCTTGAGCTGGTCGATCACGCCACGCACCAGCACCTCGGGCGCCGAGGCCCCGGCGGTGATGCCGATGCGCTCGGCCCCGTCGAACCAGCTGCGTTGCAGGTCCTCGGCGCCGTCGATCAGGTAGGCCGGTGTGCTCATGCGCTCGGCCAGCTCGCGCAGGCGGTTGGAGTTGGAGCTGTTGGGGCTGCCGACCACCAATACCACGTCGCACTCGTCGGCCAGTTGCTTGACGGCATCCTGGCGGTTCTGGGTGGCGTAGCAGATGTCGTCCTTGCGCGGGCCGCCGATGTTCGGGAAGCGTTCGCGCAGGGCGTCGATCACCCGGCTGGTGTCATCCATCGACAGGGTAGTCTGGGTGACGAAGGCCAGGTGATCAGGGTTGCGCACCTGCAACCTGGCGACATCGTCCTCGTCCTCGACGAGGTAGATGGCACCGCCGTTGCTGGCGTCGTACTGGCCCATGGTGCCTTCGACTTCCGGGTGCCCCTCGTGGCCGATGAGAATGGTCTCACGGCCATCGCGGCTGTACTTGGCAACCTCGATATGCACCTTGGTCACCAGCGGGCAGGTGGCGTCGAACACCTTCAGGCCACGGCCGGCGGCTTCCTGGCGCACGGCCTGGGAAACGCCGTGGGCACTGAAGATGACGATGACGTCGTCCGGCACCTGGTCCAGCTCTTCGACGAAGATCGCGCCACGGTTGCGCAGGTCCTCGACCACGAACTTGTTGTGCACCACTTCGTGGCGCACGTAGATCGGCGGACCGAAGACTTCCAGGGCGCGGTTGACGATCTCGATCGCCCGGTCGACCCCCGCGCAGAAGCCGCGCGGGTTGGCGAGTTTGATTTGCATGCTCGGCTCCAGGCTCACACGGCCTTCACGTCGAGGATCTGCACCTCGAAGCTCAGGGTCTTGCCAGCCAGTGGATGGTTGAAATCGATGGTCACCTGGTTGTCGTCGAACGCCTTGACCACGCCTGGAAGCTCGGTGTTGGCGGCGTCGTTGAAGATCACCAGCAGCCCTTCGGACAGCTCCATGCCTTCGAACTGCGAGCGCGGCATCACCTGCACGTTCTGCGGGTTGTGCTGGCCGAAGGCGTTCTCAGGGGCGATGGTCAGCTTGCGCTGGTCACCGGCCTTGAAGCCGAACAGGGCCGTCTCGAAGCCCGGCAGCAGGTTGCCGTCGCCGACCTTGAACACGGCCGGGGCCTTGTCGAAGGTGCTGTCGACGGTGTCGCCGTTTTCCAGGTGCAGCGCGAAGTGCAGGGTGACTTCGGTGTTCTGGCCAATGCGGGTCTCAGTCATGGACGGCTTCCTCGGACTTCTTGCTCTTGAACATGTCCAGCGCCAGCATCACCGCGCCCACGGTGATCGCGCTGTCGGCCAGGTTGAAGGCCGGGAAGTAGTAGCGGTTCTGCCAGTGCACCAGGATGAAGTCGACCACATGGCCCAGCACGACGCGGTCGTACAGGTTACCCAGCGCGCCGCCCAGCACCAGGGCCAGGGCCACGGCCAGCCAGGTCTCGTTGCGCCCCAGGCGCTTGAGCCAGACCACCAGCACGGCACTGACCACCACGGCAATCAGCGCGAACAGCCAGCGCTGCCAGCCGGAGCTGTCGGCCAGGAAGCTGAACGCGGCGCCGGTGTTGTAGGCCAGGGTCCAGCTGAAGTAGTCGGGAATGACCACGATCTGCTGGTACATGGTCAGCGCGTTGTCGAAGTACAGCTTAGTGGCCTGGTCAAGGACCAGGACCACCAGGCTCAGCCAGAGCCAGGCAAGGCGCCCGAAGCGCCCTGCAGGAGCATTAGGCATAGTGGCGCACCTCACCCGAACCGCTCAGGTTGTCGACGCAACGGGCGCAGATCTCCGGATGCTCCGGGTGGCTGCCCACATCGGCGCGGAAGTGCCAGCAACGGCCGCACTTGGCATGGCCGGACTTGACCACTTTCAGCTTGAGTCCTTCGACTTCGGTTGTCACGGCATCGGCCGGCGCCTGGACGAACGGCACCACGCTGGCGGCCGAGGTGATCAGCACGAAGCGCAGCTCGTCGCCGAGCTTGCTCAGGTCGGCGGTCAGGCCCTCTTCGGCGAACAGGGTGACTTCGGCCTGCAGGTTGCCGCCGATGACCTTGGCGGTACGCTGGTTTTCCAGCTCCTTGTTGACCGCGGCTTTAACGGCCATCACGCGATCCCAGTAGGCACGGTCCAGCTCGGCGTCGGCCGGCAGCTCGGCCAGGCCCTGGTACCAGGTGTTGAGCATCACCGACTCGTTGCGCTCGCCCGGCAGGTACTGCCAGATCTCGTCGGCGGTGAACGCCAGGATCGGCGCAATCCAGCGCACCAGCGCCTCGCTGATGTGGTACAGCGCGGTCTGGCACGAGCGGCGGGCAACACTGTTGGCGCCGGTGGTGTACTGGCGGTCCTTGATGATGTCGAGGTAGAAGCCGCCCAGCTCCTGCACGCAGAAGTTGTGGATCTTGGAGTAGACGTTCCAGAAGCGGTACTCGCTGTAGTGCTCTTCCAGCTCGCGCTGCAGCAGCAGGGTGCGGTCGACCGCCCAACGGTCCAGGGCCAGCATGTCTTCGGCCGGCAGCAGGTCACGGGCCGGGTCGAAGCCGGACAGGTTGGAAAGCAGGAAGCGCGCGGTGTTGCGGATGCGGCGATAGGCATCGGCGCTGCGCTGCAGGATCTGCTCGGAAACCGCCATCTCGCCGGAGTAGTCGGTGGCCGAGACCCACAGGCGCAGGATGTCGGCACCCAGGGTGTCGTTGACCTTCTGCGGCTCGATGGTGTTGCCCAGCGACTTGGACATCTTGCGGCCGTTCTCGTCCACGGTGAAGCCGTGGGTCAGCAGCTCGCGGTACGGCGCGTGGCCGTCGATGGCGCAACCGGTGAGCAACGAGGAGTGGAACCAGCCACGGTGCTGGTCGGAGCCTTCCAGGTACAGGTCGGCGCGCGGGCCGGTGGCGTGGCCGATGTCGTGGGAGCCGCGCAGCACGTGCCAGTGGGTGGTGCCAGAGTCGAACCACACATCGAGGGTGTCGGTGATCTTGTCGTACTGGCCGGCCTCGTCACCGAGCAGCTCGGCAGCGTCCAGCTTGAACCAGGCCTCGATGCCTTCCTGCTCGACGCGCTTGGCGACTTCTTCCATCAGCTCGACGGTGCGCGGGTGCAGCTCGCCGGTCTGCTTGTCGAGGAAGAACGGGATCGGCACGCCCCAGTTGCGCTGACGCGAGATGCACCAGTCCGGGCGGTTGGCGATCATCGAGTGCAGGCGCGCCTGGCCCCAGGCCGGGACGAACTTGGTCTCTTCGATGGCCTTGAGCGCGCGCTCGCGCAGCGGCTCGCCAGTGCTCGGCTGCTTGTCCATGCCGACGAACCACTGCGCGGTGGCGCGGTAGATCAGCGGGGTCTTGTGGCGCCAGCAGTGCATGTAGCTGTGGCTGATGGTCTCGGTGTGCATCAGCGCACCGACTTCACTGAGCTTTTCAACGATGGCCGGGTTGGCCTTCCAGATGAACTGGCCGCCGAAGAACGGCAGCGACTCGACATACACGCCGTTGCTCTGCACCGGGGTGAGGATGTCGTCGTTGACCATGCCATAGCGCTTGCAGGTGACGAAGTCGTCTTCACCGTAGGCTGGCGAGGAGTGCACCACGCCGGTACCGGCGCCCAGCTCGACGTAGTCGGCCAGGTAGATCGGCGACAGGCGGTCGTAGAACGGGTGGCGGAAGTTGATCAGTTCCAGGGCCGAGCCTGGAGCGGTGGCGATGATCGAGCCTTCCAGGTTGTAGCGCTTGAGGCACGACTCGACCAGCTCTTCGGCCAGCACCAGCAGGCGCTCGCCGGTATCGACCAGGGCGTACTTGAAGTCCGGGTGGATGTTCAGCGCCTGGTTGGCCGGGATGGTCCACGGGGTGGTGGTCCAGATCACGATGGCGGCGGGCTTGGCCAGCGCGCCCAGGCCAAAGGCGGCGGCCAGCTTGTCGGCATCGGCCACCGGGAAGGCGACGTCGATGGTCTGGGATTTCTTGTCGGCGTACTCGACCTCGGCTTCAGCCAGGGCGGAGCCGCAATCGAAGCACCAGTTCACAGGCTTGAGGCCCTTGAACACGAAGCCCTGCTTGACCATCTCGGCCAGGGCGCGGATCTCACCGGCCTCGTTGGCGAAGTTCATGGTCTTGTACGGGTTGTCCCAGTCGCCCAGCACGCCCAGGCGGATGAACTCGGTCTTCTGCCCTTCGATCTGCTCGGCGGCATACTCGCGGCACAGTTCGCGGGTACGGTCGGCAGTCAGGTGCTTGCCGTGGGTGACCTCGACCTTGTGCTCGATCGGCAGGCCGTGGCAGTCCCAGCCCGGCACATACGGCGCGTCGAAACCGGACAGGGTCTTGGAGCGGACAATCATGTCCTTGAGAATCTTGTTCAGCGCATGACCGATGTGGATCTTGCCGTTGGCATAGGGCGGGCCGTCGTGCAGGACGAACTTCGGACGATCCTTGCCAATCTCGCGCAGCTTACCGTACAGGCCAATACTGTCCCAGCGCTGCAGGATCTGCGGTTCGCGCTGAGGCAGGCCGGCCTTCATGGGGAAGGCGGTGTCCGGAAGGTTAAGCGTGGCTTTGTAGTCGGTCATTTCAGGCTCTTCGTTAGCGGTTGAGCGTGCCAGTGGGCACGTGCGGCGGCGATGTCCGCGTCGATCGCCGACTTCAGCGCCTCCAGGGAGGCGAAACGCTGCTCTTCACGCAGCTTGTGGTGGAATTCCACCGTCAGGCGCCGGCCATACAGGTCGCCGGCGTAGTCCAGGAGATGAATCTCCAGGTGAGGACGCCCGTCACCGGCGACGGTGGGGCGCACTCCGATATTGCCGACACCCGGCCAGGCCTTGCCGTCGATTTCGATGCTGGCCAGGTAGACCCCGGACAACGGCACGCGACGGCGCTTGAGCTGGATGTTGGCGGTGGGGGTGCCGAGCTGGCGGGCCAGCTTCTGGCCATGCAGCACGCGCCCGGTGATGCGGTACGGACGGCCCAGCAGGTGCTCGGCCAGCTCGAAGTCGCCTTCGGCCAGGGCCTTGCGCACTTCGGTGCTGCTGACCCGCAGGCCGTCCTGGATCACGGTGTTGGCCGCCTCGACGGTGAAGCCGTGGCGTTTGCCGGCCTCGGTGAGGAAGGCGAAGTCGCCGGCGCGGTCGCAGCCGAAGCGGAAGTCGTCACCCACTTCGAGATGGCGCACGCCCAGGCCATCGACCAGCACCGCCTTGACGAACTGCTCGGCGCTGAGCTGGCTCAGGCGCTGGTTGAACGACAGGCACAGGACCCGGTCGATGCCCTCGCCGGCCAGCAGCTCGACCTTGTCGCGCAGACGGGCCAGGCGCGCCGGAGCGCTCTGCGGGGCGAAGTACTCGCGCGGCTGCGGCTCGAAGATCACCACGCAGGTGGGCAGGCCCAGCGCCTGGCCGCGTTCGCGCAGGCGTGCGAGGATCGCCTGGTGGCCGCGGTGGACCCCGTCGAAGTTGCCAATGGTGGCGACACAGCCCCGGTGCTCGGGGCGCAGGTTGTGAAGACCTCGAACCAGCTGCATAACGCGCTTCTTGCTCATAAAGTGGCCGATTATAACCACACCCGGGCGCTGGTGACAGGCAGCAGCGCCCCCAGGGGGCATGGAATGCGAAAAACCGACGCCTGACCCCTCATGCGCCTCAATGCAACGCCTTGCGGGCGAAATGCCGTGGGCGGAACCCGCACAGGAACAGGCAGCCGAAGTAGGTCACCACGCCCGCGGCAATCAGCGCCCCGAGACGCAGGAAGCGCGCAAGCATGTTGCCCTGCTCCCAGGCCGGCAGGTAATGCATGCCCAGCAGCAGCACGCCCGACATCAGGGTCACGGCCAGCACCAGCTTGAGCAGGAACGGCATCCAGCCCGGCTGCGGCTGGAACAGCTGCTGACTGCGCAGTTTCCAGAACAGCAGGCCGGCGTTCAGGCACGCGCCCAGGCTGATGGCCAGGGCCAGCCCGGCATGGGCCAGCGGGCCGACCAGGGCCAAGTTGAACAGTTGGGTGCAGACCAGGGTGAAGACCGCGATCTTCACCGGCGTGCGGATATTCTGCTGCGCATAGAAGCCAGGTGCCAGCACCTTGACCAGGATGATCGCCAGCAAGCCCACCGAATAGGCGATGAGCGCGCGCTGGGTCATGGCAGCGTCGAAGGCGGTGAACTTGCCGTACTGGAACAACGCCACGGTCAGCGGCTCGGCAAGGATGGCCAGGGCCAGGGTGCAGGGCAGCACCAGCAGGAAGCACAGGCGCAGGCCCCAGTCGAGGATCCGCGAGTACTCCTCGCGATCCTTGTTGGCATAGGTCTTGGCCAGGGTCGGCAGCAGGATGGTGCCCAGGGCCACGCCGAGCACACCGGACGGCAGCTCCATCAGACGGTCGGCGTAGTACATCCATGACACCGAGCCTGCCACCAGGAACGAGGCGAAGATGGTGTTGATGATCAGCGAAATCTGGCTCACCGACACCCCGAGGATGGCCGGCAGCATCTGCTTGAGCACGCGCCACACGCCGCTGTCGCGCAGGTTCAGGCGTGGCAGCACGAGCATGCCGATCTTCCTCAGCGCTGGCAGCTGGTACAAAAGCTGCGCCAGGCCACCGGCCAGCACGCCCCAGCCCAAGGCCATGATCGGCGGGTCGAAGTACGGCGTCAGCAGCACGGCAAAGGCGATCATCGCCACATTGAGCAGCGTGGGCGTGAACGCCGGCACACTGAAGCGGTTCCAGGTATTGAGGATCGCGCCGACCAGCGACGACAACGAGATCAGCAATATATAAGGAAACGTCACCCGCAACAGCGCGGTGGTCAGCTCGTACTTTTGCGCGCTGTCGACGAAGCCCGGCGCGGTGGCCCAGACCACCCACGGCGCAGCAAGGATGCCGATCACCGTGACCAGGGCCAGGACCAGGGTCAGCAGGCCGCTCACGTAGGCGATGAAGGTACGGGTGGCCTCCTCGCCCTGCTGGGTCTTGTATTCGGCCAGGATCGGCACGAAGGCCTGGGAGAAGGCCCCCTCGGCGAAGATCCGCCGCAACAGGTTGGGCAGTTTGAAGGCGATGAAGAAGGCGTCGGTGGCGATGCCGGCGCCGAACACCCGTGCCAGGATGGTATCGCGCACGAAGCCGAGCACCCGGGAAATCATGGTGATGGAGCTGACTGCGGCCAGGGATTTGAGCAGGTTCATCGAAAAATTTCACGCCAGGGACAGAGGGCGCTGCCAGACAGCGTCCGAATGTGCGATACTCCCGCGCCTTCGCAGGGGAGCCAAAAATTCCCGAGTTTACAGGTCGTGCGGCAGAAAGGAATATTTCCCTCCTGCTGGCTCACCACTCGGCGGAACCCTGCAGGTGGCCTTGACATCCGCTCGACTCATCGGCATGATTCGCGGCCTATTTTGTTTGCTATTTACCTAAAGTCTTTCGAGGAGCTCGACGGTGGCCAACTCACCTTCCGCCAAGAAACGTGCAAAACAGGCTGAGAAGCGTCGCAGCCACAACGCCAGCCTGCGTTCCATGGTCCGCACCTACATCAAGAATGTAGTCAAAGCCATCGACGCAAAAGACGCCGAAAAAGCGCAAGCCGCTTACGTTCTGGCTGTACCTGTAATCGACCGTATGGCCGACAAAGGTATCATCCACAAGAACAAAGCTGCTCGCCACAAAGGCCGTCTGAATGGCCACATCAAGGCGCTGAAAGAAGCTGCAGCTGCCTAAGCGACGTTCTTGTCGAAAAAACCGACCCTAGGGTCGGTTTTTTTATACCTGTGATTTCTCTCCACACTCCTCTATCTGTAAGAGCGGCGTTGCGTCGCGAAAGGGCCGCAAAGCGGCCCCGGCGATTGTGCGTCTGCACTGAAATCCTGGGGCTGCCGTGCAGCCCTTTCGCGACACAAGGCCGCTCCAGGTACCAGGCCAACCGTTCGATCACTTACCAATCTGAATCTTCGGCGCCCACTCCAGCCAAGCATCCTCGGCCTTGTCGAACAAGGCGAAGGTCTGCTGCGGCCGCGCCGGGTTACCCATCTGTTCGCCGTCCGGCGTGGCGAAGGCAATTCCGCCCTCGATCAGGGTCTCCACCGACTCGGTGCGCACCGTGGCGCCCTTGAACAGCCCCCAGTCGAAGCCGAACCCGCTGCTGTTCCAGAAACGGCTGCCGCCACGAACCAGCCCGGCGTAACGCGGTTCGATCAGGATGTGGATAAGCACACGGTCGGCGGTCTGCCCCAACTCGAAGCCGGTGACCTTGCCCACCGTGACCTCTCGATAGGTCACCGGCACACCCGGCTTGATCGAGCCGCGGCGCGCCGCGCTCAGGGTCAGCGGCAGGCCGACCTCCTCGCCTTTCACCTCCGGCGCATCACTCAGGGCGATGAAGTCACGCTGCGGCCCCTTGTCCTTGAGCGCCGGCAACACCTCCAAATATTGGCCGCCGATCAAGGTGTCGAGGTTCTGGGTACGCACCAGGCCCAAGGCCGGCTTGACCACCCAGAACTGGGTGCCGGCACGGGCGATACGCTCGGCCGCTTGGGTGATCCGTGCACGCAGCACCACGGCCTGCAGATCAGCGGTCAGGTCGACGCTCTCGACACTGCCCACATCCAGGCCCCGGAAACGGATCGGCGTGCCCGGCTTCAAGCCTTCGGCACGGTCCACACGGATAGTGATCAAGGTACCGGCACGGTTGGCCGCATCCTGGCTCTCGTGCAGGCGGAAACGCGGAATACGGCGCTTGAGCGGCACATCCGGTTTCGGCGTATCGAAGGCGATACCACCCGCCATCAGCGTCTGCAGCGACTCGCTCTTGACCTGAATGCCCGACAGCCCGCCGGTCAGGGTGATGCCGCTGGCATTCCAGAAGCGCGTGGAGCCGTTTACCAGGTTGGCGTACTCCTTCTCAATATGGACGCCGATCAGGATGCGTTTGCTGTTGCGAGCGAACTGGTAACTCTGCACGCTTCCCACCCGCACCTGGCGATACATCACCGGGCTGCCTACCTCCAGCGAACCCAGGGTGTCGGCGAACAACACCATGTGCAGGCCCGGCGCCTTCAGGTCCAGCGGCGGCGCCTTGGGACGCGCCTCGAACTCGCGCAGCGGCTTGGCACCTGGCTCACCCGGGCGCACGGCAATGTAGTTGCCCTTCACCAAGGCCTCGAGACCGGTGATGCCGGCCAGGGAGATGGACGGCTTGACCACCCAGAACTGAGTGCCTTCAACCAGGTAGTCCTCGGCCAGGGGATCCATGGTCAGCTCGGCCATGGCCGTGGAGAGGTCGCCTTCGACTTTCAGTTCCTTCAGCGATCCCACCTGGATACCTTTGTACAGCACCGGTGTACGGCCCTTCTGCAACCCCTCGAAATCGCTCAGCTTGACCTTGACCCGGATACCGGCCTGGGCGGCATCAAAGTCTTCGTAAAGACGGAACGGCAGGCTTGGGTCGGTGGGCGGGCTGTCCTTGCGGTTCTCTGGCGTGGCAAAGGCGATGCCGCCGGCAACGATGCTCGAGAGCGATTCGGTGCGCACCTTCACGCCGGACAGGTCGGCGTCGATGCTGACCCCGCTGGCGTTCCAGAACCGCGTGTGTTTACGTACCAGGCTGGCGTAAGCGGGCGCAATGAACACCTTGATCTCCACCGTGCCCTGGTCCTCGGACAGGCGATAGCTCTTCACCCGACCCACTTGGATCTGTTTGTAGAACACCGGACTGTCACGATTGAGCGAACCCAGGCGCTCGGCCTTGAGGGTAAGGTGCAGGCCCGGCTCGGAATCGGACAACGGCGGAGCTTCCTTGAGCGCGGTGAAACGCTTGGTCGGCTCTCCCTCCCCGGGATCAACGGCGATGTAGTTACCCGAGACCAACGTCTCCAGGCCCGAGATACCCGCCAAGCTGACACTTGGCTTGACCAGCCAGAAACGCGTGCCCTTGGTCAGGTGCGGGCCCGCTTCCTTGCGCATCTCGATGGTGGCGACAACGCCACGGTTGTCACCCTTGTCATCCAGCACCAGGGCGGTGACCTTGCCCACCGACATGCCCTTGTAGATGACCTCGGTCTTGTTGGCGACGATGCCCTCGCCACTCTCGAAGCGCACCTGGATCTCGATACCAGCATCGCGATAGGCCTGCCAGGCCAGCCAGCCGCCGATCGCCAGGGCAATCAGCGGCAGGATCCAGATGGCCGACCAATTCGAAGCAGGCCGGGTTTTAGCCGTAGGCAAATCACTCATGGTCGTCATCCGACTCCGTGTTATCCCAGATCAGTCGGGGATCGAAAGTTAAAGCGGCGAGCATCGTCAGGATCACCACGGTGGCGAAGGCGACGGCGCCCAGGTTGGCTTCGACACTGGCGATGCGGCCGAAATTCACCACCGCGACCAGGATGGCGATGACGAAGATGTCCAGCATCGACCAGCGACCGATGAATTCGATGAAGCGGTACATCAGGATGCGCTGGCGTGCCGAGAGCGGCTGGTGGCGCTGCACCGAGTACAGCAGCAGGGCGATGCCGACCAGCTTGAAGGTCGGCACCAGGATGCTGGCGATGAACACCACAGCGGCGATCGGCAGCATGCCGTGCTTCATCAAGGTGATGACGCCGGACATGATGGTGTCCGGGCTGCCCTGGCCGAGCGCGCTGACGGTCATGATCGGCAGCACATTGGCCGGGATATAGAGCACCATGGCCGTTATCAGCAGCGCCCAGGTGCGCACGATGCTGTTGGGCCGCCGGGCATGCACCACCGCGCCGCAGCGGGTACAGACCTGCGAGGTGCTGTCCGGCTCCTGGCGGTTCAGCTGGTGACATTCATTGCAGACCAGGATGCCTGCATCAATCGCCCGCATGGACATCCTCCCCCGACAAGGCCACCCAGATCTGGTGTGGCGACATGACCACCTCGAGCCATACCTGCACCAGCAACAGGCTGATGAAGCAGAACAGGCCCAGGCCGATGCTCAGCTCGGCCAGGTCGACCAGCTTGACGATGGCCACCAGCACGCCCATGAAGTAGACCTCGAGCATGCCCCATTCACGCAGGTGGTGATAGATACGATAGATCAGCAGGCCATAGCTGCGGCCAATATCCAGGCGGATGCTCAACAGCACCATCAGCTGGCAGAGCAGCTTGAGCAAAGGGATGGCCATGCTGCACAGGAACACCACCACGGCGATGCCGCGCATCTCTGAGTTGTATAGGCCTAATACACCGCTCCAGACGGTGTCGTCGGAGGTCTGGCCGAGCAGGTGCAATTGCATGATCGGCAGGAAATTGGCCGGTACGTACAGCAGCAGGGCGGTCAGGACCAGGGCCAGGCTACGGTTGATCAGGTTGTGGCGATGAGCGTACAGCTCGTAGCCGCAGCGCGGGCACAAGGCCTTCTCGTCATGCTGCAGCGTGGTCTTGCGCATCAACAGGTCGCACTCGTGGCAGGCCACGAGTTCGTCCAGCGGCAGCTGTGCGAGCGCTTCGGGATCGACAGGGTTGGGCATAAAGGGGTTCTGAATGGATGCGTCGGCTCTATTCTAGTGTTCCGACTCGAATTGTGGGAGACGGCCATTATGAGGAACTGTATCGATGTTCGGGTCACATTTTCCGCAGGCGACACGATCCCCCGCGCCCACGCTGCGTGTTGCACAACAGAGGCGGCGTTGGCTTAGAAACGCGGAAAAGACAAAACCCCTACCTGCTCGCGCAGATAGGGGTTTTGCGAAATGAATCTTGACGATGACCTACTCTCACATGGGGAAG
>NZ_NIBE01000134.1:0-1202 GCF_002205115.1 Pseudomonas sp. DrBHI1
GGCGCGAGCGACGCGCTATCGTAATCGACTAGAGGGTCGTACCGGTACATTGTGGGAAAGTCGTTTTAAGTCCAGCATTGTGCAGTCTGATACCTACCTGTTGGCTTGTTGCCGCTACATCGAATTGAATCCAGTCCGGGCGCGGATGACAGTTGAGGCTGGTGATTATCTTTGGTCGAGTTATTCGATCAGGATGGGAGCTGCGAAACGGCAGAATTGGCTTGATGATAATCCCTTGTTTTAAGCATTGGGGGAAACTGAAGAGCTCCGGCGCAAGCACTACGCCGAGTTTGTGAGGCAGGCGATATCGGACGAAGAGCTTAGCCTGATTCGAGACGCAATTCAGCGAGGACAATTGACGGGTAGTAGCCGGTTCGTGGACGAGATCGCGCAGATCACTGGAAAACGAATTGAGCGAAGGAAGCAGGGCAGGCCAAAATTAGAGTAGAGAAAATAAATCTGTCCCCTTTTTGCCCATTGAAACGAACACAGGTTTTACATGTTTTTGAGTCCTGAGCGCGGCCCCGATTAGTTCGTCGCCGTCGAACAGGCCTGATTGGCATCCCCTTTCATCAAGGGGAGGTGCGTATTCACCAATAAAGCGACTTTTTCCGCATCCAATAGTGGGTATGTCATAAAGTACCCCCAAATGCGATGCCAAGCCAAACCGACGAGGGTGAGCAATACCTTGCCCGTCGCAGATGATCAAGTCAGGTCGGTGGGTTATAGTTGATAAGAGCTTTACGATAGAAGGCAGCTCTCTAAACGAAAAAAGACCAGGCACATAGGGGAACGAAGTCGTATCCGACCATGCATGCTCTTCGATGATTTCCAGGCTTTCTGCGTCAACCACAACAATGGAGGCAATGAGTGTATCGTTTTCTTTGTGGTAGGCGACATCAATGCCTGCGATACTAGAGATAGGCCCAAGCTGATCTTGCTTGACTACAAGTTTAGATAGTCGTATCTGTAGATCTATGGCCTCGCTTGGTGTTATATCCCAAGGGTGTTGTATGACTGGCTGCATGTGGAGTGTTCTCGCTAAATCAAGCGGGTGAGGTTGTCGTCAACGAATCGTCAGATTATGCCATTTAAGAGCCAAATGACCAGCTGATTTTACTATTGATCTTGGGCGTGAAAAAGTATGAAAGTGGCTGAAAATTGGACAGGTCTATTTTTTCTACTGTAGGTTTGGTTCCTGT
>NZ_NIBE01000135.1:0-14021 GCF_002205115.1 Pseudomonas sp. DrBHI1
GAGTTGCGGGGGTTGGCGGGCTGAATTGGCCCCATCCGGATCGGGACGGGGCGCAGCTCCCCAATCCCGATCACGATCAAGTGCGAGCGATCAAACAGCAGGGTCGTGCCGAGCACGACGAAGAATAGAGCCCATTGCCCACCATCGAGATTCATGAACTCGCGTTGCCCCAGCAGTGAACAAGTGCTGATGCCCGCCACCATGAAGACGATGCACAGGATTCTGCGAAGCAGTACTGACCTGCAAAGCCAGTCGAACAGAAGGATTGCGACCGGCAGATAGATCAGCAGGTAAAGCATGGTCATGAATGCCTCCTCTATCGGTTTCGCTCATACCAGCTCGAGCGTTCGAACAGCAGAGGAAATCCGGCGAGTGAAAAGAACAGGCCCCATGCCCCTCCATCCCAGTAAAGAACCTCCTGGGCACCGAGTTGGGTGCAAGCGGTGATGCCTGTGATCTGGAAAACCAGGTAGAGCCATCTGCGCACCAGAATCGGCTTGCAGATCCAGTCGAGGAACCAGCCTGTCAGTGCAGTAAACAGAGTCAGGTAGATATAGGACATTGTGTATACCCGTCCTCAGAGAATCAGCAGCAGCGCGCTACGTTGAGGGCCAATTCCCCCGTTGACCTGGGCTTGAAGCGATACCAAAACATCGCCGGCATGAAATGTTGGTATTGCTCCCTTTGCCAGCCTCGAGGCTGCAAATCCTGCAGCGGAGGCCACTAATCCAGCGGCCATCGTACCCGCGATTCCGACAACGGTAGTTCCTGCCGCTTTACCCACTGCTGCTCCGACCAGGGTGAGCACATCGCTCCGTTGATCATTCAGCACGTCCCCCTGCTGACGTGTGAGTGGGCGTGATACTGCAACTTTCATCTGGCATGGCAGATTGCCTGCGAGCATGCGGTCATAGAGTTGGGCCACGGCCTCCACGATTTGGTAATGCCCTTTGTGCACGAAGGGTAAGGCCAACTTGCGCAATTGGCAGTGCTCACCTGGCTGGACGGTGAACTCGCTGATATCGAAGGTAATTCCATGATGGGCAATGACTTGGTACGTCCTGTCCGGCTGCATCAATCCCTCTTTTTTTATACATGTAATTCGTGTGAGCGGGACAATGGCAGGCCGATGCAGAGGGTGCCCATTCATCCGTTTCCGGAATTGATGTGGGAAATGTCTTTGCGTCGTAACGCTCGCTCTTGCACCCCTGCATCGACTCCTTGCACATCGGTGATGTTCCTCACGCCCCACTGCGGGTATCCTCGCTGGAGCCTTCCCTGAACTGTCCTGATTTCCAAGGAGCTGCACGCTGTGTTCAAACATGTCGATGCCTATGCCGGCGACCCGATCCTCTCGTTGATGGAAACCTTCAAGGCCGACCCGCGCGCCGACAAGGTCAACCTGAGTATCGGCCTGTACTACGACGAAGCTGGCGTGGTGCCGCAGCTGGCGGCGGTGGGCGAGGTGGAGAAGCGCCTGGCCGGCCAGCCCCACGAAGCCTCGCTGTACCTGCCGATGGAAGGCCTGGCTGCCTACCGCCAGGCGATCCAGGCGCTGCTGTTCGGCGCAGATCACCCGGCCGTGAGCGATGGCCGCGTGGCCACCGTGCAGACCGTCGGCGGCTCGGGCGCGCTGAAAGTCGGTGCCGACTTCCTCAAGCGCTACTTCCCGGGCTCCGAGGTGTGGGTGAGCAACCCGACCTGGGACAACCACCGGGCGATCTTCGAAGGCGCGGGCTTCAAGGTGCACAGCTACCCGTACTTCGACAGCGCCAGCCGTGGCGTCGATTTCGCCGGTATGCTGGCGACCCTGCAGACCCTGCCGGCGAACAGCATCGTCCTGCTGCACCCGTGCTGCCACAACCCCACCGGCGTCGACCTAAACCAGCCGCAGTGGCAGCAGGTGGTCGAAGTGGTCAAGGCGCGCCAGCTGATTCCGTTCCTCGACATCGCCTACCAGGGCTTCGGTGAAGGCCTGGTGGAAGACGCCTACGCCATCCGTGAGATGGCCCGTGCCGGCGTGCCGTGCCTGGTCAGCAACTCGTTCTCGAAGATCTTCTCGCTGTACGGCGAGCGGGTAGGGGGGCTGTCGGTGGTCTGCGACGATGCCGCCACCGCCTCCAGTGTGCTCGGCCAGCTCAAGGCCACCGTGCGCCGCAACTACTCCAGCCCGCCCGCGTTCGGCGCCCAGCTGGTGGCCGGGGTGCTTGGCGATACCGCGCTGAACGCTCAGTGGGCAGCGGAAGTGGAGGTGATGCGCAAGCGTATCCTCGACATGCGCCAAGGTTTGGTCGACTTGCTCGGCGAGCTGCTGCCGGGCCAGGACTTCCAGTTCTTCCTGCGCCAGCGTGGCATGTTCAGCTACACCGGCTTCAGCGTGGAGCAAGTGCGTCGGCTGCGTGACGAGTTCGGTGTTTACCTGATCGACAGCGGCCGGGTATGCATGTCCGGCCTGCGTCCGGCCAACCTGCGCCAGGTGGCCGAGGCGTTTGCCGCCGTGCAGCGGTAATCTGCCAGGGGCTGCCAAGCAGCCCCCTCCAGCACAACCCGCTTGTAAAGACAAGTGCAACCGTCCCTCGGGCGGGGCTTCCCCAAGTGCAACCTTTGCATGCACAATCGCGCCCCTCTTCCCCGGTTGAGTTGGGCGAATCGTCTATTTCGCCATTCTCAGCCTGTTGCAGTCTTGCGAGTGGAGCTTCACCCGGAATGAATGAGCAGGCCCCAAGCGTTGAACAACGCTTTGTAGAATCGACCCCCGCCACCCTCGGCAGCTGGTCGCGTCAAGACACCACCTGGATGCTGGGCCTCTTCGGCACGGCCATCGGCGCCGGAACCCTGTTCCTGCCCATCAACGCCGGCCTTGGCGGTTTCTGGCCGCTGCTGGTGCTGGCCTTGCTGGCCTTCCCCATGACCTATTTCGCCCACCGCGGGTTGACCCGCTTCGTGCTTTCCGGCAGCAAGGGCGGCGACATCACCGAGGTGGTCGAGGAGCATTTCGGCATCACCGCCGGCGCGCTGATCACCGTCCTGTACTTCTTCGCCATCTTCCCGATCCTGCTGATCTACAGCGTGGCGCTGACCAACACCGTCAGCAGCTTCATGGAGCACCAACTGCACATCGCGCCGCCACCGCGGGCGATCCTGTCGTTTGTGCTGATCCTGGGCCTCTTGGCCATCGTGCGCTGCGGCGAGCAGGCCACGGTCAAGGTCATGAGCCTGCTGGTTTACCCGTTCATCGTTGCCCTGGCGCTGCTGGCCCTGTACCTGGTGCCGCACTGGAACGGCGGCATTCTCGACACCGCCGCCCAGGTGCCGTCGGGCTCGGCCTTCCTGCACACCGTGTGGCTGGCGATCCCGGTGATGGTGTTCTCGTTCAACCATTCGCCGATCATCTCGGCCTTCGCCGTCGACCAGAAGCGCCGCTACGGCGAGAATGCCGATGAGCGCAGCGGCCAGATCCTGCGTCGCGCGCACCTGCTGATGGTGCTGATGGTGCTGTTCTTCGTGTTCAGCTGCGTGCTGACCCTGAGCAGCGCCCAGTTGGCCGAGGCCAAGGCGCAGAATCTGTCGATCCTGTCGTACCTGGCCAACCACTTCGAGCAGCCGGCCATCGCCTTCGCCGCGCCCTTGATCGCCTTCATTGCCATTGCCAAGTCGTTCCTGGGCCACTATATCGGTGCCAGCGAGGGCCTCAAGGGCATGATCGTCAAGGCCGGCATGCGCCCGAGCGCCAAGGCCCTGGACCGTATCGTCGCCGCGCTGATGCTGGTGGTGTGCTGGATCGTCGCCACCCTCAACCCGAGCATCCTCGGCATGATCGAATCCCTCGGCGGCCCGATCATCGCCGTGTTGCTGTTCCTGATGCCGATGTACGCCATCCGCCGCGTGCCATCGATGCACAAGTACAGCGGCGCGCTGTCCAACCTGTTCGTGGTGGTCGTCGGCCTGGTGGCCCTGACCTCAGTGGTGTACGGCCTGCTGGCCTGAGCCCCTGTCACGTAGGAAGAACGCCCGGGTCGACGTCAGTCACCCGGGCGTTTGTCTACAGGAATTGCCCGATCGTAGGGCAATTTCATCTTTACCCATAGGCACTTGCGCCCCTTCATGGTTAACTCTGAATCCTTTTCAACCCCCCGTATAAGGATTTCCGTCATGGCTCAAGTGACTCTCAAAGGCAACCCGGTTCAGGTCAGCGGTGAACTGCCGAAGCAAGGCGCCGCGGCACCTGCCTTCTCCCTGGTCGCTGGCGATCTGTCGAACAAGTCGCTGGCCGACTTCGCCGGCAAGCGCAAGGTGCTGAACATCTTCCCGAGCGTCGACACCCCGACCTGCGCCACCTCGGTGCGCAAGTTCAACGCCCAGGCCAATGACGTGGCCAACACCGTGGTGCTGTGCATCTCTGCCGACCTGCCGTTCGCCCAGGCGCGCTTCTGCGGCGCCGAAGGCCTGGAGAACGTGAAGAACCTGTCGACCCTGCGTGGCCGCGAGTTCCTGGAAAACTACGGCGTCGCCATCGCTGATGGCCCGCTGGCCGGCCTGGCCGCCCGTGCCGTGGTGGTGCTGGATGAAAACGACAAGGTGCTGCACAGCGAGCTGGTGGGCGAAATCGCCGACGAGCCGAACTACGAGGCGGCGCTGGCTGTCTTGAAGTAAGTGTTCGCCGGCTTGCCGGCGAACCAGGTAACACCCGGTAACGGCCTGGACCCAGTTCCAGGCCGTTTTCATTTAAAGTTCACCCCTTTGCCAACGTCAGCCGAAGGTAAAGCACTGGTAAAGCCCCTTTGCTAAAACGATGCCAGTGCTTATCGTTCACGCTCTCCACGCCGTCTTTCTCTGAACAAGGTTCGTTCGACCCATGCAAGCCTCCAATTCCCGTTCCCCTCGTCGCTGGCTGTTCGGCCTGCTGATCCTGCTGCTGGTGGCCCTGCTGGCCTGGTGGCTGTGGCCCGCGGCGACCGTCCACAAGGAAGGCGGCGGGCACCGTCCGGGCAAGGGCCTGGGCATGGGCGGGCGGCCGGGCTTCGGCGCCTCCACCGAGGCGGTCCCGGTGCGGGTCGAGCCGGTGCGGGTCGGAGACTTCCCGCTTTATTACAAGGCCCTCGGCACCGTGACCGCGACCAACACGGTCAACGTGCGCAGCCGGGTGGCCGGCGAGCTGGTCAAGGTCCACTTCAAGGAGGGCCAGCAGGTCAAGGCCGGCGATCTGCTGGCCGAGATCGACCCACGTTCCTACCGCATCGCCTTGCAGCAGGCCGAGGGCACTCTGGCGCAGAATCAGGCGCAGTTGAAGAATGCCCAGGTCGACCTGGCCCGCTATAAAGGCCTGTACGCCGAGGACAGCATCGCCAAGCAGACCCTGGACACCGCCGAAGCTCAGGTCGGTCAGTTCCAGGGGCTGGTCAAGACCAACCAGGCCCAGGTCAACGAGGCACGCCTGAATCTCGAGTTCACCCAGATCCGCGCACCGATCAGCGGCCGCGTGGGCCTGCGCCAGCTGGACCTGGGCAACCTGGTGGCGGCCAACGACACCACGGCGCTGGTGATCATCACCCAGACCCAGCCGATCAGCGTTGCCTTCACCCTGCCGGAAACCCAGCTCGACACCGTGCTGGCCCGCTACCGCAGCGGCGCCAGCCTGCCGGTCGAGGCCTGGGACCGGGGCGATCAGAAGCTGCAGTCCACCGGTGTGCTGGGCAGTCTCGACAACCAGATCGACGTCGCCACCGGCACCCTGAAGTTCAAGGGCACCTTCCAGAACACCGACCACGCGCTGTTCCCCAACCAGTTTGTCAACGTGCGCTTGCTGGCCGACACCCTCAAGCAGGTGGTGCTGGCACCGGCAGCGGCGATCCAGTTTGGCAACGACGGCACCTTCGCCTATGTGGTCAACGCCGAGAACACCATCAACGTGCGCAAGCTCAAGGTCGGCGCCAGCGATGGCGAGAACACGGTGATCGTCGAGGGCCTGGCCGCCGGCGAGCGCCTGGTGCTGGAAGGCACTGACCGCCTGCGCGAAGGCACCAAGGTCGATGTGGTCGAGGACAGCTCCCAGGTTCCGACCACCCCCGGCCAGCACCTGCAGGGGCAGGGCGCCAAGGGCTCGGCCCAGACCGGTGAACCAGGCACCAAGGCGGGCGCATGAACCTCTCGCGCCTGTTCATCCTGCGGCCGGTCGCCACCACGCTGAGCATGCTGGCCATCGTCCTGGCCGGCTTGATCGCCTACAAGCTGCTGCCGGTGGCGGCCTTGCCTCAGGTCGACTACCCGACCATCCGCGTCATGACCCTGTACCCTGGCGCCAGCCCGCAGGTCATGACCAGCGCCGTCACCGCGCCGCTGGAACGCCAGTTCGGGCAGATGCCGGGCCTGGAACAGATGGCCTCCACCAGCTCCGGCGGCGCCTCGGTGCTGACCCTGCGCTTCAACCTCGACATGAACATGGATGTCGCCGAGCAGCAGGTGCAGGCCGCGATCAACGCCGCCAGCAACCTGCTGCCCAACGACCTGCCGGCGCCGCCGGTGTACAACAAGGTCAACCCGGCCGACACGCCGGTGCTGACCCTGGCCATTTCCTCGAAGACCATGCCGCTGCCCAAGCTCAATGACCTGGTCGACACCCGCGTGGCGCAGAAGATCGCCCAGATCAGCGGCGTCGGCATGGTCAGCATCGCCGGCGGGCAGCGCCAAGCTGTGCGGATCAAGGTCAACGTCGACGCCCTGGCCGCTAACGGTCTCAACCTGGACGACGTGCGCACCCTGATCGGCGCCTCCAACGTCAACCAGCCCAAGGGCAACTTCGACGGCCCGACCCGGGTGTCGATGCTCGACGCCAACGACCAGCTGCGCTCCCCCGAGGAATACGCCAACCTCATCCTCAAGTACAGCAATGGCGCGCCACTGCGCCTGAAGGACGTCGCCGAGATCGTCGACGGCGCCGAGAACGAACGCCTGGCCGCCTGGGCCAACCAGAACGAGGCGGTGCTGCTGAATATCCAGCGCCAGCCCGGTGCCAACGTCATCGAGGTGGTCGACCGGATCAAGGAACTGCTGCCGTCAATCACCGACAACCTGCCGGCGGGCCTGGATGTCAGCGTGCTCACCGACCGCACCCAGACCATCCGCGCCGCCGTGCGCGATGTGCAGCACGAGCTGCTGTTCGCCATCGCCCTGGTGGTGATGGTCACCTTCGTTTTCCTGCGCCGTTTCAGCGCCACCATCATTCCCTCCATCGCCGTTCCGCTGTCGCTTATCGGCACCTTCGGGGTGATGTACCTGGCCGGTTTCTCGGTCAACAACCTCACCTTGATGGCCCTGACCATCGCCACCGGCTTCGTGGTGGACGATGCCATCGTCATGCTGGAGAACATCTCCCGGCACATCGAGGAGGGCGAAACACCCATGCAGGCCGCGCTCAAGGGCGCGAAGCAGATCGGCTTCACCCTGATCTCGCTGACCTTCTCGTTGATCGCCGTGCTGATTCCGCTGTTGTTCATGGCCGATGTGGTCGGGCGCTTGTTCCGTGAGTTCGCCATCACCCTGGCGGTGGCCATCCTGATTTCCCTGGTGGTGTCGCTGACCCTGACGCCGATGATGTGCGCGCGCCTGCTCAAGCGCGAGCCCATGGAAGAGGAACAAAGCCGCTTCTACCGCGCCAGCGGTGCCTGGATCGACTGGCTGATCAAGCACTACGGCACCGCCCTGACCTGGGTGTTGCAGCGCCAGCCGCTAACCCTGCTGGTGGCCGTTGCCACCCTGGCGCTGACCGTGGTGCTGTACATGATGGTGCCCAAGGGCTTCTTCCCGGCCCAGGACACCGGGGTCATCCAGGGTATTTCCGAAGCGCCGCAATCGACCTCGTTCGCCGCCATGAGCGAGCGCCAACAATCCCTGGCCAAGGTGATCCTGCAGGATCCGGCGGTGCAGAGCCTGTCTTCCTACATCGGCGTGGATGGCGACAATGCCACCCTCAACAGCGGCCGCCTGCTGATCAACCTCAAGCCCCACGGCGAGCGCGACGTCACCGCCTCCGAGGTGATCAACCGCCTGCAGCCACAGCTCGACAAGCTGGTCGGCATTCGCCTGTTCATGCAGCCGGTGCAGGACCTGAGCATCGAGGACCGGGTCAGCCGCACCCAGTACCAGTTCAGCCTGAGCTCGCCGGATGCCGACATGCTCGCCGAGTGGAGCGGCAAGCTGGTGCAGGCGCTCAAGGACCGCCCCGAGCTGCAGGATGTGGCCAGCGACCTGCAGGACCAGGGCCTGCAGGTATTCCTGGTGATCGACCGCGACATGGCCAGTCGTCTGGGCATCACTGTGGCGCAGATCACCAACGCGCTGTACGACGCCTTCGGCCAGCGGCAGATCTCGACCATCTACACCCAGGCCAGCCAGTACCGCGTGGTGCTGCAGTCGCAGACTGCCGCCAGCCTCGGCCCGCAGGCCCTGGAGTCGATCCACGTCAAGGCCACCGACGGCGGCCAGGTGCGCCTGTCGGCCCTGGCGCGCATCGAGCAGCGCCAGGCCCAGCTGGCCATCTCGCACATCGGCCAGTTCCCGGCGGTGATGATGTCGTTCAACCTGGCCCATGGCGCCTCCCTGGGCGAGGCGGTCAAGGTGATCGAGCAGGTGCAGCAGGACATCGGCATGCCGATCGGCGTGCAGACCCGCTTCCAGGGCGCCGCCGAGGCGTTCCAGGCCTCGCTGTCGAGCACCTTGCTGCTGATCCTGGCCGCGGTGGTGACCATGTACATCGTGCTGGGCGTGCTTTACGAGAGCTACATCCACCCGGTGACCATCCTTTCCACGCTGCCGTCGGCGGCGGTGGGGGCCTTGTTGGCGCTCCTGCTGAGCGGCAACGACCTGGGCATGATCGCGATCATCGGCATCATCCTGCTGATCGGCATCGTCAAGAAGAACGCGATCATGATGATCGACTTCGCCCTGGAGGCTGAGCGACACCAGGGCATGAGCCCGCGTGACGCGATCTACCAGGCGGCGCTGCTGCGCTTCCGGCCGATCCTGATGACCACCCTGGCCGCGCTGTTCGGCGCCGTACCGCTGATGCTCGCCACCGGTTCCGGCGCCGAGCTGCGCCAGCCGCTGGGCCTGGTGATGGTCGGCGGCCTGTTGGTCAGCCAAGTGCTGACCTTGTTCACCACGCCGGTCATCTACCTGTACTTCGACCGTCTGGCGCGTCGCTGGCGCCCGGCTGACGATGCGCGGCAGGCTGAAGCATGAACCTGTCCGGACCCTTCATTCGACGGCCGGTAGCCACCATGCTGCTGAGCCTGGCGATCATGTTGCTGGGTGGTGTGAGTTTCGGCCTGCTGCCGGTGTCGCCGCTGCCGCAGATGGACTTCCCGGTAATTGTGGTGCAGGCCAGCCTGCCCGGCGCCAGCCCTGAGGTCATGGCCTCCACCGTGGCCACGCCGCTGGAGCGTAAGCTCGGCGCCATTGCCGGCGTCACCACGCTGACCAGCAGCTCCAACCAGGGCTCGACCCGGGTGATCATCGGCTTCGAGCTGGGCCGCGACATAGACGGCGCGGCGCGTGAGGTGCAGGCGGCGATCAACGCCACCCGCAACCTGCTGCCCAGCGGCATGCGCAGCATGCCCACCTACAAGAAGATCAACCCGTCCCAGGCGCCGATCATGGTGCTGTCGCTGACCTCGGACGTGCTGTCCAAGGGCAAGCTCTATGACCTGGCCGACACCATCCTCTCCCAGAGCCTGGCGCAGGTCAGCGGAGTAGGGGAGGTACAGATCGGCGGCAGCTCGCTGCCGGCGGTGCGCATCGAGCTCGAACCGCAGCTGCTCAACCAGTACGGCCTGTCGCTGGACGACGTGCGCAATGCGGTGGCCAACGCCAACCAACGCCGGCCCATGGGCTTCGTCGAAGACCGCGAACGCAACTGGCAGGTGCGCGCCAATGATCAGTTGGAAACCGCCGAGGACTACAAGCCGCTGGTGATCCGCCAGCAGAACGGCGCGATCCTGCGCCTGTCCGATGTGGCCAAGGTCAGCGATGGCGTGGAGAACCGCTATAACAGCGGATTCTTCAACGACGAGAGCGCGGTGCTGCTGGTGGTCAACCGCCAGACCAACGCCAACATCATCCAGACCGTCGAGCAGATCAAGGCCGAGTTGCCGGCCTTGCAGTCGCTCCTGCCGGCCAGCGTCAAGCTCAATGTGGCCATGGACCGCTCGCCGGTGATCAAGGCCACCCTCAAGGAGGCCGAGCACACCTTGCTGATCGCCGTGGTACTGGTGATCCTGGTGGTTTACCTGTTCCTCGGCAACCTGCGTGCCTCGCTGATCCCGAGCTTGGCGGTGCCGGTTTCGCTGGTGGGCACCTTCGCGGTCATGTACCTGTGCGGGTTCTCGCTGAACAACCTGTCGCTGATGGCGCTGATCCTCGCCACCGGCTTGGTGGTGGACGACGCCATCGTGGTACTGGAGAACATTTCGCGGCATATCGAGAACGGCGAAAACCCCATGCGCGCCGCCTACAAGGGCGCGCAGGAGGTGGGGTTCACCCTGCTGTCGATGAACGTCTCGCTGGTGGCGGTGTTCGTCTCCATCCTGTTCATGGGCGGCATCGTGCGCGGGCTGTTCAAGGAGTTCTCGATCACCCTGGCCGCGGCGATTGTCGTGTCGCTGGTGGTGTCGCTGACACTGACGCCGATGCTCTGCTCGCGCTGGCTCAAGGTCCATGGCCCGCAGCAGCAGACTCGCCTGCAGCGTTGGAGCGACCACATTCACCAGCGCATGGTCGCCGGCTACGACAAGAGCCTGGGCTGGGCGCTGCGGCACAAGCGCCTGACCCTGCTCAGCCTGCTGGCCACCATCGGCCTGAATATCGCCCTGTACGTGGTAGTGCCCAAGACCCTGATGCCGCAGCAGGACACCGGCCAGCTGCAAGGCTTCATCCGTGGCGATGACGGCCTGTCGTTCACCGTGATGCAGCCGAAGATGGAGATCTACCGCCGCGCCTTGCTCAAGGACCCGGCGGTGGAGAGCGTCGCCGGTTTCATCGGCGGCAACAGCGGCACCAACAACGCCTTCGTGCTGGTGCGCCTGAAGCCGATCGCCGAGCGCAAGGAGAACGCGCAGAAGGTGATCGACCGCCTGCGCAAGGACCTGCCGAAGATCCCTGGTGGGCGCCTGTACCTGATGGCCGACCAGGACCTGCAACTGGGCGGCGGCGGCCGCGACCAGAGCACCTCGCAGTACCTCTACACCCTGCAGAGCGGCGATCTGGCCGCCCTGCGCGAGTGGTTCCCGAAGGTGGCCGCCGAGCTGCGCAAGCTGCCCGAGCTGACCGCCATCGACGCCCGCGACGGCGCCGGCACCCAGCAGGTGACCCTGGTGGTCGACCGTGACCAGGCCAAGCGCCTGGGCATCGACATGGACATGGTCACCGCGGTGCTGAACAACGCCTACAGCCAGCGGCAGATCTCGACCATCTACGACAGCCTCAACCAGTACCAGGTGGTATTGGAGATCAACCCGAAATACGCCTGGGACCCAAGCACCCTGGAGCAGGTGCAGGTGATCACCGCCGACGGTGCCCGGGTGCCGCTGTCCACCTTCGCCCGCTACGAGAACAGCCTGGCCAACGACCGCGTCAGCCACGAAGGGCAGTTCGCCTCCGAGGACATCTCGTTCGATGTCGCCGAAGGCTACAGCCCCGACCAGGCCATGGCCGCGCTGGAGCGCGCGGTGGCCAAGCTCGGCCTGCCCGAGTCGGTGATCGCCAAGCTCGGCGGCGACGCCGACGCCTTCACCAAGACCACCGAAGGCCAGCCGCTGATGATCCTTGGCGCCCTGGTGCTGGTGTACCTGGTGCTCGGCATCCTCTACGAGAGCTACATCCACCCACTGACGATCCTTTCCACGCTGCCCTCGGCCGGGGTCGGCGCGTTGCTGGCGCTGTACCTGACCGGTGGCGAGTTCAGCCTGATCTCGTTGCTGGGGCTGTTCCTGCTGATCGGCGTGGTGAAGAAGAACGCCATCTTGATGATCGACCTGGCCCTGCAACTGGAGCGCCATGAAGGCCTGTCGCCGGAGGAGTCGATCCGCCGCGCTTGCCTGCTGCGCCTACGGCCGATCCTGATGACCACCCTGGCCGCGATCCTCGGCGCGCTGCCGCTGCTGCTCAGCCGCGCCGAGGGCGCCGAGATGCGCCAGCCCCTGGGCCTGACCATCATCGGCGGCCTGGTGTTCAGCCAGATCCTCACCCTTTACACCACACCTGTGGTTTACCTGTACCTTGATCGCCTGCGCCACCGGTTCAACCGCTGGCGCGGCGTGCGCACCGACGCTGCCCTGGATAACCCGCTATGAACTTTGCCCACACCCGAATCCACCGTGCCCTCAAGCTGCTGACCCAGGGACGCGGCTCGCGCCTGGTCAGCGCCGGGTTGTGCGTGGCCATGCTCAGCGCCTGTACCCTGAGCCCGGACTACCTCCGCCCCGAGGTCAGTACCCCGGCGCAGTTCAAGCAGGCCGAGGGCTGGACCCAGGCCAATCCGTCTGATGCCATCGCTCGGGGGGCGTGGTGGGAGATCTATGGCGACAAGCAGCTCGACGCCCTGGTTGAGGAGCTCAACCGCAGCAACCAGACGGTGGCACAGTACGAGGCGCAGTACCGTCAGGCCCAGGCGCTGGTGCGCAGTAGCCGTGCCTCGCTGTTCCCTTCGCTGAACCTGACCACCAGCAAGAACCGTTCGGCCCAGGGCACCGGTAGTTCCAGCTCCAGCCTGTCGAACAACAGCAGCGGCATCCGCGATACCTACAACGCGCAGCTCGGGGTGAGCTGGGAGATCGACCTGTGGGGCAAGTTGCGTGAAACCGTGAACGCCAACGAGTCCAGCGCCGAGGCCAGCCTGGCCGACATGGCGGCCATTCGCCTGAGTCAGCAGTCGGAACTGGTTCAGAACTACCTGCAACTGCGGGTGATCGACGCGCAGAAGCGCCTGCTCGAGGCCACCGTGGCGGCCTATGAGCGGTCGCTGAAGATGAACGAGAACCAGTACCGCGCCGGAGTTGCCGGGCCGGATGCCGTGGCCCAGGCGCGTACCCAGCTCAAGAGCACCCAGGCCGACCTGATCGACCTGGCCTGGCAGCGGGCGCAGTACGAGAACGCCATCGCCGTGCTGATGGGCAAGGCGCCGGCCGACTTTGCCCTGGCGGCGAGCGATGATATTCCGGCGTTGCCGCAGGTGCCGCTGTCGCTGCCGTCGCAGCTGCTCGAGCGGCGTCCCGACATCGCCTCGGCCGAGCGCAAGGTCATGGCGGCCAACTCGAATATCGGTGTGTCGCGGGCGGCGTATTTCCCGGATCTGTCCTTGAGCATGAACGGGGGGTATTCCAGCAGTAGTTTCAACAACTGGATCGAGTTGCCCAACCGTTACTGGTCGGTCGGGCCGCAGCTGGCGCTGACGCTGTTCGACGCCGGCAAGCGCAGTGCCGAGGTTGACCGGACGGTGGCGGTGTACGACCAGACCGTGGCGCAGTATCGGCAGACGGTGCTCGACGGGTTCAAGGAGGTCGAGAACTATCTGGTGCAGCTCAAGGTGTACGGGGACGAGGCGGTGGTGCGGCAGGAGGCGCTGGACGCGGCGCGGGAGTCGTTGCGGTTGACCGAGAACCAGTACAAGGCGGGGTTGATCGGGTATCTGGATGTGGTCAATGTGCAGACGACGGCGCTTAGCAACGAGCGGAGTGTGTTGACGTTGTTGCAGGGGCGGTTGGTGGCGAGTGTGCAGTTGATTGCGGCGCTTGGGGGAGGGTGGGATGTTGGGCGGGATTTGGTAGTTGAGTAAAGTTTTTGGAATGTTCTGTTAGTTGTTAGTTTTTGGTTTTTGGTTTTTGGTTTTTGGTTTTTGGTTTTACGTTGTTTGAAGGTTGTGCGCGCATTCATTGGCAGCGTCGACGCTTATATCGCTGTTTCGCCTTGCGGCGACTTACTTTTGTCTTGGCAAAAGTAAGCAAAACCGCGCGCTCATTCATCCGGCCCCT
>NZ_NIBE01000135.1:14187-14612 GCF_002205115.1 Pseudomonas sp. DrBHI1
CTCGGCCTCCTGAAGTCGCGCAAATTACGGGCGGCGCCTAGACTGGCGCAGCTGTCGCTAGTTGAAAACTTAGTTAATCTTTCGATCGTATCGCGGGGCAAGCCCGCTCCCACGCGATAGTCGTCGTTATATAGAAACCTGTAGGAGCGGGCTTGCCCCGCGAAAGGGCCGGAACAGCCAATACATAACTAATGGTCAAACAACTAACTTCGCGCTTATTGCTCTTGCTCTTGCTTCTAAGCGCGCGATAGTTCAGGCAACACCAATTGCGACTTCAGGAGGCCGAGCGCAGGTCTTGCGGAGGGAGGTGACGGCCATGGATGGCCGTCAAGCGCTGAGCCCCAGGATGGGGCGTTCAGCGCGGTCCTCCCGGGAGCAAGAACGGAGCGAGGGGACCCCGGAGCGAAGCGCAGGGGCCGGATGAA
>NZ_NIBE01000135.1:14633-26783 GCF_002205115.1 Pseudomonas sp. DrBHI1
CGGGGCGGCTTTGGTTACTTTGGCCGCGGACGACGAGTTAAGACCAAAGTAACCCGCCGTAAGGGCGGAAAGGTGACTAAATGTCGATATCGTCTACGAATGCGCACAAAAAAATTCAAAACCCACACCCTGAAACCCGAACCCGAACCCGATTAAATTTTCTTTAGCCCCCTAATCAAAGCTTTGACATTCACTGCCTAAGCAGTAATATTTTCACACAATTACCCGAGCAGACCCCGATGTCCCATTTCACCCCGGAAAACTTCCAGACCTGCGCCATAGGCATGCTGCTCGGCCGCGCAGCGCTCCTCAAGGACCGCATCCTCGACTGGCACCTCGAAGCCGACGGTGTCACCGCCGCCCAGTTCAAGGTGCTGATCATCGTCACCCAGTACCAGGTAGATACCCCGGCCGAACTGTGCCGCTACCTGGGCCTGGACAGCGGCTCGATGACCCGCATGCTCGACCGCCTCGAGCAAAAGGGCCTGATCCTGCGTAACCGCTGCCCCGACGACCGCCGCCAGGTTCGCCTGGCCCTGACCGCCGATGGCCAGCGCCTGGCCGACCGCCTGCCCCTGGTTGGCGCGGCGGCAATGAACGAACTGGTCGGCGTGCTGCAACCCGAAGAACTCAAGACCCTCGAGCAACTGCTCGCCAAGGTCCTGCTCAACGCCGGCGACCCCTTGACGATCCGCCGCTTCGGCGATCGTTGATCCCTGTCACGCATCTTCCAAGGTACTGTCATGGCCACTCCCGCTGACACCTCCACCCCGGCCCCCGCGCCTGACAACACGCGCAAGCGCAAGATCTGGCTGCTCGCCCTGCTGCTGATACTGGTCCTCGCCGGTGCCGGCACCTGGGCCTGGTACAGCCTGGTCGGGCGCTGGCACGAAAGCACCGACGACGCCTACGTCAACGGCAACGTCGTGGAAATCACCCCGCTGGTGTCCGGTACCGTCACCAGCATCGGCGCCGATGACGGTGACCTGGTGCATGCCGGCCAGGTGCTGCTGCAGTTCGACCCGGCCGACAGCGAAGTTGCCCTGCAGTCCGCCGAGGCCAAGCTGGCGCGCACCGTGCGCCAGGTACGCGGGCTGTACAGCAACGTCGACTCGCTCAAGGCGCAACTGCAGACCCGCCAGGCCGAGCTGCAGAAAGCCCAGCAGGACTACAACCGGCGCAAGGTACTGGCCGACAGCGGTGCCATCGCCGCCGAGGAAGTCGCCCACTCCCGCGACGACCTGACCGTGGCCCAGGCCGCCGTCAACAGCGCCCGCCAGCAACTCAACACCAGCACCGCGCTGGTCGACGACACCGTGGTGTCCTCGCATCCGGAAGTGATGGCCGCCGCCGCCGACCTGCGCCAAGCCTATCTGGATCATGCCCGCACCACGCTGGTGGCGCCGGTCACCGGTTATGTCGCCAAACGTACCGTGCAACTGGGCCAGCGCCTGCAGCCGGGGACCGCGACCATGGCGGTGATCCCGCTGGACGAGGTGTGGATCGACGCCAACTTCAAGGAAACCCAACTGCGCGACATGCGCATCGGCCAGTCGGTGGAGATCACCGCCGACTTGTACGGCAGCGAGGTCAGGTACACCGGCACCGTCGACAGCCTCGGCGCGGGGACCGGCAGCGCCTTCGCCCTGTTGCCGGCGCAGAACGCCACCGGCAACTGGATCAAGATCGTCCAGCGCGTACCGGTGCGAATTCACCTCGACCCCGAGCAGTTGAAGGCGCATCCGCTGCGCATCGGCCTGTCCACCGTCGCCGAGGTCGACCTGCACGACCAGAGCGGCCCGGCCCTGGCCCAGCAGCCGCCGCAGCAGGCCAGCTACACCACCCAGGTGTATGACCGTCAGCTGGTCGAGGCCGACCACCTGATCGCCCGGCTGATCCACGAGAACAGCGCCACTGGCAAGACGGCCCAGCGATGAGCCAGGCGGCCCCCGCGCAGTTCACCCCGCCGAGCCTGCTGCTGACCACCATCGGCCTGTCGCTGGCGACCTTCATGCAAGTGCTCGACACCACCATCGCCAACGTGGCGCTGCCGACCATTTCCGGCAATCTCGGGGTGAGCTCGGAGCAGGGCACCTGGGTGATCACCTCGTTCGCGGTGAGCAACGCCATCGCCTTGCCCCTGACTGGCTGGCTGAGCCGGCGTTTCGGCGAGGTGAAGCTGTTCCTCTGGGCCACGCTGCTGTTCGTGCTGGCCTCGTTCCTATGCGGCATCGCCCAGTCGATGTCCGAACTGGTGTTTTTCCGCGTGCTCCAGGGCGTGGTGGCCGGCCCGCTGTACCCGATGACCCAGACCCTGCTGATCGCCGTGTACCCGCCGGCGAAACGCGGAATGGCCCTGGCGTTGCTGGCGATGGTCACGGTGGTGGCGCCGATTGCCGGGCCGATCCTCGGCGGCTGGATCACCGACAGCTACAGCTGGCCATGGATCTTCTTCATCAACGT
This sequence comes from Pseudomonas sp. DrBHI1, assembly GCF_002205115.1. NCBI lineage: Bacteria > Pseudomonadati > Pseudomonadota > Gammaproteobacteria > Pseudomonadales > Pseudomonadaceae > Pseudomonas > Pseudomonas sp. DrBHI1. The sequence goes on from NZ_NIBE01000135.1 coordinate 17,097, forward strand.
GCCGATCGGGCTGTTCGCCGCCGCCGTGGTACGCCAGCAGATGCGCACGCGGCCGGTGGTCACCAGCCGCCAGCCGATGGACTACATCGGCCTGCTGACGTTGATCGTCGGCGTCGGCGCGTTGCAGGTGGTGCTGGACAAGGGCAACGACCTGGACTGGTTCGAGTCGTCGTTCATCGTGATCGGCACGCTGGTCTCGGTGGTGTTCCTGGCAGTGTTCGTTATCTGGGAACTGACCGACCGCCACCCGGTGGTCAACCTGCGATTGTTCGTGCACCGTAACTTCCGCATCGGCACGCTGGTGCTGGTAGGCGGCTACGCGGGATTCTTCGGCATCAACCTGATTCTGCCGCAATGGCTGCAGACCCAGATGGGCTACACCGCGACCTGGGCGGGCCTGGCGGTGGCACCGATCGGCCTGTTGCCGGTGCTCATGTCGCCCTTCGTCGGCAAGTATGCCCATCGCTTCGACCTGCGCGTACTGGCCGGCATCGCCTTCCTGGCGATCGGCACCAGTTGCTACATGCGCGCCGGCTTCACCAACGAGGTGGACTTCCTGCACATCGCCCTGGTGCAGTTGTTCATGGGCATTGGCGTGGCGCTGTTCTTCATGCCGACCCTGAGCATCCTGCTGTCGGACCTGCCGCCGCACCAAATTGCCGACGGATCGGGGCTGGCCACCTTCTTGCGAACGCTGGGCGGTAGCTTCGCTGCGTCGTTGACCACCTGGATCTGGATCCGTCGGGCTGACCAGCACCACGCCTACCTGAGCGAGCACATCAGCAACTTCGAGCCGGCCACCCGGCAAACCCTGGAGCAGTTGGGCGGGGCCAGTGCACAGAGCTACGCGAAGCTGGAGCAGATACTCAACAGCCAGGCGTACATGATGTCGACGGTGGACTACTTCACCTTGCTGACCTGGGTGTTCGCCGGCTTGATCCTGCTGGTGTGGCTGGCCAAGCCGCCTTTTTCCGCCAAGGCCGCGCCCGCTTCGGCGGGCCATTGAAACCCATGATTCCCTGCCCGTGGTTTTCAAGTGATGGCATTTCCCCTAGTCTTGTAGGTCTTTTCCTGGCTACTTGGCAGACTCATGGACAAGGTTATCGTCATCACCGGCGCCAGCCGAGGCATCGGCGCCGCCACCGCGTTGCTGGCGGCGCAACAGGGTTACCGAATCTGCATCAACTATCACGCTGACGACCAGGCCGCACAGGCGATGCTGGCGCAGGTCCGTGCGCTGGGCGCCGAGGCGATCGCCGTGCGTGCCGACGCCAGCGTCGAGGATGAGGTGGTGCGATTGTTCCAGTGCGTCGATCAGGAGCTCGGGCCGGTTACCGCCCTGGTCAACAATGCCGGCACCATTGGCCAGCAGAGCCGTGTCGAGGACATGTCCGAGTTCCGCCTGCTCAAGGTGATGAAGACCAACGTGGTCGGCCCGATCCTGTGCGCCAAGCACGCCTTGCTGCGCATGACTCGCCGCCATGGTGGGCAGGGCGGGGCGATCGTCAACGTCTCGTCGATGGCCGCGCGACTGGGCTCGCCCAACGAGTACGTCGACTATGCCGCTTCCAAGGGAGCCCTGGATACCTTTACGGTGGGCCTGGCCAGGGAAGTGGCTGGCGAGGGCGTGCGGGTCAATGGTGTGCGGCCGGGTTACATCCACACCGGCTTCCATGCCCTTAGCGGCGATCCGGAGCGCGTAAGCAAGCTTGAGCCAGGCCTGCCGATGGGACGCGGCGGCCAACCTGAAGAGGTGGCGGAGGCGATCCTTTGGCTGTTGTCGGAAAAGGCGTCGTACGCGACCGGCACCTTCATTGATCTGAGTGGCGGGCGCTAGTGTCCTGCCTCGGAAATACGTTCTCTTTTGGCGAGTGGCCTGGGTGTTCGGGCAAGGCGCCGCGACGAGTCATAGCAGGGCTGTGGCGAGGCGTGGCAACGCCGGCCGGGCGGCCAAGACGCCGTCAAAAGTGAACAGCCTATTTCCGAGACACGACACTAGTGGTATTCGCGCAGCAACAGATCAACCTGATCCACCAGCTTCTCGAGATCAAAAGGCTTGGTCAGTACGCGGGTTCTTTGCGGTAGGGGGCCATCCTCGAGCACCGCATTGGCATCGTAGCCGGTGATGAACAGCACCGGCAGCGAAGGGTGGCGCTGGCGCATGGCCTGGGCGACCTGGCGGCCATTCATGCCACAGGGCAGGCCAATGTCGGTGATCAGCAGGTCGAACGTCTGGTCTGCCTCGAGCGCAGCCGGGCCGGTGGCGTAGCCTTCGACCTCGTGCCCCAGTTCCTCGAGCACTTCGGCGATCACCAGGCGTAACGCGTCCTGGTCCTCGACCAGCAGTACCCGCCTTCCGGGGCTGCGAGTCGACAGCGGTGACGCAGCTTTTGCAGGCGCAAGCTGGGCAACGGTGTCATGCCTGGGCAGATACAGGTGGATGCAGGTACCTTCACCTGGCGGGGAGCTGATCTGCAGTTGTCCACCTGACTGACGGACAAAACCATAGACCATGGACAGGCCAAGCCCGGTGCTTTGTCCAATAGGTTTGGTGGTGAAGAAGGGTTCGAGCGCGCGATCGATCACCTCCGGTGGCATTCCCCGTCCCGTGTCGTTGACGCTCAAGCGCAGGTAGGGGCCGGGAAGAAGATCCAGTGACTGGGCGGTTTCCTGCGTCACCTCCAGCGCGACGCAGCGGATGCTGATGCGACCGCCAGCAGGCATGGCGTCCCGAGCATTGATGCACAGGTTGAGCAGGGCGCTTTCCAGTTGCGGTGGATCGATGAATACCGTGCCGCTTTCCTGCTCGAAATCACTGTGTACCGCGATGGCCGGGCCTACGCTGCGGCTGATCAGGTCTTCCATGCCTTCCACCAGCGTGCTCAGGCGAGTCGCCTGGGGCAGCAAGGTCTGGCGGCGGGAAAATGCCAGCAGGCGCTGTACCAGCGTGGCAGCTCGTTGCGCGGACTCACAGGCGCTGTTCAACAATGGGGGGACTTCGGCGTAGCGGGCCTTCTGCAGCCGTTGACGCATCAACTCCTGGGCGCCGAGTATGCTGCCGAGCAAGTTGTTGAAGTCGTGGGCGATGCCGCCGGTGAGCTGGCCTACGGCTTCCATTTTCTGTACCTGGCGCAGTGCATCCTCGGTCTCGAGCAGGCGCTTCTGCTCGCTGACCTGGCGGGTGATGTCGTAGGCGAACAGGTAGGCGCCGACGATCTCGCCGGTGCTGTCACGCAAGGGCGTGAAGCGCAGCTCGAAATGACGCCTGTCCCCGCGGCGTCCGTATTCGATCACCTCGGTATAGCTTTCCCCGGACAGTGCCCTGCGCCAGCGTGTCACCGATCGTTCGCGCTCCTCGGGGAGTCCGTCCAGGCGTTCCAGCAGACTGTCGCCAGCCTTGATCCTGCGGCCGAACAGATAGTCGAAATCCTCGACCGCGCGGGCGTTGACCGCGAGGAAACGCAGCGAGGTGTCGACCACCTGCACCTGGGCGACACTGTGCTCGACCAGCTCGGCGAGCAGGCTGCGCTCAGCCAGTGCGGTGGTGACTCGCTGTTCGAGGTGGTCGTTGAGTTGTTGCAGCGCGGTTTCGGCGCGACGTCGTTCGGTGACATCCTTGAACAGCACGGCTACCTGGCGCTTGTCGGCAGGTTCGATACGGAACGTGGTGACCGACAGCACCCGCCCGGTGGCTACCAGTTCCTGTTCGAACTGCAAGGGCTCACCGGTGCGTAGTACCTGGCCATAGCGGGCCACCCAGTCGTCGGCTTCGTCCGGCACCATCTCCCGCAGTTTCTGTCCGACAACATTGGGAATCCCGGCATGGCGGGCGTAGGCGGCGTTGGCGAGGACATGGACGTAGTCGCTCAGCGGACCGTGGGGACCGTCGAAGAATTCGATGACGCAGAAGCCTTCGTCCATCGTGTCGAAGAGAAAACGGAACAGATCCGGATCATGCCAGGGTGGGGTGGCCAGTTCGGCCTCCAGCAAGCTGTTGCGCTGGCGTAGGCGTTCAACTTCCAGGCGCAGGGACTGTAGTTCGCGCGAGGGCATTCGGGCATCCGTCGAGGTGGAGTCAGCTACGCTAATCGCCTGCAGGTGTGCCTGTCCAGTCACACCGCTCAAGGATCTACGCGGGCTTGCTTCGCGCGGCGATCAGCAGCTCCTCCACTTTGGCGGTCAGTCGTGTCAGTTCGAAGGGTTTGTGCAGCAGGGCGATTGGCGGCGAGCCTGATATCCGACTGTTGTCGATGGCGCCGTCGTAACCGGTGATGAACAGGGCAGGTACATGCTCATCGATGGCCCAGCAGGCATTGGTGACCTGGTAGCCATCGAGATCTCCCGGCAGCCCGATATCCACCACCAGCATGTCTGGCCGAATACCTTCGGCCAGGGCGTGCAGGACTGTATGGCCGTCCTCGTAGTCCTGCACCTGGAAACCGTGTTCCTCCAGGACTTCCCGCATCACCAGGCGCAACGTCGTTTGATCCTCCACCAGCAGAATGAGCGACTGTCCAGTGCTCGAGGGTTTGATCATCTGCTCTGTGTCATCGGCCTGAGGCGTTGAGCCTGGCAGCCCGCGTGGCAGATACAGGTGAATACAGGTACCGTGTCCCGGTGCGCTGTCGATGCTCAGTTGGCCGGCCGACTGGCGTACGAAGCCGTAGGCCATGGACAGGCCCAACCCGGTGCCTTGCCCCAGGGGCTTGGTGGTGAAAAAAGGTTCGGCGGCACGCGCGCTGATTTCCTGGGGCATGCCGCAGCCGTTATCCTCGACCTGTATATGCAGATACTGCCCTGCGGGAAGTTGAAGACTTGCTGCTTGCGCTGCATCCATCTGGCAATTGGCACTGCTGATGCGCAAGGTGCCACCCTGTGTCATGGCGTCCCGCGCGTTGATGCACAAATTGAGCAGGGTGCTTTCCAGCTGTGATGGATCGACGCAGACCAGCCATTGGCCGGCGAGCGTGGCATCGACGTACTCGATATGTCTGTCGAGGGAGCTGTGGATCAGGTCGTGCATGTCGGCCACCAGGTGGTGTGCATCCACCGGCTGAGGCACCAGCGCCTGCTGGCGGGCGAAAGCCAGCAGGCGCTGGACCAGGGCCGTGGCGCGCGAGGGGTTCTGCCGGGCAATGCCGAGCATGTGCCTGCTGTCCTGCTGACGGCCCTGCGTCATACGCTTGTCTGCCAGCTCCAGCGCGCCGACGATGCCGCCGAGCAGGTTGTTGAAGTCATGGGCAATGCCACCGGTCAATTGGCCGATGGCTTCCATTTTCTGTGATTGGCGAAGGGCCTCCTCGGCCTGGCTCAGGCGCTCCTGCTCCAGCACGCGACTGGTGATGTCGTAGGCGAACAGATAACCCCCACATATCTGGCCTTCGGCATCGCGCAACGGGTTGTAGCGCATTTCGTAGTGGCGCGGGGCATCGGGCGGGCCGATGCTGACCATTTCGATGAATGACTCGCCGGCGATCACCCGCGGCCAGAGCGGTTTAAACTTTTCCATGATCTGCGGTTGGCCGGCCAGGATCTCCCGGACATGGTCGCCAACCTTGGGTGAAATGCCATGCAGCCGCTCGAAGGTTTCCCGGGCCGTGCGGTTAATCGCCACCAGGCGCAGACTACAGTCTGCGGCAAACACGTTGGCCAGGCTGTGGTCCACCAGTTCGCCGAGCAATCTGCTGTTGGTTTCGGCCCTGTCCATGCGCTTCTCCGCCTGCTCGTACAGAAGGTCTCGTGCCTGTTGGCTGGCAGGGACCCCGGTAAACAGCACGGCCACGCGCCTGTCACTGGCCCGGCCCAGGCGATGGGCCGAGATGGAGAGCAGACGGTCGCTGATCTTCAGGCGTTGCTCGAAATGTGTCGACTGCCCGGTGCGCAGTACCTCGGCGAAACGGGGCACCCAGGCGTCGGCTTCGTCGGGGATGAGCTCGCGCACCGTCTGCCCCATCTGCTTGTCGTGGCCGGTGTGGCGCAGGCAGGCGTCGTTGCTGAGGATATAGCGGTAATCGCTCAGCGGTCCGTGGGGGCCATCGAGCAGTTCCAGCACACAGAACCCTTCGGCCATGTGTGTACTTAGCATCGCGAAACAGGCTCGTTCGAGATCGTGCCTGGCGAGCTGTGCCTCAAGCTCGCCGATACGGGCCAGCAGCTGCTCGGGTGATGCTGGATAGTCTGGCATGGGCGGGATCCAGGCAAAGTGCTGCGAAACTATAGCCGTTCAACCTGGCTACCGCCATTGCTGGACTAGAACGACCGCACGATCCGCCCCAAGGTCTCCATGGCCTGTTCCGCGCCATCGCCCCACGGGCTGCCGTAGTTCAGGCGGATGCAGTTGCCGAAGCGTCGGGTCGGCGAGAAGATCGGCCCCGGCGCGATGCTGATGCCCTGGGCCAGGGCCATATGGAACAGCTTCAGGGCGTCCATCTGCTCGGGCAGCTCCAGCCACAGGAAATAGCCCCCAGACGGCTGGCTGACCCGGGTCTGCGCCGGAAAATGGCGGGCGATGGCGGCCAGCATGTTGGCCTGCTGACCTTCCAGGGCGTAGCGCAGCTTGCGTAGGTGGCGATCGTAGCCGCCGTGCTGCAGGTAGTCGGCAATCGCCGCCTGGGCCGGCATCGAGGCGCACAGCGAGGTCATCAGCTTGAGCCGCTCGATCTTCTGCGCGAAGCGTCCGGCCGCCACCCAGCCGATCCGGTAGCCCGGCGCCAGGCTCTTGGCGAACGAGCCGCAGTGCATCACCAGGCCCTCGGTATCGAAGGCCTTGGCCGGCTTCGGCGCTTGCTGCGAGTAGTACAGCTCGGCGTAGACGTCGTCCTCGATCAGCGGCACCTGGTGGCGACGCAGCAGCTCGACCAGTTCCTGCTTCTTGGCCTCCGGCATGCTGGCGCCCACCGGGTTCTGGAAGTTGGTCATGCACCACACGGCTTTGACCGGGTGTTTCTCCAGGGTCTGGGCCAGCACGCTGAGGTCCATGCCCTCGCGCGGGTGCACCGGGATTTCCACCGCCTTGAGCTTGAGGCGTTCGAGTACCTGCAGGCAGGCATAGAAGGCCGGTGCCTCGATGGCCACCAGGTCGCCGGGTTGGGTGACGGCCTGCAGGCACAGGTTCAGCGCTTCCAGGGCGCCGTTGGTGATCAGCAGTTCCTCCATCGGCAGCATCAACCCGGCGACCATGTAGCGCAGGGCGATCTGCCGGCGCAGTTGCGGGTTGCCCGGCGACAGGTCGGTGACCACCATGCGCGGGTCCATGGCCCGGCTGGCGCTGGCCAGCGATCGCGACAGGCGTTGCAGGGGGAACAGGGTCGGGCTGGGAAAGGCCGAGCCGAATGGCACGGTGTGCGGATCCTTGATCGAGTCGAGGATCGAGAACACCAGGCCGCTGACATCGACATCGGTGGACTCGCTGGCCGGCGCCTGGGGCTGTGGCTCGCTGAACGGGCGCGGCGCATGGGCATTGACGAAGTAGCCCGAGCGCGGCCGGGCGCGGATCAGGCCGCGCCGCTCCAGCAGGTAGTAGGCCTGGAACACCGTGGACGGGCTGACCCCGTGGGTCTGGCTGGCGTAACGCACCGAAGGTACCCGCTGACCGGGGCCAAGCACCCCGGAGCGGATCAATTCGGCAATGTCATCGGCAAATCGTTCGTAGCGTTTCATTAGGGTCTGGGCAGGCAAGGTGGTGGTCAGTGTAGGGGATCAGCGATTCATCGGCGCGACGAAACGGCTGTGCGCGGTGCTGCGGATGCCGGGCTGGTCGCTGTCCTGGATCTCGAATGCCAGCTCCTGGGAGCTGCTGCTCGGGCGATCGGCTAGCATCGCCACCGACACCGGCAGCTCGCTCATCTCGCCGGCGGCGAGGGTGAACTCGGTACGCCCGTGCAGCTCGAAGCCGTCGGCGTCCACCAGGCGCAGGCGATAGTGCTGCGGTTCCTGGGTCTTGTTGATGATCTTGAGCAGGTAGATGTTCTCGATCTGGCCCAGAGCGTTCTCGCGGAACAGGCCGCGGTCCTTGATCACGTCCATCGATACCATCGGGCGCATCTGCAGGGCGACCACCAGTGCGCCGATCATCACTGTCAGCGCGGCGGCGTAGCCCAGCAGGCGAGGGCGCATCCAGTGGGTCTTGCCGCCTTGCAGGTTGTGCTCTGACTTGTAGCCAATCAGGCCACGGGCATAGTTCATCTTGTCCATCACCCCGTCGCAGGCGTCGATGCAGGCGGCGCAGCCGATGCAGGCCATCTGCAGGCCCTCGCGAATATCGATGCCGGTAGGGCAGACCTGCACGCACAGGGTGCAGTCGATGCAGTCGCCCAGGCCCTGGCTGCGCGGGTCGCTGCCTTTCTTGCGCGGGCCACGGGCTTCGCCGCGGCTGGGATCGTAGGCCACCGCCAGGGTGTCCTTGTCGAACATCACGCTCTGGAACCGCGCATAGGGGCACATGTGCATGCACACGGCCTCGCGCAGCCAGCCGGCATTGAGGTAGGTGGCGCCGGTGAAGAACAGGATCCAGAACAGCGCCACGCCGCCCAGCTCGAAGCTGAACAGCTCGGCGGCCAGCGGGCGGATCGGGGTGAAGTAGCCGACGAAAGTCAGCCCGGTGAGTAGGCCGATGGCCAGCCACAGGCCATGCTTGAGGCCGCGCCGGGCGATTTTCTCGACGCCCCAGGGCGCGGCGGCCAGCTTGATGCGCTGGTTGCGGTCGCCTTCGGCGATCTTCTCGCACCACATGAACAGCCAGGTCCAGGTGCTCTGCGGGCAGCTGTACCCGCACCAGACGCGGCCGGCAAACACGGTGATGGCGAACAGGCCGAAGGCACAGATGATCAGCAGCGCCGAGAGCAGGATGAAATCCTGCGGCCAGAAGGTTGCGCCGAAGATGTGGAATTTGCTTTCGGCCAGGTCCCATAGCACAGCCTGGCGGTCGCCCCACTGCAACCAGGCGGTGCCGAAGAACAGCGCGAACAGCAACCCGGCAAAGGCGATCCGCAGGTTGCGGTAGAAGCCGGTGAAGCTGCGGGTGTGGATGCCACCGGCCACCTGGCTTTTGCTCTTGTTGACGGCGGGGGCAATTTCGATGACTCGGAAGGGGATTCTATCGCTCATGGTTCATCGCTCATCAGGCCTCGATCAGGCCATGGCACTATGGCCCCCGATCTGTTTTCAGCACAGGCCCAGGTATTGAGATAAAAACCATATCAGATGAGTGCCCTATCTGCTTAGGCCCCGGCTTTCAACGCCTTGAGCGCTTGGTTGCAGATGCCTGCGGCTATCCACCGCACCTCTGCCAGCGTATGAGGAGTTCCGTTAGGCCAAGCGCAACGCACGCGGCGCGTGTGCTGCGGTCTTCTGTAGAAGACACCGGGAGGCTACCGATGGACGCATTCTGGCATTCGATCCTTGAGGCTTTGCACAGCGAATTCGCCGATGTCACCGACGAGCGCGAGGTTGCCCGTATCTTGATTCGCTTGTTGATGGCGGCTTTGCTGGGGGCGGTGCTGGGCTTCGAGCGCGAGAGCAAGGGCAAGGCGGCGGGGGTGCGCACGCACATGCTGGTTTCGATGGGCGCGGCGTTGTTCGTGCTGGCGCCAAGCATGGCCGGCGCCGACGAGCAGGCGTTGAGCCGGGTGATCCAGGGCATCGTCGCCGGCATAGGCTTTCTCGGGGCGGGCACGATTCTCAAGGGCA
>NZ_NIBE01000135.1:26817-44774 GCF_002205115.1 Pseudomonas sp. DrBHI1
TCGAGGGCGAGGTACGGGAGAAGAAGGGCGGTGAGAACGAGGAGGGCAGGAAGCACTGAGGGGAGCCGAAGCTCCCCTCATAAGCGTTGTTGCCTGCTCTTTTCTTATTATTGGAGACGAGCCTATTGTTGTTTTTGTCGGCGGTTGTCTCTGCATTGCGGGGCCCCCAACCGGGGCCAAGAGCAAACGTATTTTTTTGAGCGCTGACTTGCGTTCATCCAACGTGATCCAACCTTGACTGCCGCTACCTTGGAGGTAGTTTTATTGTTCTGTGTCAGGCTGCGGGGGCGGCCCCCTGGAAAGCACGTCGACTCCAAAAAAATCTGCTTGCTACGCCTCTGCCGTGTTGTTCTTGTTATGTCAGAGCCGTTTACTGTTGTTTTTATTGGGTATCGCGTTTTTTTGTTCTTGTTATGCCAAAAGATATAGCAGATGGCGTGCCAACTTTTAAAAGTCCTTAAAATTCAATGGTTTAATGGATTTCCCTCAAAAGGTGGCACGTGAAATTCTGTCGAATTGTTTCCCTGTTACCCGATTTTTTTCTGGCAAGCGTGTAGGCGGTAACACTCCGCCCACATCTGTGTGACACGCGTATGACTCAGCGCACGCCACGTGCCCGCGCTACCCGCGAACCGGTGGCGCGCCCCAGCACTTCGCTGATGCGCAGGCCGGCGGCGATCAGCTTGTCCAGGTCGATGCCGGTCTCGATGCCCAGCCCCTGTAACAGGTACACCACGTCCTCGCTAGCGACGTTACCGGTGGCACCCTTGGCGTACGGGCAACCGCCCAGCCCGGCCACCGAGCTGTCGAACACGCTGATGCCCTCCAGCAGGCCGGCATAGACGTTGGCCAGGGCTTGGCCATAGGTGTCGTGGAAGTGCCCGGCCAGTTGCTCGCGGGGTACCTGGGCCGCGACCACTTCGAACAGGCGGCGGGTGTCACCGGCGGTGCCGGTGCCGATGGTGTCGCCCAGCGATACCTCGTAGCAGCCCATGTCGTAAAGGGCACGTGCCACCGGCGCGACCTGCTCGGCGCCGATACGCCCCTCGTAGGGGCAGCCGAGCACGCAGGACACATAACCGCGCACCCGCACACCTTGGCTGCGGGCGGCGTCCATGATCGGTTCAAAGCGTTTGAGGCTGTCGCTGATCGAGCAGTTGATGTTGCGCTGCGAGAAGGCTTCCGAGGCCGCCGCGAACACCGCCACTTCCTTCACCCCGGCGGCCAGGGCATCCTCGAAACCGCGCAGGTTGGGTGCCAGGGCCGCATAGGTGACGCCTTCGCGCTGGCGGATACCGGCGAACACCTCGGCGGAACCGGCCATCTGCGGCACCCACTTGGGCGAGACGAAACTGCCCACCTCGATGTAACCGAGACCGGCATCGGTGAGGTCGTCCACCAGTCGCACCTTGTCGGCGACGCTGATGGGCTGGGCTTCGTTCTGCAGGCCGTCGCGCGGGCCGACTTCGACCAGGCGGACATTCTTGGGCAATGACATGGCGGGCTTCCTGTGGCGGATCAACGGTGGGGGTGCGACGGGTTCAGGGTGGCGGCCAGGGCCTGCTCGCAGCGCTCCTGGGCGGTGTCCAGCTCCAGGTGCATCTGCTGGATATCGAGCATCTGCTGTTCGAGCTGGGCGCGGCGTTCGGCGATCTTGGCCAGCATGCTGGTGAGCTGCTTCTGGTTGCCGCTGGTGGGGTCGTAGAGCTCGATCAGTTCCCGGCACTCGGCCAGCGAGAAGCCGATGCGCTTGCCCCGCAGGATCAGCTTGAGGGTGACCTTGTCGCGCGCCGAGTAGATGCGCTCCAGGCCACGGCGCTCGGGGCTGAGCAGGCCCTGTTCCTCGTAGAAGCGGATGGCGCGGGTGGTGATGTCCAGCTCGCGGGACAGGTCGGAGATGCTGTAGGTCTGGCTGCTCATGCTTGGGCTCGGGGGAGGGAATGCAAGTAACCTAATGCCAGGTTGACGTATACGTCAAGCGGACCTCCATGGGAGTTTGGGCCCCTGTGGTAGCGGCCTTGTGTCGCGAAAGGGGCGCGTAGCGGCCCCAAACCATCAGTAGCGCTGCAAAAAGCTGGGGCCGCTTTGCAGCCCTTTCGCGCCGCTCCTACAGGGATCGCGCAAGGCTAGTGGGGCTTGTTTCAGGTATTGACCGACCTGCGGTATTCCTTGGGCGTCCGGCCATCGAGCCGCTTGAAGAACCGCGCAAAGTAGGTCGGATCGCTGAACCCCAGGCTGTCGGACAACTGGCTGATGCTCATGCGGGTATACGCCAGATTACGCCGTGCCTCGAGCAGCAGGCGCTGGTGGATCACCTGCAACGCCGATTGCCCGGCCAGCGCTCGGCACAGCTGGTTCAACTGCAGGCTGGTGATGCCCAGCCGGCTGGCGAAGTCGTCCACGGCAAGGTGCTCGCGGTAATGCGCCTCGACCAGGCGCAGGTAACGCCCCAGCAACTGCTGGTCCCGTTCGTCCTGGTTACGCGCGGGCAAGGCCTGCTGCTGGCGGTGGATCCAGACCATCAGCGCGGTGACCAGCGCCTGCAGCAGGGGGCCTCGTGCCGGCGCGCTGCCTTGATACTCCTGCTGCAGCGTGTCGATCAGCCCGTGCAGGCGCAGACGATCCTGGCCCAGCGGGTAACAGCGGGCAGCGGTCAGTACGCTCAAGGGAGCGCCGAGGCGCTGTTCCAGATCGACCACCAGGGCCGTGCCGAAGGTCAGTACGTGCCCCTGGATATCGGCGCTGAAGCGAAAACCATGCACGGTGAGCGGCGGCACCACCTGGATCGCCGCCTCGCGAATCACCCGGCGCTCGCCCTCGATCTCCACCTGGGCCTCGCCCCGCTGCACATAGAGAAGCTGGAACAGCTCGGCATGCCGATGCGGTTTGATTTCCCAATGGTGCAGGCGGCTGCGCGCCGGGATCGACTCGCAGTGCAGCAGGTCGGTGTCCGGCCAGGCGTGATGTTCGCCGTACAGCTGGAACAGCGGGATGCCGGGGAGCGGGATGTGCATGAAGGATTGTCCGTTAATCGAACGAATTTTTGAAAAGTGCAGTTTTTGACACAGATATCACACGTTTCGCCCAAGGTTCGCCAGTAAAAATACAGGTGCAAACCCTAACAGCAGATGTGCGGCCACTGCCAGTACCGGCCGGCATCGTCATCGCGAGACAACAACAATGAAGACTCAGGTTGCAATCATCGGCGCCGGCCCCTCCGGCCTGCTGCTGGGCCAGCTGCTGCAGCGTGCGGGCATCGACACGCTGATCGTCGAGCGCCAGACCCCCGACTATGTGTTGGGACGCATCCGCGCCGGCGTGCTCGAGCAAGGCACGGTCGACCTGCTGCGCGAGGCCGGGGTGGCCGAGCGCATGGACCGTGAAGGGCTGGTACACGAAGGCGTTGAACTGTTGGTCAATGGCCGTCGCCAGCGCCTCGACCTGAAGGCGCTGACCGGCGGCAAGACGGTGATGGTGTACGGTCAGACCGAGGTCACCCGGGACCTGATGCAGGCACGCCAGGCCAGCGGGGCGCCGATCATCTATTCAGCGGACAATGTCCGCCCCCACGCCATCGACGGCGAGCGGCCCTACCTCACCTTCGACAAGGACGGTTGTCAGCACCGGGTCGATTGCGACTATATCGCCGGCTGCGACGGCTTCCACGGAGTGGCGCGCCAGAGCATTCCGGCCGACGTGCTGAAGATGTACGAGCGGGTCTATCCGTTTGGCTGGCTGGGGTTGCTGGCCGACACCCCACCGGTCAACCACGAGCTGATCTATGCCCACCACGAACGCGGCTTCGTCTTGTGCAGCCAGCGCTCGCAGACCCGCAGCCGCTATTACCTGCAAGTGCCTTTGCAGGAGCGGGTGGAGGACTGGCCAGACGCGCGCTTCTGGGATGAGCTCAAGGCGCGCCTGCCGGCGGAGGTGGCCGCGCAGCTGGTCACGGGGCCGGCGCTGGAGAAGAGCATCGCGCCGCTGCGCAGCCATGTGCTCGAGCCCATGCAGCATGGCCGGTTGTTCCTGGTGGGCGACGCCGCCCATATCGTCCCGCCCACCGGCGCCAAGGGGCTGAACCTGGCGGCGTCGGACGTCAACTACCTGTATCGGATCCTGGTCAAGGTGTACCGCGAGGGCCGCACCGACCTGCTGGCGCAGTACTCGCCGCTGGCCTTGCGGCGGGTGTGGAAGGGCGAGCGTTTCAGCTGGTTCATGACCCGGCTGCTGCATGATTTCGGCGCGCATCAGGACGACTGGGACCGCAAGATGCAGGAGGCCGACCGCGAGTACTACCTTGGTTCGTCGGCCGGCCTTGCCAATATTGCCGAGAACTACGTTGGGCTGCCGTTCGAGGCCGTGGAATAGAACAGCGGGGGACCGCTTTACGGTCCAATCGCCTGCCGCGGCGCCAGGTTCTACTGCTCCAAGAGCGTCACCACCTCCCGGTATCCGCGCTGGCGGGCGTGCTCCAGCGCGGTCACACCCTCCTTGTCGGTGATCCGCGGATCTGCTCCGGCCGCCAGCAGCCGGCGCACGATCTCCACATACCGAGGGCCGCCATCGCCAAGGATCACCGCCTCAAGCAGCGCGGTCCAGTGCAGGCGGTTGAGGTGGTCGACGTCGACGCCGGCCTCGATCAGCAGTTGCACGGTCTCGACGTGACCGCGCTCGGCCGCCGGGATCAGTGCGGTGCCGCCGTAGCGGTTGGTGCTCTTGAGGTCGGCGCCATGGGCCAGGGTCAGGCGCAGGATGTCGTTGAGCCCGCGCGCGCCGGCATACAGGTAGGGGCTGTCGTTGATGTTGTCCTTGGCGTTGACGTCGGCACCGGCCTCGATCAACACCTTGGCCACCTCCACCTGGTTGGCATGGGTGGCCACCAGCAGCGCAGTCTGGCCCTGGTCGTTGCGGGTATCAGGCAGGGCGCCACGGTCGAGCAACTGGCGCACGGCAGGGGCGTCGCCGTGGCGGGCGGCATCGAGCAAGGGGGTATTCATGGCTGAGGTCTCGGCATGGGTGGCAAGGCTCAGGCTCAACAGCAAGGCGGCGAACGGCAGGCGCATGGTCATCGGTATCCTGATGCGACGAAGCTTGAATGTAGGGCCCTTGTGGTTGTAGGAGAAGTGAATTATCCGGATGGGATCCAGTGTATTTGCGCATGTTGCCGGCACTGGGCGCCCATGGTAGAAGTCAGCCTTGTCATTCAGAAGTCGAATACAGAGATGTCTTCCAGCGTAAAACCGAATAGGGCCTTGTTCGACCTCGACCTGCTGCGCGCCATCGTCGTGGTGGCCGATTGCGGCAGTTTCACCACCGCCGCCGCCCGCCTGCATTCCACCCAGTCGACCATCAGCCAGAAGGTCCGCCGCCTGGAGGACATGGTCGGCCATCGCCTGCTGGTGCGTGGCAACCGCGATGTGTTGCCCACCGATGCCGGGCAGACCTTGCTCGGTTACGCCCGGCACATGCTGGCCCTCAATGACCAGATGCTTGAAGCCCTGGCCGGGGCGATGGTCGGGGTCACCGTGCGCCTGGGCGTGCCGGAGGATTTCGTCGGCGGGCGCACCACCAACGCATTGTCCGCGTTCAGCCGACGCCACCCGCAGGTCAAGCTGGAGGTCACCAGCGGCCTGTGCCGCGATCTCAGCCAGGCCTACGACAACGGTGAACTCGACCTGGTGCTGCTCAAGCAGCGGCGCAACAGCCGCGAGGGCGTGGCCTGCTGGCCAGAGCGTTTGCAGTGGATCGACAGCGCGCGCACGCCGTCCTTCGAGCTCGATCCGATTCCGTTGGTGACCTTTCCGCCACGCGGGCTGTACCGCGACGACATGATCAGCGCGATCGAAGGCATGGGCCGGCGCTGGCGCATCAGCTTTACCAGTTCCAGCCTCAGCGGGATCCAGGCGGCGGTGGCCGACGGCATGGGCATCAGCCTGCTGCCCCCGCGGGCGGCGCTCGACGAGCATCGGGTGCTGGGCGCCGGGCAGGGGCTGCCGGAGGTGGACAGCTACGAAATCGTGATCGTGCATCGGCCAACGGCGGACGCGATGGTCAAGGCGCTGGCCGAGGTGCTGACCGAATTGCTGGCGGTGCAGGCGATCTGACACCACCAGCGAAACGATCAGTCCCCGCAGCAGTGTGACTTGCCTTGGGCCCCGTCATAGCGATCATGATGGCGCACCCAATCCATCGTCCCTTCCTCGTTGCGCCCCAGGGGGGCCACGTCGAGGAAGTTGTAGGCATTGACCAGGATGTCCAGCCCTCGGGCATAGGTGGAGTAGGTGTGGTACAGGCTGCCGTCGGCGTCCCGGTAGAACGCGCTCAATCCGGGCAACTCCGCCTCGTCGCCGCTGTAGGGCTCGTAGTTGTACTGGGCGCTGCCATCGGTGGCGACAGTGACCCCGAAGTCCTGGTTGAAGGTGCTGCCGTGCGAGGAATACCACGGGAACTGCCAGCCCATGCGCTGGCGGAACGCCTGGAATTCGCCATAGGGTGCCCGTGACACCGCCACCAGCGACACGTCATGGTGGGCCAGGTGCAGGTTGGCGCCGTCGAAATGATCGGCGAGGAAGGAGCAGCCCGGGCAGCCTTCGCTCCAGCCCCCGGCGAACATGAAGTGATAGACCAGCAGTTGGCTGCGCCCGGCGAACAGCTCGGCCAGACTCAGCTCACCGTGTGGGCCCTGGAAACGATAGTCCTGCTCCACCTGCACCCAGGGCAAGGCGCGGCGGGCAGCGGCAAGTTCATCGCGTTGATGGGTAAAGGCTTTCTCGTGCAACCAGAGTTGCCGGCGGGCGGCGAGCCATTGGCTGCGCGTGACCACGGCATGCTTGGGGGTGGAATGGCTCATGGGCGTGACTCCACGCTGGGGGTTCACCGAGTGGTCGAATGGCAGCGCGGACATTCGACGCTGGATTTTCCGTTGCCGACCAATGGTTGCTCCGCCCCCTCGATGCAGTCTCCCTGATGAACCTTTCATGACAAAACGTCGGTAGCAAAGCGCCACCCCCGTCAAAGCCATGGATACCGGCAAGGCATCTGGCCATCAGGCCGGTCGAGCCTTGGGGAACGGCCTGGGAGCGGGGCGATGGGGACTATGGAACGCTACACGAAAGTGGGAATGCAGGAGCTCGACCAGCGCCTGGCGAAGATCGTCGAGGCGGCGCGCAAGCAGCCGGTCTCGGTCTATCGCTACGGCGCGCCGTGGGTATGGATCGTCTCCCAGGAAGACTGGCAGGGCGCCCTGCGCGAGGTGGCCAGCTGCGTGCCGCCTGGGCATTCGCTGGCGCTGCTCAAGCCGCGTATCGAAGCCTTGCTGGATGAGCACCAGGCTGCGCTGGCGCTGCTGGCCGAGCAGCAGGGCATGATCATCGCCCCGCACACACTGATGCACGTGCTGCTGCTGCAGTTGCTGTATTCGGTGCCCAGCGAGAAGCAGCTCTACGAGCAGCTCAACTACAACCTGCTGTTCCGCTGGTTCGCCGGCCTGGAACTGAAATCGCGGGTGTGGAACTTCAGCCTGTTCAGTCATGACCTCGGCGTGCTGCTGGGCAGCGCCATGGCCGTGTCGCTGCTGCAGCGCATGGTCGACGAGGTGCTCGGCGCGAGCCTGCAGGCCATGCCCGAGTTCAGCCTCAACCTGGCCTTGCTGCACAGCTGGCTGGCACGTCACCAAGGTCAGGCCGCGCCTGACGCAAACCACTAGAAACCCAACGAATTCCTGGCGCTCAAGGGGGCGGTGTGGAGCATTTTTTCTTCAAGCGATGCGCCATGGGCGCAGGGCTGCTGTCGTGCCTGCTGGCGGGCAACGTGTCCGCGGACGAGCCGCAGCGCCGGGTCGAGATCAATGAATACGTGGTGCGCGGCAATACGGTGCTCGACGCCCAGGCCATCGAGGAGGCGGTCTATCCCTACCTCGGGCCGGACAAGTCCCTGGCCGACCTCGAAGGCGCCCGCGAGGCCCTGCAGAAAAGCTACCAGGCCCGTGGCTACCAGTCGGTGTTCGTCGAGCTGCCCGAGCAGAAGGTCGAGGGCGGCGTGGTCTACCTGCAGGTGAGCGAAACCAAGGTCGGGCGGGTGCGGGTGGTGGGCGCCAAGCATTACTCGCCGCTGGAGATTCGTGAACAGGTTCCGGCGCTGGAGGAGGGCAAGGTGCCCGACTTCGCCCAGGTGCAGGACGAACTGGCCACGCTCAACCGCACCCCGGGCCGGCAGGTCATGCCGTTGGTGCGCGAAGGCCAGCGGCCGGGCACCATGGATGTCGACCTGCAGGTCGAGGACAAGCAGCCCTGGCACCTGAGCCTGGGCCTGAACAACGATCACAGCGCCGACACCGAGAAGCTGCGCAGCGTCATCAGCCTGGGCTACAACAACCTCTGGCAGGCCGGCCACAGCGTCTCGCTGACCTGGTTCACCGCGCCCCAGGACCGTGACAATGCCGAAGTCTGGTCCGGCTCCTACGCCGCACCCCTGAACGAGCGCTGGACCGTGCAGTTCTCCGGCTACCACTCCGACAGCAACGTCGCCACGGTGGGCGGCACCAACGTCCTGGGCAAGGGCCATTCCTATGGTGTTTCGGCAATCTACAACCTGCCGGGCGTCGGCGCCTGGGCCAACGCCCTGTCGATCGGCGTGGACTTCAAGGACTTCGACGAGCAGGTCGGCCTGGGCGCCAGCAGCGACAAGGTACCACTCAAGTACGCCCCCATCACCCTGGGCTACACCGGCTACCGCTTCACCGAGCAGGACCAGCTGAGCCTGGGCCTGAGCCTGGTGGCCGGCACCCGCAGCCTGCTGGGCTACGGCAGCGACGACGCCGAGTTCGACTACAAGCGCTACCGCGCCGATTCCAGCTTCGCCGCGCTCAAGGGCGACGGCAGCTACACCTTCGACTTCGCAGGCTCCTGGCAGAGCGCCTCGAAGCTGGCCTTCCAGCTGGCCTCGGGGCCGCTGGTGTCCAACGAGCAGTTCGCCGCCGGCGGTGCCACTTCGGTGCGCGGTTACCTGGCCGCCGAGCGTACCGGGGACGACGGCCTGCTGTTCTCCCAGGAGCTGCGCACCCCATCCATCGGCCGCTATGTCGGCAGCTACATCAGCGATTGGCGCTTCTATCTGTTCGCCGAAGGCGCCCAGCTGCGCCTGCAGGACGCGCTGCCCGAGCAGGACGACCGCTACAGCCTGGCCAGTGCCGGCATCGGCACCCGCGCCACGCTCAACGACTGGCTGTCCGGCAGCGTCGACTGGGCCGTGCCGCTCAAGGACGGCCCCAACACCGACAAGAACGCTTCCCGTGTGCACTTCAGTGTGCAGGCGACCTTCTGACTCATTGACCGGCATCGACCTGGAGACCTCTCATGCAACGCCTGATATTGACCTTGCTGCTGTGCCTGGGCTTCGCCCTGCCGGGCAGCGCCAGCGCCTGGTGGCAGGACGACTGGATGTACCGCAAGCAGATCGCCGTGGACACCACGCCCCAGGGCGCCGGACTGACCCAGGCGCTGGGCCGCACCGCGCTGCTGGTGCGCCTGCACACCGGCAACTTCAGCTTCGACGGCGTCAGCGAGACCGGCGCCGACATCCGCTTCGTCAGCGCCGATGACAAGACCGTGCTCAACCACCATGTCGAGCAGTTCGATCCGCTGATGGGCATGGCGCTGATCTGGGTGGATGTGCCACGCATAGAAGCGGGCCAGCGCCAGGAGCTGTGGATGTACTACGGCAACCCGAAAGCCCAGGCGCCTGCTGGCCAGCCCAGCTTCGACGCCGACTACACCGCGCTCTACCACTTCGACGGTGCCACCGCCCGCGACGCCAGCCCCTATGGCAATCAGCTGCAAGGGCCGACGGTGAGCGTCGACGGCGTGATCGGCCGGGCCATTCAGCTCGGTGGCCAGGGCCTGCAACTGCCGGCCAGCGCCTCGCTGCAACTGCCGGCGGGCGCGGCGTTCACTTTCAGCACCTGGCTGCGCCAGGATCAGGCGGTGGGCGAGCAACTGCTGCTGGCCCGTCGCGAGGCCGGCCACAGCCTGTTGCTGGGCCTGGCCCAGGGCGTGCCTTTCGTCGAGGTTGACGGCCAGCGCGCCAGCGCCAGCCAGGCCGTGAGCGCCGGTCAGTGGCAAAACCTGGCATTGGTGGGCGAGGGCGGCAACCTGAGCCTGTTGCTCGAAGGCCAGCCGGTGGCCCGCCTGGCCGCCAGTCTGGCGGCCTTCAACGGTGCCGTCGGCATTGGTGGTGACCTGCCGCCGCCCGAAGGCGAGGTGACCAGCCAGTTCGCGCCTTTTGTCGGCGCCCTGGACGAACTGCGCCTGTCGCGCGTGGCCCGCAGCCAGGCAGGCCTGCAGGCCGACGTGCTGGCCCAGGGCGCCGAGTCGCGCCTGGTGGTGTACGGCGTCGACGAGGAACAGTCGGGCTTCGGCTTCGGCGGCCTGGGCTTCCTGCTCAAGGCGGTGCCGGTGGACGCCTGGGTGATCATCGCCATCCTAGTGCTGATGATGGTGCAGTCGTGGGTGATCATGCTGCGCAAGCAGCGCACCCTCAGTCGCGTCACCGCCGCCAACACCCGCTTTCGCGAGCGGTTCGCCACGGTCGGCACGCGCCTGGAGCAGTTCGCCGACGATCAGGACCTGCATGGGCGGCTCACCGACTCCTCGCTGTGGCGCCTGTACCTGGTGGCCGTGCAGGAACTGCGCACCCGCCGCGCCCAGGGCGCCGACACCCGCGAAGTGTCCGCGGCCACCATCGAGGCCATCCGCTGCTCCATGGACGGCGTGCGCACCCGCGAGAACCAGGCGTTGTCATCGAAGCTGTCGACCCTGTCCAACGCCATTGCCGGCGGCCCCTACATCGGCCTGCTGGGCACGGTGCTGGGGATCATGGTGGTGTTCCTCGGCACCGCCATGGCCGGCGACGTCAACATCAATGCCATCGCCCCGGGCATGGCCGCGGCGCTGCTGGCCACCGCCATGGGCTTGTTCGTCGCCATCCCCGCGCTGTTCGGCTACAACCGCCTGACCACGCGCAACCGCGAGGTCAGCGCCGACATGCGGGTATTCGTCGACGAGTTCATCACCCGCCTGGCCGAGCTGCACGGCGAGGGCCAGGCCGGTGAAGCGGCGCAGCGCCCGACCGGGCGCAGCGTCAACCCGTCGGTTCCGGCGTGAGGGCACAGCCATGGCATCCGTGAACAACGCCCATGACGACGACACCGACGCCGCGGTCGACAGCATCAACATCACCCCGCTGGTGGACGTGCTGATGGTGGTACTGGTGATGTTCATCCTCACCGCCACTGCGCAGGTTTCCGGGATCCAGGTGCAGCTGCCCAAGGCCAGCGCCACGGTGTCGCTGGCCCAGCCCAAGACCAAGGCGATCTCGATCAACGACGCCGGCCAGGTGTTTCTCGACGCCTATCCGGTGACGCTGCAGGAGCTGGAGGACCGCCTGCGCAGCGAGAAGGCGCGCAACCCCGACTTCCCGCTGATCGTGCGCGGCGACGCGGGCGTGCAGTACCAGAAGGTGGTCGAGGTGCTCGACCTGCTGCGCCGTCTCGAACTGGCCCAGGTCGGGCTGGTTACCGGCAAGCCGAACCAGGGGTGAGGGCAGCCATGGAACGTACAGTCAACCCCCGCCGCCTGCTGACCTGGGCCGTGCTCGCCGTTGCTGGCGCTGGCCTGGCCTGGCTGCTGTGGCAGTGGGCCAACGACATGGCCGGGGTGCGCCGCGAAGCGCCCAAGGTGCCGGCGATCATCCCGCTGCCGCCACCGCCGCCGCCACCACCGCCCGAGCCGCCCAAGGAGCCCGAGCCGCCGGTCGAGGAGAAGATCGTCGAGCCGCAGCCGGTGCCCGAGGCCGAAGAGGTCAAGCCCGCCGAGGAGGCGCCCGATCCGGCCCAGGACCTGGCCGAGCCGATGCAGATGGACGGCGACGCGCAAGCGGGCGGCGACAGCTTCAACGTCGGCGCCGGCAAGGGCGGCGGCATGGCCGGTGGCGGCGGAGGGGGGCTGGGCAGCGGCACCTACAGCCAGTACCTGGCCTACGCCTTCCAGCGCCTGCTGCGCGACAACCCCGAGCTGCGCAACCTGGTGTTCAACCTGCAGGCCGAGATCTGGCTCAGCGCCGCGGGCGAGATCACCCGTGTCGAGCTGCTGCGCGGCAGCGGCGAGCCGGAGGTGGACGCCCAGGTGCTCGCCGCCCTGCGCGGCGCCCGCGCCCTCGACCAGCGCCCGCCCGCCAACCTGACCTTGCCGGTGAAGATCGCCCTGCAGGGGCGCCGGCCATGAACAACGAAGCACGACTGACCCACAGGAGCTGCAAACCCATGAAGTGCCCAGTCAACCGATTGACCCTGGCGCTCGGCCTGCTGGCCGCCGCCACCGCGGTCGGTCCGACCGTCGCCCACGCCGCGCCGTCGGAGAACGCGACCGTCAACCTGATCCGCCTGCTGGTGGAGCAGGGCGTGCTCAAGCAGGACAAGGCCGACGCGCTGATCGCCCAGGCCGAACGCGAAGCTCAGCAGGCGCGGGTCGCCGCCAGCGGCGCGCCGATTGTCGCCCAGGCCCCGGCCGCCAACGGTGAGGTGCGCGTGCAATACGTGCCGGCCATCGTCCGCCAGCAGATCCGCGACGAGATCAAGGCGGAGGTGATGAGCACCGCCAAGCAGGAAAACTGGGCCGCGCCCAACACCTTCCCTGACTGGGCCTCACGCATCAGCTTCGACGGCGATCTGCGTTTGCGCTACGAGTCGCGTTCCTATGCCGATGGCAACAGCAACGAGATCGTCGATTTCGCCAAGCTCAATGAAAAGGGCCCCTACGACGTCAACCCCAACAGCAGCTCAAGCCTGCCTCCGTTGCTCAACACCCGCGAGGATCGCGACAGCCTCCTGCGCCTGCGGGCGCGCTTCGGCCTCAAGGCGCAGCTGGCGGAGAACTGGGTGGCTGGCATCCGCGTCGCCACCGGCTCCAACAACAACCCGGTCTCGACCACCCAGAACCTTGGTGGCGGCTTCGGCAAGAAGGATATCTGGCTCGACCAGGGCTACGTCACCTGGACGCCGAGCGAGCGCCTGACGCTGACCGGCGGGCGGATCGCCAACCCGTTCATGTCCACCGACATCCTGTATTCCCACGACCTCAACTTCGATGGCGTGGCGGCGCTGTTCGACCAGTCGCTGGGCCGCGACCTCAGCCTGTTCGGCACCGTCGGCGCATTCCCTGTGCAATACAGCGACGACAACGCCACCAGCAACGGCCTGGATAAGGAAGACAGCGACAACAAGTGGCTGTACGGCGCGCAGTTGGGCGCGAAATGGGCGCTCAACGACAGCAATCGACTCAAGGGCGCGATGGCCTATTACCGCTTCGACGATATCGCCGGCGAGCGCTCCACCCCTTGCGCCCCGTGGGATGGCCAGCCGGGCTGCGACAGCGACGAATCCCGGCCGACCTTCATGCAGAAGGGCAACACCGTGTTCCTGCTCCGCGACATCACGCCGAATCCGGCCAACCCGGCGGCCACGCCGCAGCCGCAATTCGTCGGCATTGCCTCGGAGTTCGAGCTGCTCGATTTGAACCTGGTGTGGGACGCCGACCTGCCCCATGACTTCAAGCTGCGCAGCCAGGCCAACTACGTCCACAACCTGGCCTACGACGAGGGCGACATGCGCAAGCGTTCGGCGGGACAACTGGCCAACAACGTCGACGAGAACGGCAACCTCAAGAGCGGCGGCGATGCCTGGATGCTCCAGTTCACCCTGGGCAACGCCCTGGACATGCGCAAGGCCGGCGACTGGAACCTGTTCGCCGGCTACAAGCGCATCGAGCCCGACGCGCTGCCGGACGGCTTCAACGACTCGAGCTTCCACCTCGGCGGCACCAACGCCAAGGGTTATTTCCTCGGTGGCAACTACGGCCTGGCCGACAACGTCTACGCTACAGCCCGTTGGTTGAGCAGCGAGGCAGTCTACGGCGCGCCGTTTGACATCGATGTGCTACAACTTGAAGTCAACACTCGGTTCTAGGGAAGGAGCACGGGCATGAACAAGGGAGCTTATCGCCACCGCTGCGCCTGGTTGATGCTGGCCCTGGGCGCAAGCCTGGCGGCCTCGGCGTCGGCCGAAACCCTCGAGGAACGTCTGCGCACCCAACTGCGCAGCACCACGCAACAGCTGCAGGCCCTGCAGAGCGAGCAAGCCCAGGCCAGCGCCGCCCGCCAGGCGGCCGAGCAGCAGCGCGACGCGGCTCAAGGCCAGGTACGCGAACTGACCGCGCAACTGGCCAAGGCTCGCGG
Source organism: Pseudomonas sp. DrBHI1 (assembly GCF_002205115.1). Classification (NCBI taxonomy): domain Bacteria; kingdom Pseudomonadati; phylum Pseudomonadota; class Gammaproteobacteria; order Pseudomonadales; family Pseudomonadaceae; genus Pseudomonas; species Pseudomonas sp. DrBHI1. Next base: position 41,104 of record NZ_NIBE01000135.1, read on the forward strand.
CCAGAGCGAGCAACTGGCTGGCCAGCAACAGGCCGTGCACAGCCAGGCCCAGGCGCTGGTGGCCAGCAGCAACGAACAACTGCACAAGTACAAGCAGGCCTATGACGAGCTGCTGGCGATGGCGCGCGCCAAGGAAAGCGAGCGCGCCACCCTGCAGGCGCAACTGGGCGAGCGTGACAGCCAGGTGCAGCAATGCCAGGCCCGCAACCAGCAGATGTACGGGGTGGCCAAGGAGATGCTGGCCGCCTACGAGAAGGTCGATATCGCCGATGTCATGAAGATGCGCCAGCCCTTCGCCGGTGGTGCCCGGGTCAAGTTCGAGGAGCTGGCCCAGGCCTATGGCGACAAGCTTTACGAAAGCCAGTTCGACGCCCCCAAGGGCGTGCCCCATTGACGTTTTCTCAACGCAAGGAAGTAAGCACATGACCGAAGTGACCCTGATCGAAACCGTTAGCGCCGACTCCCTGACCCAGTTGCTGCAGGATGCCGGCTGCCGGGTCAACCGCACCGAGCAGAACGCCGTGGTGCAGTTGCTCAGCGCCAGCCAGGGCGTGGGTTATGCCGTACGTTTCGGCAACCGGGCCGCGGGCAAGGAAGGCGAGTTCCTCGACTTCACCTTCAGCTGCGCCCTGCGTATCCAGGGCGAGCTGCCGGCGGGCCTGGCCGAGCACTGGAACGCCAGCCGCCGCTTCGCCCGGCTGTCGGTGCAGGGCGAGTTCCTGGTGATGGAGCAGGATGTGGTGGTCGCCGATGGCGTCAGTCAGCAGCATTTGCTGGGCAGCCTGGTGCTGTGGGATCGATTGCTGCAGGAACTGATCGTCTACCTGCGCGACTACAGCCGTAACGTGGCCGGCCAGCAACAAACCCAGGTCGCCCATGACGAAGAGCGCGCCTCGTGACGGCGCGCACTTTCTGGGCCGGCGCCGGCGCGCTGGCCATTGTCGCGGTGGCGGTTGCCCTGGCCTTGCGCCCGGGCGACGAGCCGGTGGCGGCGGCGCGTCCAGCGTCGCCAGCCGCCCTGGTGGCGGCCGACAAGGGCCCGGTATTGGCGCGCCTGGGCGAGCAGCAGGTTGGCAGTGGCGAACTCAAGGCGCTGTTCGCCCAGTTGCCCGAGGAAGCCCGGGCCAGCCTGCGCGGCGACCGACCGGCATTGGAGGCCTGGATCCGCGCCCGCCTGGCGGAAAAGGCTCTCTACCAGCAGGCCGAGGCCCAGGGCTGGTTGCAGCGCCCGGAAATCCAGGTGCAGACCCGCGCGGCCACCGAGCAGATCGTCCTGCGCGACTACCTGAACTCGGTGAGCAAGGTGCCTGACGATTACCCCAGCGAGGCTGAGCTCAAGCAGGCCTATGAGGCGGGCAAGGCCGGGTTGCAACTGCCGGTGCGCTACCGCCTGAGCCAGATCTTCCTGCGGGTGGAAAATCCCAGGGACGACGAGGCCGTGCGCAAACAGGCCCAGACGCTGGCCAAACAGGCCCAGGCTGCGGATGCGGACTTTGCCGCGCTCGCCCGTGAACACTCCCAGGATGCCGGCACGGCCTCCGCCGGCGGCGACACCGGACTGCAGGCCCTGGCGCAATTGCTGCCCGAGGTTCGCGGGGTGGTGCCCAAGCTGAAGGTGGGCACGGTCAGCGACCCGGTGCAGAGTGTAGCGGGCTACCACATCATCAAGCTGGTCGAGCAGCAGCCCGCCAGGGCAGCGACCTTCGAGGAGGTGGCGCCACGTTTGCGCGAATTGCTGCGCGCCCAGCGCCAGGAGCAGGTGGCCAAGGCCTATGTCGAGGGGATGTTCGACACGGCCACCCTGAGCATCGATGGCGCGGCGCTGAACCAGGTCCTGGAAAGCAGCCGCTAGTCGCCAACAACCATGGAAGAGCCGGGCCTGCCCAGGCGGGCCCGTGGGAGGCGAGGGATGCCGATCGATCTGTCCCCGGGGCGAGCCCCGGATACCGCCATGCCTGTCGTTCGTCCCCAGGTGCCGTTGGCCCTGGACGAACAGACCCTGAACTGTTTCCTGGTCACCGCGCGCTGCGGCTGTTTCATGCAGGCGGCGCGGCGGCTTAATCTCAAACCGGTGGCCCTGCGCAAACGCCTGGCGGCGCTGGAGGCGCGCCTGGGCTACAGCCTGTTCGTCAACCGCAACAATAACCCGGTGCTCAGCCAGCAGGGTGAACGCCTGCTGCTGATACTCCAGGCGCGCGAGCCGGTCGTGCCGCTGCCGCGAGAGCAAAGCGCGAGCGTGCGCTTGGCCGTGGCCGAGCCGCTGCTGCAGGACCTGCTGGGTCGCAACCTGATCAACTTCGTGCGCCAGCATGCCGGCATGCGTCTGGAGGTGGCCACCCTTGACGGTCGCCAGGCGCCCGAGCAGGTTGCCGATGTCGCCCTGTGGCTGGGTGATGCCAGCCACGGCGCCCATGCTGGCAGTTTTGCCGGTGCGGCCCCCGAGGCTCTGGCCACCCTCGAGTACCTGCCGCATATCGCCAAGCGCTATGCCCGTGAGGCCAACCGGCCGACCAGCCTGGCGGACCTGCAGGACTACATGCTGGTGCAATGGCAGGGCGAAGCTGGCGTGCAGGCGCTGATGCCCTGGCAGGCGCTGCTGCGCACCCGTACGGCCGGGGTGACGCAGATCCAGGACTACGAGATGTACTGCCAGCTGATCAAATGCAGCGCCAGCGTCGGCTTGTTGCCGCACTATGCGACGCACCTGGACCGTGGATTGCTGGCCTTGCCGGGCCTGTTCCGCGAACCGATGCGGCGGCGGGTGTGGCTGGCGGTCAACGGCCAGACCGAGGCCGACCCGCTGGTGCAGGTGATGGTGGGGGCGATCCGGGCTGCTTTCGACGAACGGCGCGAGTGGTTCTGTAGTCCGTAGCTGCCGAACTCATCCTGCCTTGCGCAGGGTGAGGTTGATTCGTCGCTCGCCCATGCGTGGGTGAACGCCAGGTTTGATCGGCATCACGCCATGAAAGCGCAGACGGTCTTTGCCGCCCCACACCAGCACGTCACCGTGATTCAGCGGGATGCGCTGGGGACGGTCCGAGCGCTGCAGGCCGCCGAACAGGAATACCGCTGGCAGACCCAGTGAGATCGAGACGATCGGTTGTCCGTAGTCTTGTTCGTCGCGGTCCTGGTGCAGGCTCAGACGGGTGCCGGGCAGGTAATGGTTGACCAGGCAGGCGTCCGGTATGAAGCCTTCGAAGCCTGCCAGTGCGGCGGCTCGGGTGGCCAGGTCGATGAGTACCTGGGGCAGGGCGGGCCAGGGTTTTGCGCTGACAGGGTCAATGGGGGTATAGCGGTAGCCGTTTTCGTCGCTGATCCAGCCCAGTGAGCCGCAGTTGGTCAGGGCCACGGCCATGCGCAGGCCGCCGGGGGTTTGCATATGGCGAAATGGTGCTGCGCGGAGCACGGGGCGCAGGGCGTCCAGCAGGGGTTCGAGGTCGGGCAGGGCGAAGCCGGGCAGCAGCGTTGTCTGGAGGGCCAGGCGCTGGGGGTGGGGGGCGAAGAGGTCGAGGTTGGACTGGATCATGGTTGGCTTGGGGGAGGCCTGGGGAGGGGGTATTGTAGCTCGCGCTGGCGGGTGTGGGGATCTCGTATGGTTTTGAGTGTTTTAACTCTGGTGGCGTATTGTGTTTAAAGGTTTGTGGGTTGTTGTTGTTGTTGTTGTTGTTGTT
>NZ_NIBE01000135.1:44978-51324 GCF_002205115.1 Pseudomonas sp. DrBHI1
TTCGGCCTCCTGAAGTCGCGCAAGTTACGGGCGGCGCCTGAACTAACGCAGCTGTCGCTAGTTTAAACTTAATTAGTCTCTCGATCGCATCGCGAGGCAAGCCGGCTCCCACGCGATAGTCGCCGTTATATATAACCCTGTGGGAGCGGGCTTGCCCCGCGAAAGGGCCGGAACAGCCAATACATAACTAATGGTCAAAAAACTAACTTCGCGCTTCTTGCTCTTGCTCTTGCTTCTAAGTGCGCGATAGTTCAGGCAACACCAATTGCGACTTCAGGAGGCCGAGCGGAGTTCTTGCGTAGGGAGGTGACGGCCATGGATGGCCGTCAAGCGCTGCGCCCCAGGATGGGGCGTTCAGCGCGGTCCTCCCGGGAGCAAGAACGGAGCGAGGGAACCCCGGAGCGAAGCGCAGGGGCCGGATGAACGGAGCGGGACGGTTTTGCCTACTTTTCCCACGAGAAAAGTAGGCCGCCGTAAGGGCGGAAAGGTGACTAAATGTCGTTATCTTCTACGAATGCGCATAAAAATATCAAAACAATCATCCAAGAACCAGAACCAGAACCCGAAAAAAGAACCGCAGTGCCAGGGGAGCACCAACACCGCGGTCCAAGGGGAAAGCCCGTCACTGCTGGGTAACAGTCGCCATGTTGGCATTACCATACTGCGTAACATTGGCCGTCTGACTCGCACCGCTCTGGTCGACAAACGCCTGGTTGTTATTCCCCGCCTGAGTCACGTAGGCCAGGTTGACCCCATCGGTCTGCTTGATGGTCGCCTCGTTCCCATACCCCTGCAGCTGGTAGGTGTAGCTCTGGTTGCCACTACCCGACTGCTCGACGGTAATGCTGCCGCCGCTACCAGCAGCCAACCCCTCGGCATAGTTGCCAGTCCCCCGCTGGTCGGCGATGAGCAGGTTGTCGCTGCCGTTCTGCTCGAAGTACAGTTCGTTGTTGCTGTCTGCCTGGCGGGTCTCCATCTGGTTGCGGTTGCCATTCTGGTTCAGCCGCGCGATCTGGGCGTTGCCTTCCTGGGTGATATTCACCCCGTTGCCATGACCTACCTGGTTGATCTGCGCCTGCTGCCCGACCCCGAATTGCCCGCCGGACTTCTCGCCCTTCCAGTTGCTGGCCATGATCTTGTTGGCGTTGCCCACCGTGCTGATGGTCAGGCTGTGGTTGTCACCGGTCTGGTAAGTGAAGTGCAGGTTGTTGTTGCCCACCTGCGAAATGTTCGTCACCGCCTGGCTGGTTTCGTATTGGTCCGACCAACTGGCGTTGCCACGGCCTGTCTGGCTGAGGCCGGCAGTGTTGACCTGGCCGAAACTCTGGTCGATGTAGCCTTCGTTGGCCTGGCCACTCTGGTAGACACTGGCCTGGCTGGCGGCCTGGTTGTCCTGCCACACTTCAACCGAGTTGCCGGTACCGTACTGGTCGATGCCGATGGTGCCGCCCAGGCCGTCGCGCTGGTCGCCGTAGGCCCAGTTCTGCTTGCCCTCCTGGTAAATGGCGATATCACCATCCCGGTGGGTCAAATGCTCGGCGGCGGCTTGGTTGTCGCTGCCACCTTGCATGATCGAACTCTTGTTGTTGCTGCCACCGAACAGCTGTTCGACGGTCGCACTGTTGCCGAAGCCCGACTGCAGGGTGGTGGCCTTGCTGCCGGTCTGCGTGTCCTGCCAGATGATCGACTGGTTGCCGCCGCCGGCCTGGATCTGCAGCGCTTCGTTGTTTTCACCCACCGACTGGCTGGCGAATGCATCGTTGAGCTCGCCGCCGGCATGCTGGGTGATCTGGCTGCCGTTCTCGTACAGTTGCTCGGCGTAGCCGGCGTTGAACGAGCCGGTGGCGCTCTGCTGGATGTGGCTGGTGCTGGCGTCCTGCAACGCCATGTGGTTGTGGTCGTGACCGGTCTGGTTCTGCGTGGCCGAGGCGAAAGGCGCCTGCGACTGCTTGACCTCGGCTATGTTCTGGACGCCTTGCTGGTTCTGGGTCGAAACGCTGTCATCAGCCATGGCCTGGCCGGCAAGGGCCAGGACGATGGCAGCGCTCAGGGGGGCGAGCTTGTGCATGGTGTTGCCTCCAGATCTGTCTTGTTGGGCCTAGCGGTATTGGGTGACATGGACCTGCTGGCCGTTGCCGGCCTGGGTCACGGCGCTGTTCAGTCCCGTGCCGCGCTGGTCGATGGTGGCGCTGTTGTGGTTGCCGATCTGTTCGATGGCGGCGCTGTTGTCGCTGCCGTTCTGGCGGATCGTGGCGTTGTTGCCCTGGCCCTGCTGGCTGATCGCGGCCGTCAGGTCGCTGCCCTCCTGCAGGATGTACGCTTCCTGCGCGCTCCCGGCCTGGACGATCCGGCCCAGCAGGGCCTGGCCGTTCTGGTCGAGGGCGGCGCGGTTGCCCGTGCCCAGTTGCTCGATCACCGCGGCCTGGCCGGCGCCCGCCGGCAGCAGGCGCAGCACCAGCGGCTCGCCGAGGTCGCTGCCGACGGCGAGGTCGGCGTTGTCCATCAGGTCGTCGGCCAGGGCCTGGCCGGTGAGGGCCAGGCTCAGCAACAGTGGGTACAAGGCGTTCATGGCATCCCTCCGAGTCTTACTGCACCACCACGTTGACCGTGCGCGTGGTGCCCTGGCTGCTGGTCACCGTGGCGGTCGGCGTGGCGGTGGGCACCAGCGTCGTGCTGTTGCTCACCGTCAGGCGCCAGCGGCCGGTGACCGGCACGGTGGTGGTGCCAAGGGTCTGCACGCCGGTGGTGGTGGTCACGCGCACGGTGATGGTGTTGCCGGTGGTCACCGAGGACGTTCCGCTGATGTCCCAGTTGAAGCGATTGTTCGAGCGCGCCGTGACCGTCGCCGCGGTGACCGCGAAGGTCTCCTGGGCCGGCCGTGGCGATACCTGCACGGTGACCGTGCCGGGCGTCGAGGTGGCGCCGATCGCGTCACGGGCGATGTAGCTGAAGCTGGTGGTGAACGTCGCGCTCACCGTGGCCGGTGGCGTATAGGTGATCACGTTGCCGTCGGTACTGACCGTGCCGCGCCCGGCCGGGGTCGGCTGGGTGACGCTGGCGATGGTCAGCGGCAGGTTGCCTTCCGGGTCGGTGTCGTTGGCCAGCGCGTTGATGGTCAGTGGCACGCCGAGGGTGGCAACGCTGTCGGCCACTGCAGTCGGAGGTTGGTTCGGCGCGACATTGACGGTTACCGTGGCCGGTGTCGAGTTCAGTCCCTTGGCGTCCTGGGCGCGGTAGCTAAAGGTCGCCACCACGGGCGAGGTTGCACCGCTCGGCGGGGTGTAGGTCACCGAAGTGCTGCCGTTGAGCACCACGCCGCCCAGGCCGGTGCCAGGCTGGGTGAGGTCGGTGATGCTCAGCGGCACGTTGCCGTCCGGGTCGCTGTCGTTAGCCAGCAGGTTGAGGGTGATCGGCACCCCGACACTGGTGCTGGCGCTGTCGGCCTGGGCCACGGGAGCCTGGTTCTCGGTTGGTACCGGGGCGTTGCCGACCACCACCACCGGCTCCACATCGACACCGCCATGGGCCGACTTGACGGTGATGCTGGCGGGTGGCTGGGCCAGGTCGTTGACCGTCAGGCTCTGCTGCACGCCGGACTTGGACATGCGCCCGAAGCCCTGTACCAGCAGGTCGGGCACCACCACTTCATCACTGGAGTGGGCCTCGACCAGCAGGCGCTTGGCGCTCCAGTCGTAGCGCGCGGTGGCAACCTTGACCACGTCGCTGAGCTTGCTCGACAGCGCTGTCGGGCGCGTGGTGCCGGCCGGGCTGCTGGCAGTGACCACCACCAATGACGGCGGCACGGCCTGGCTCAGTTGCTGGCTGAAGAACAGCCCGTTGTTGTCGGCGAGCATGCTGAACTGGCACGGTGACGGCGGCGAGCCGATCAGTGCCAGGCCGTTGCGCAGGCACAGGCTGGCGCTGTTCGGCGCCTTGGCGAAGACCTCGACGCGGGTGCCGGCGGCGTTGCGCTGGTAGGTGGCGCGCTCCAGCGTCACCGGGGTCTGCTGGCGCTGGTCGAGAACCTTGCCCGAGACGCTGAAGACGTTGGTCTGGATGGTACCCGCCGGGCCCTGGATGCGCACGAAGTTGGTGTTGTTCGGGCTGCCGGTCACCGCCTCGGTGATGTTCGGGTCGCCGACGAAGGTCTCGGTGGCGCCGGTGTCCGGGTTGACCTCGGTGTAGGGGCCGCCGACCCCGCGCAGGAACGGGCCGAGATTACCGTTCAGGGCGCCGCTGAAGTTGCCCGGCGCGCCGATGCCGATGTCGCGGGTTATGTTGATCGCCCGCCGGCCGGCGGTGGTCACGTTGACCGTCTCGACGCCGAACGGGTGGGTGATGGTGTAGGTGCCGGTGCGCGGCACCGAGGCGCGGATGCGGATGCGGGCGAAGCTCTGCTGGTCGCCGTTGACCGGGTTCTCGGCGGCGAAGGCCGCCTCGAGGCCTGCGACATAGACTTCCAGCTCGTAGCCGCTGTTGCCCACCTGCGGGATCTGGGTCTCGGCCAGGAACCAGAACATCTCCGGCGGCCAGTTGTCCGGGAACACCAGCGGCAGGGCATCGTCGTAGACCCCGGGCTCGGGCAGCAGGGTGCACATGTAGGCCGGGGCGCCTGGCGCGCCCGGTGCCCGCGAGCTGGTGGCGCGTGACTGGCACAGCTCCAGGGCGAGGTTGTTGGCGTCCTTGTACCACATCGGGTAGCCCCCGGTGGCGAAGGTGTAGGGGCCGGGATCGACCTCGCTCAGCGCTGCCCAGGCCGCGCTGCTGACGGTGAGGGTGAAACCAGCGGCGCACAGCGCCCGACGCGACCAAGTATTCATGCGGCCTCCTTGAAGGCGGTGTCTGTTCATGGCACCAGCACCACGTCTTCGTTGTCGCTGCCGCCGTGGCTGCTGGTGACTTGCACCTGCGCCGGCGGGATGGGTGACAGCCCGGTGGTCAGGGACTTGACCGCGCCGTTGCCGCTCAGGTTGCCGATCAGCGTGCCGTTGCCGGTGCGGGCGGTGAGGGCGGGCGGGCTGGTCTCGTCGCTGCTGCTGGCGACCAGGGTCAGCTGGCCGCTGGCCAGGCTGTATTCGGCGCGGCTGATGATCACCAGGTCGGTGAGCGGCATGGCGGCGCTGGTCGGCGTGCTGGTGGCGATGGCCAGGCTGTTGTCGGCGGTCACCTGCAGGGTCAGCGGCAGGGTCGGGTTGAGCGCAGATTGGGCGTACCAGGCGCCGGTGCCGTTGGCCTCGCCCAGGGGCAGGGCCGGTGTCTGACTGGTCAGGGTGACCGTGGCCGGCGCCGGCGGCGCCATGACGAACACATCCTGCTGGGCCCGCAGGTCGCCGTTGACGGTGTGCCGTGAGTAGGTGCTGCGCTGCGGGATCAGCGGTGTCGGGCGGTTGACCGTGGACAGCTTGCCGGAGACGGCGAACAGCTCGGTGCGCAGGTCGATGCCGTTGGGGCCTTCGATGCGCACGAAGTTGGTGTTGAAGGGGCTGCCGGTGACCGGCTCTTCCAGGTTCGGGTCGCCGATGTAGCGTTCGCTGGCGCCAGTGCCCGGGTTGGTTTCGGTGTAGGGCCCGTTGACGCTGCGCAGGAACGGCCCGACGTCGCCCTTGAGCGCGCCGCTGTAGTCACCGGGGGAGCCGATGCCGATGTCGCGGGTCATGTTGATCGCCCGGCGCCCGCCCGCTGGCACGTCGAAGACCTCGACGCCGTAGGGGTGGGTGATCGTGTAGGTACCGGCCACCGGCACATCGACGCGAATGCGCACCCGGGCGAAGCTGACCTGGTCACCGTCCACCGGCTCTTCGGCGGCGAAGGCAGCCTCGATGGCCGAGCCAAAGCTCAGGTCGATACCGCGGGCGGCATCGACGATGGCGGCGTCGGCGGTGAACCAGAAGGCCTCGTCGGGGAAGTTGCTGGGGAAGACGATCGGCTGGGTGTCGTCGAACACGCCGGGGGTGGGCAACAGCGTGCACATGTACGAAGGCGCGCCGGGGGCACCGGCGACTCGCGAGCTCACCGCCTTGGACAGGCACAGGTCGAGCACCCGGCCGTGGCTGTCCTGGTACCAGGCGGGGAACTTGCCGGTGGGCAGGGTGTAGGGGCCGCTGTCGACCGCGTACAGCGCAGCCTGGGCCGGTAGCTGGAGCAGGCCGGCGAAGATCGCCACGGCCAGCGGGTGGGGAATCGGTCGGTGCATGAGTTGCTTCCTCCTGCAAACGGGCCCATGGGTTGGGGCGTCTGGGGAGGGATCGGCAACTGTTGTGCCAGGTTTTTCAGGGGGCGGTTGAAGGGCTCTGGGGTAGGGGTTTCAGCGTTTCTGGCAGGTGTTCGGCTAGGTATGGCGGGTGGG
>NZ_NIBE01000136.1:0-14733 GCF_002205115.1 Pseudomonas sp. DrBHI1
ACCGCGCCCCCACATCACCTCGCACTTCCCTTGGCCCTGGCAAGCCTTCACGCCTCAGTTCGAAGGCCTGACCCACTACTTCCGCAGTTCCCCACGCGTCATCAAGTGCGGTCTGGTGCTGCTCTCTCCTGCCTTCCTGATCATAGGAACAGGTCACTGGGTGAGTCTCCTGCTGTGCTGGAAACCTCGCTGGCCCAAAATCATCCGTGAAGCCGGCCTGCCGGGAAAACCCGTCCCGGCAGTGACCACCGTTGACGATTACCCACCTCATATTCAGGAGAGACTGCGGGAGAACGCCTACCTCTGGACTATACGCCCAGGCAAACGACCGGAGAGGAAACCCCGTGTCTCTAAACGTCGGCCCAAGAGCCAAAGTCAAACTCCCAATATCGAGAAGGACGCGCCCCATGAGGTCGACAGTATTGATCAGCCGTAAAAGCGGGTTGTTCTTGACCGAGATGGAGCCCAACGCACCACGCCTCTGCATGGTGGCGAGACGCCCCCATGACTGCGACAACCCGGCAGTGCACGGCTACACCTTCATCCAATCCGATACCCGCGAAGCGCTAATCATCCTGTGCAAAACCAAATAAGACGCTGCTTGAATCCCTACACCCAACGAAAACAAGGAGCATACGTGATGAAACCCATCGTTCTAGTCGGGCACAAGCATGACTGCCCCCTGCATGGCGCAGGCGAGGTTGTTTCAGGCCATACGGCCACATTGATCAATGGCAGCGCTGTCGCCTGCGTAGGCGACAGGATCAGTTGTGGTGCCGTCATCGAAACAGGGTCGGCGAACCATGCTATCGAAGGCCGGGCCGTTGCACGCCAAGGTGATACCACCAGCCATGGCGGAACCCTGTTGGAGGGCGAGATCGGCTGGATGGTTGATTAGGCCTCATTCGCTTCTCTGCAGTACCAACGTGGCCACCAAAGCCAGCACAGCAAACCCACAAGCCACATAACCCAGTGCAGCCAGACCAAGCCCCTGGATCGCCGCGCCCCCCAGCGCGGCACCGGCGGCGATGCCCGCGTTGGCCGCCGACACGTTGAGGGTCCCGGCCAGGGCCTGGGCCTTGGCGCCGGCCCGCATCACCCGCACCTGGCACACCGGGAACAGCGCCGTGTAGGCGATGCCCCACAGGGCCAGGGCGCCCACCAGCAGCAGCGGGTTGCCGATCACCGGGGTGACCAGGCCCATGCCCAAGGCCAGCATCGCCAACAGCAGCAGCGTGGCCCGCAGCGGGCTGCGATCGACGATCCGTCCGGCCAGGGCGTTGCCGAGCATGCCCACCAGGCCGAAGCCCATCAGCCACCAACCGACCGCGTTGGCCGGCACGGCGGCGAGCTGCTCGAGGATCTCGGCCAGGTAGGTGTAGGCAGTGAACATGGCGGTGAACACCAGCGCCGAGAGCAGCACATGGGCGAGGAAACGACGGTCCTTGAGAATCACCGACTGCCGCTCTCCCGCGGCGCGGGCCGGGACCGCCGGCAGGGGTGGCAGCCAGGCCCACATCAGCAGTGCCACCAGCAGGCACAGCCCGGCGAGCAACCAGAAGCTGCCGCGCCAGCCAACCAGCCCGGCGGCCAGGGTGCCCAGCGGGATGCCAAAGACGAACGCCGCGGTGATCCCCAGGTAGACCCGCGCCACTGCCCAGCCCTCGCGCCCCTGGCCGGCCAGTTGCCCGGCGCTTTCGCTGGCGGTGCCCCAGTACACCGGCAGTGCCAACGCGGCGAGGAACCGCGCCAGGGCCAGTACCCAGACGTTCGGCGCCAGCGCCGACAGCGCATTGGAGGCGGCGAACAGCAGCAGGATGGCGATGAACAGCCCCTTGCGTGGCAGGGCCGACAGCCAGGCGGTGAGCGGCGGCCCGAACAGCATCACGGTCACCGCGAACAGGGTGACCAACTGGCCCGCGCCTGCCACCGACAGTCCAAGGTCACGTGCCAGCGCGGGCAGCAGGCCAAGAATCAGGAACTCGGTGGTCAGCACCGCAAAGCCGCCGACGGCGAACAGGCCGATCGACAGCCCAGCACGCGGCGCCGGCCGCGCCAGGGTGGCATGGGTCAAGCTGGAGGTGGACATCTACTGCGATCCTCGATGAATGGCAGGCCAGCTTAATCTGGAATGTTGTTCCGATTACTGGTAGATATTCCCTTATCAAGTGAACAATATTCAGCAATCGCGAGTCCATGCCATGTCCGCCTCGGAACGCCTGAAAGACATCGACTTCTTCGTCAGCGTGGCCAACGCCGGCAGCTTCATCGCCGCCGCCGAGCGCATGAACCTCACCAGCTCCGCCGTAAGCAAGGGCGTGGCCCGCCTGGAGAAACGCCTGCAGGTACGCCTGTTCGAGCGCACTACCCGACGCCTGGCCCTGACCGACAGCGGCGCCGACTACTACCGCACCTGCACCCGCGTGCTGGCGGAGATCGAAGAGGCCGAACTGGCCCTCAACGACGAGCACAAGACCCCCTGCGGCAAGCTGCGCATCGACCTGCCGGCCACCTTCGGCCGCCTGCATGGGCTGCCCGCCGTGCTCGACTTCGCCGCGCTGCATCCGCGATTGCAACCGCACATCACCCTCTCCGACCGCTTCGTCGACCTGGCCGAGGACGGCATCGACATCGTCGTGCGCATCGGTGGACCACAGACTTGGCAGCCGGGCATCGAGCACCGCTACCTGGGCAGCCAGCGCCTGGTGTTCTGCGCCGCCCCCGCCTACCTCGCCCGGCACGGCACGCCCCGCGACCTACAGCAGTTGCAGGCCCAAGGCTGCGTGCTTTACGCCTGCGCCGACGGCAGCACGCCGGCCCTGCACTTCGCCGGTGCCCGTCCGGGCCTGGCGCAGCTGCGGCCGATGCCGGGCCGCCTGGCCATCGGCGATGCCGAGGGGCAGGCCCTGGCCATCAGCGCCGGGCACGGCATTGCCCAACTGCCGACCTGGCTGGTGCAGCGCCAGCTCGACGCCGGGACGTTGCAGCAAGTGCTGCCGGAGTACGCGATGGAGGGGTTGCCGATCAACCTGGCCTGGCGTCGCAACCGTGGGCATCTGCCCAAGGTGAGCGCGACGGTCCAGGCCCTGGCCGAGCGGCTGGGACCACTGATTCAGGGCTGATTCAAGTGGAGTGCCAGCGCATGGCTGTATCCAGGCACAAACAAATGAAATAAAATAACATTTCATTTGAATGATGCCTCTGCCAGCGACCCTCCTCGATGACCAGCCTCCCGACCGCCCTCCCCAGCCAACGCCTGCACAGCATCGACGCGCTACGCGGCCTGGTGATCCTGTTCATGCTGCTGGACCACGTGCGCGAAACCTTCTTCCTGCACCGTCAGGTCAGCGACCCGATGACCATCGACGCGACCGACCCCAGCCTATTCATCAGCCGCACCCTGGCGCACCTGTGCGCGCCGGTGTTCGTGCTGCTCACCGGGCTGTCGGCCTGGCTTTACGGCGAAAAGCACCAAGGCCGGGGCGATGCAGCGACGTTCCTGTTCAAGCGCGGCCTGTTCCTGGTGCTGCTGGAGCTCAGCCTGGTCAACTTCGCCTGGACCTTCCAGTTGCCGCCGAGCGTGATCTACCTGCAGGTGATCTGGGCCATCGGCCTGAGCATGATCGCCCTGTCGCTGCTGGTGTGGCTGCCACGCCCGCTGCTGCTGGCCCTCGGCGCGCTGATCGTCGCCGGCCACAACCTGCTCGATGGCCTGCACTTCGCGCCGCACTCGGCGCTGCATGTACCCTGGGCGATCCTGCACGAGCGCAGCTGGCTGGAGCTGCCCGACGGCTTGCGCCTGCGTACCTCCTACCCGGTGCTGCCATGGATCGGCGTGATCGCCCTGGGCTACGGACTCGGCCCCTGGTTCGGCCGCGGCAGCGATGCCGGCGAGCGCCAGCAGCGCTTGCTGCTGGGCGGCATGATGCTGCTGCTCGGCTTTGTCGTGTTGCGCCTGCTCAATGGCTACGGCGAGGCGCCGTGGGCCTTCTACGCCAACGTCGGGCAGACGTTGATGAGCTTCTTCAACATCACCAAATACCCGCCGTCGCTGCTGTTCCTGGCCTTGACCCTGGGCGTCGGCCTGTTGCTGCTGCGCGCTTTCGAGCGGGCCGGCGACGCCCGCTGGATCGGCCCGCTGGCAGTGTTCGGCGCCGCGCCGATGTTCTTCTACCTGCTGCACCTATATGTGCTCAAGCTGCTGTATGTGGCCTGCGTGGGGCTGTTCGGCCTGAACCAGGGCAGCCATTTCGGCTTCGACGGCATCGGCGCGGTGTGGCTGGTCGCGGTGCTGCTGGCGATCGCCCTGTACCTGCCGGTGCGCGGCTTCGCCCGGCTCAAGGCGCGGCGGCGCGACATCGCCTGGCTCAAGTACCTGTAAAAGCGTTTTCACCCGGTGGCCCGATGGTCTACCATGCCGCCCGCCGGTTTCCACACGGAATCAAAAGGGAATCCCGGGCGCGCCGAGGGCGGGCCAAAGGGAACTGCCCCCGCAACTGTAGGTGCCGAGCCTGCGCCATCGATGCCACTGGGTCTGCCGACCCGGGAAGGCCGGCGCCGGCCAGGACGCACCAGTCAGGAGACCTGCCGGCACGCATTCACCAACCGGCGGGGTGTCCGGGATGGTCATCCGCCCCTGGCCGCGTGCTTGCCGCGCGACGCCTGGCGATGTCTGTCCGTGGGCCATTCCGTGCACCACCCGACAGGAGATCGCCCCACCATGCCGTACCGCCTCGCCACCCTGCTCGCCGGCCTGTCACTGGCGGGCCTGGCCCACGCCGACGCCACCCGCTACCCGTTGACCGTCGACAACTGCGGTTTGCCGCAGACCTTCGCCCAGGCCCCGCAGCGCGTGGTGACCATCGGCCAGGCCGGCACCGAGTTGCTCTATGCCCTGGGCGTGGGCGAGCGGCTGGCGGGCACCTCGCTGTGGTTCAACAACGTGCTGCCCGAGTTCAAGGCGCAGAACGACAAGGTCGAGCGCCTGGCTGACAACGAGCCGGGCTTCGAGGCGGTGGTCGGCAAGCACCCGCAGCTGGTGACCGCGCAGTTCGAATGGATGGTCGGCGCCCAGGGCGCGGTCGGCACCCGCGAACAGTTCGCGGAGCTGGGCATCCCCACCTACCTGCTGCCCTCGGACTGCGAAGGCAAGGACAACCTGGTGGGCGCCGACGGTACCCGCCTGCAGCCGTTCAGGATCGACACCATCTACAGGAGCGTCAGTCAGCTGGCCGAGATCTTCGACGTGCAGGATCGCGGCGAACACCTCAATGCCGAGCTCAAGGGCCAGCTGGACCAGGCCCGGCAACGCCTGGCCGGCCAGGACCTGAGTCACACCAGCGCGCTGTTCTGGTTCTCCAGCGCCGACCTCAAGGTCGACCCTTACGTCGCTGGTCGCCAGGGCGTGGCCGACTTCATGCTGCAGACCCTCGGCGTACGCAATGTGGTGGAGTCCAGCGAAGAATGGCCGGCGGTGGGCTGGGAGACCCTGGCCAGGGCCAACCCCACCTGGCTGATCGTGGCGCGCATGGACCGCCGCCGCTACCCCGCCGACGACTACCGGAAAAAGCTCGAGTTCCTGCGCAGCGACCCGGTGACCCGCAACATGGACGCGGTCAAGCAAGGCCGGATCATCGTCCTCGACGCCGACGCCATGCAGGCCGGCATCCGCCTGTTCCGTGGCCTGGAGGTGCTGTCCAGCGCCTTTGCCAGTGGTAAAGCGCCACAACCATGAACCGTTTGCTGCCCATCAGTGCCTTCGCGCTGTTCGCTCTGTGCCTGGCCATGCTCGCCGGGATCGCCATCGGCGAGACGCGGATCAGCGCCGAGGTGATCTGGCAGGTACTGGCCAACCAGCTGTGGCAGGCCGGCCATGCGCTCGACCCCATCGACGCCGGCATCGTCTGGAACTACCGCCTGCCGCGCACCCTGGTGGCCGCCGCCTGTGGCGCGGGGCTGGCGACCTGCGGGGTGATCCTCCAGGCGCTGCTGCGCAACCCGCTGGCCGAGCCGTACCTGCTGGGCCTGTCGGCAGGCGCCTCGACCGGTGCCGTGGCGGTGGGGCTGTTCGGCCTGGGCGGCGCAGTGCTGTCGCTGTCGGCCGGTGCCTTCATCGGTGCGCTGGCCGCGTTCGCCCTGGTACTGGTGCTGTCGCGGGCCAGCGGCAGCCGACACGACAATGCGCAGGTGATCCTCGCCGGCATCGCCGGCTCGCAACTGTTCAACGCGCTGACGGCCTTTCTGATCACCAAGTCGGCCACCGCCGAACAGGCCCGGGGCATCCTGTTCTGGCTGCTGGGCAACCTCAGCGGCGTGCGCTGGCCGTCGGTCTGGCTAGCGCTGCCAGTGGCCGTGCTCGGGCTGGCGGTGTGCCTGTGGCACCGCCGGGCGCTGGACGCCTTCACCTTCGGTGCCGATTCGGCGGCCTCGCTGGGCGTGCCGGTGCGGCGCACGCAATTGTTGCTGATCAGTTGCACGGCACTGGTGACTGCGGTGATGGTCTCGATCGTCGGTGCCATCGGCTTCGTCGGCCTGGTCATCCCCCACGCCCTGCGCCTGCTGCTCGGCCCCGGGCACAGCCGCCTGCTGCCGGCCAGCGCGCTGGGCGGTGCGTTGTTCCTGATTGTTGCCGACATCCTCTCGCGGACCCTGATCGCCGGCCAGGTAATCCCGGTGGGCGTGGTCACCGCCTTGATCGGCGCGCCAGTGTTCGCGCTGATCCTGGTCAGCCGCCGGGGGCGTCCATGACCGTGATGACCGCCCTCGCCAACGCCCCGCTTGTCTGCGAGGGGCTGGGCCTGCGCCTGGGCGGCCGCGAAGTGCTGCAAGACATCGACCTGAGCGTGATGCCCGGCGAGACCCTCGGTGTGGTCGGCCCCAACGGATCGGGCAAGTCAACCCTGCTCAAGCTGCTCGCCGGCCTGCGCACGCCCAGCAGCGGCAGCGTGCGTTTGCTGGGCGAGGCGCTGGAGCGCATGCCGCGTCGCCGGGTTGCGCAAAGCCTGGCGCTGGTCGAACAGCAGGCCGATACCCTGGACGCCATCAGCGTCTACGACGCCGTGGCACTCGGCCGCACACCGTGGCTGTCAGCCCTTGCGCCGTTCGGCGCGGACGACCGTGCCATCGTCGAGCAGGCCCTGGCCGACGCCGACGCCGGCCACCTGCGTCGGCGCCTGTGGGGCGAGCTGTCCGGCGGCGAACGCCAGCGCGTGCACATCGCCCGGGCCCTGGCCCAGCGGCCGCAGGTACTGCTACTGGACGAGCCGACCAATCATCTTGATATCCAGCATCAACTGAGCCTGCTGCGGCAGGTTCAAGCGCTGTCGGTGACGACCCTGGTGGCCTTGCATGATCTCAACCAGGCGTTGACTTGTGACCGGTTGGCGGTGCTTGACCAAGGACGGTTGGTTGCCTTGGGGATACCGGAGGTGGTGCTGACACCGGAGCGGATATTGGCGACATTCGGGGTTCAGGCCCACTACCTGATCGATCCGTATGATGGGGCGCGGATACTGCGGTTTCGCGCCTGAAAGGGCTGGAGCCGCTTCGCGACCCCAGCATCGTTTGTCATAGCGCTGAGCAGAGGTTACAGCCTGCATCTCAGCCCATGTATCCTGCAGGCGGCAACCTCCACGCCTGCAGCTCCAACGGCGTCATGCCCGCCAGCACCTGCACGAAGGTTTCAGTCAGCTCACTGCTGACATTGCCGTGGAATCGGTAGTTGCTCAGCAGGTAGCGCCGGACCGTTTTCGGCCAGTTGTTCGCCAGGTGGGCGGCCTTGATAATGCCTTTGGCATCCTGGTAGTTGGCGGCAGGCTTGACCTGGGTCAGGCGGCGCTCGAAGTGGCTGAAGCTCCAGTCGTCCTCGCGGGCCTCGAATTCGTCCAGCAATTTCACCTTGTACAACGCAAGCTCAGGCATGCGTGATCTCCTTGTGATGGGGGTGGAAGGAGACGGTAGGCGAATACAGCGGGAATGGAAATGAACACGGTGTTGAGCGCTGTGCGCGAAAGTTGGAATGATTTGCCGGACGCCTAGGCGATTTCTTACAGGTTTCAGACAAGCCTGAGCGCCATGTGTGTAGTCTGCCAGACCGGGTCGGCCTCGATATCCACCGTGCCGAAGCCATGGCGCTGCCAGAAGCGGATCGCCCCGGGCAGGAAGGGATGGGTGTGCAGGTACAGGCATTCGACACCGGCCTGCCGGGCCTCCTCGCGCAATGCCGAGAACAGCGCGCTGGCTAGCCCGTGACGGCGGTGGTCGGGGGTAACGAACAGGCGGACGATTTCCACCGTGCGGCAGGCATGGTAGTCGAGTTGAGGGAAGCGATGATCGTATGGCAGGTAGCCGACGCTTCCGATCACCCGGCCCTGGGCACGGGCAATGAGAAAGCAACCCTGGCCATCGACATAGGTCTCGCTGAATCGCGCCAGGTCCTTGGGCAAGGGCGAGTCGGCCAGCAGCGCAAACAACCCTCGTCGTGCCGTATCGACAAAGTGCACGGTGTCAGCGGCATCGGCGTCTGTGGCCTGGTGCAGGGTCCAATCGGGCATGGGCAGTTTCGGCAAGAGGGACGAGCCGTGGATTCTACCCCAGGCCCGACCGTGCAGGACGCTCGCCCAGCCGTTGCGCCAACCTCAGCAGGTAACCATCCGGGTCCTGGACCAGAAACTGGCGCAGCCCCACTTCAATGGCATCGGCGCGATACCAGACGTCCTCGCACGCCTGGAACAACGGCCAGCGATGGCGCTCGAGCCGTTCGACCAGCGGCGCGACCGCCACGACGTCGATCTGCAGATTGATCCCCCGCCCCAAGGGTTTTTCCAGGGGGCCGGTGAGCCAGTGGTCGTCGGCGTCGAACTGCTCGAGCATGACCTGCGCGCCCTGCAGGTCGAGGTAGGCAAAGCGCTGCTCCGGACGCTGGTAGGCGATCTCGAACCCCAACAACGAAACCCAGAAATCCAGGCTGCGATCGAGGTCGCTGACGATCAGTTCGGGCACCATCCTGTTGCGTTGCAGCATGCGGTCGTCCTTGAGCGGCATGGGGAAGTGGGACGCATGATACCCCTTATCCAACCTTCCACCAGCGCGGCCGACAAGCCCGAAACGAATGCGAGGTCGGGCGCAGGGCCTGGACGCCCTTGGCATCGAAGCAGCCCAGCAGCAAGGCCACCGTCGGCGCATCGTCGATGGCCCCGAGGGAGCTGCCGCAGGTGGCACAGAACGCACGGCTGGAGCCCTCGGACGAGCGATACAGCGCAGGCAGGCCACCCTCCCCGGTCCAGACGACCGCCGCATTGTCGAACTCCACCCAGCACAGGGTCAGGCTGCCGGAATGTCGCTGGCACTGCCCGCACGAGCAGGTATGCGGAAAGCGCGGCTCGCCGCTGGCGGTGAAACGGATACGGCCGCACAGGCAGCCACCTTTGTAGAGGGTCATGGGGTTACCTTCCTTGGCTGTCGGGATTGCCGCACAATAGCCAACCTGGCGCCCAACGGTGGCGCAAAAGTGTTACGCCGTGTGGCATGCCGACCTGCGCTACCTGCGTCTCCTGCTACAGTGCGCCCCGCGGCCCGTCCGGCCCCTGCAATGATGGAAACCTGCTGATGGAAAGAATGATCCAGTTCGTGGCCGTGGTGGTGGTCTGCACCCTCATCGGCGTGGCCTGTGAACACTACGAAGTCAACCGCTACCTGAAATGGCTGCTGATGGCCCTGCCGGCGATCCTCTGGGTACGCCTGCGCAATCCGCTGCAACGCTGATCCTCGATCACGGGATTGCAGTACACTCCCAGGCCTTACCGTGCCCAAGGCCCCACCATGCCCCGCCTGCCCCGTCTACTGCTCCCCGTGTTGCTGCTCGCCGCCCTCGCCGCCTGCGACCAGAAGCCCAGCCGCGAGGAAAAGATCCTCGCCAACCTGCCCCTGCAGGAAGCCTACGACCACAACATCGAGCGCATGGCCGGGCTGCTGGCCATGACCCATGCGCAGGTGCCCCAGGACAAGATCAAGGACGTGCTGCGCAAGCACCTCACCGTCGACGACCAGCGCCGTGACCTGTTCAGGCTCTACAGCGAGGAGCACTTCAGCGATGCCGAGTTCGACCTTATCGTTCAGGCCACCCGCGATCCGGCAAAGGCCAGGGAACTGGGCCAGAGCGAGGAAGGCAAGCGCCTGAGCGAGAAGCTCACCACGCTGATGCGCGAAAGCGCCAGCGACGCCAAGGTCCAGGCCTTGGTGCAGGAGCGCATGCAACAAGTCGAGGACGACCTGCAGGCGCTGGAGCAGACTGCCCCCTGAACGTAGGTAACATGGGAGGATAATTCCGTGAGCCCCGTGGGAAACCGGAGCCACCTTTGTCCTCCAACCCTGCAATTGCGCTCAAGCATGGTCCACTTTGGTCCAAGCGCGTAAGGTGCGTTTTCCGCTGTATCCGACGAGGCCAAGGATTGCGATATTTCACCCCGCACGGACCGCGCCCCGACCTGCGCACCCTCATACTCGCCCTTTGCGCCACCACGGCCCTGGTCATGCTGCTGGCCAGCTATTTCGCCAGTTACCGGGTACAACGGCAGCTGCTGATCGACAGCGCCCTGGAGGCCAACCGGGCCTATGCCGCCAAGCTGGCCGCCGTGACCGAGACCACCCTGGTCAATGCCCTGCAGCAACTGGCCTACGGCGCCCGGCAAAGTGGCCTGCACCCGGACGACGACAGCCTGGTGCAAGCTGAGATCGACCGCCTGCAGCAACAGAGCAACCTGTTCAACTCCACCTTGCGGGTCGACGCCCAGGGGACCGTACGCTCGCTATCGCCCGCACCGCTGCAGCACCTGGCCGGCAGCCAGGCAACCTCACCCGGCGCCCGGCAAGCCTTGCGCGAGCGCCGCACGCTGGTCTCCACACCTTTCCTGTCGGCGGCCGACAACCTGCTGGTGGTGCTCTCACAACCGATCTTCGACGCCAGCGGCCACTACCACGGCTATATCGGCGGCAGCCTGTACCTGCGCGAACGCAACCTGCTCAACAGCCTGCTGGGCACGCACTTCTACCAGAACGGCTCGTACCTGTACGTGGTCGACCGCAACCGCCGGCTGCTGTTTCACCCCGACAGCAAACGGGTCGGCACCCTGGTAGGCGACAACGCGCTGCTCGACGACCTGCCGAACCTCGACCATGGCACCCGGCGCCTGGTCAACAGCCAGGGCGTGGAGATGCTCGCCGGGTTCGCCACGGTACCCAGTGCCGGCTGGACCATCGTCGCCCAGCAGCCACTGCGCCAAACCGTGGAACCGCTTCGCCAGCTGATCCTCAATGTAGTGGTGATTTCCGCGCCGCTGGCGCTGCTCGGCTGCCTGCTGCTGTACTGGCTCACGCAAGTCATCGCCCACCCGCTGCGGCAGTTGGCCAGTGTCGCCCGGGGCATGGGCCAACAGCAGACCACCGAACGCATCCACCAGGTCCGTGCCTGGTATGCAGAGGCCGCGGAGCTCAAGCGTGCCCTGTTGTTCGGCGTGAACCTGCTGCAGGAGCGCATCGGCCGGCTCAACCGAGATGCCCAGACCGACCCGCTGACAGGGCTGGTCAATCGGCGCGGGCTGCAACAGGCACTGCGGGTGCAACAGGCCGAGCAGTGCGGGTTTGCCGTGGTGGTGCTGGACATTGATCACTTCAAGCGGATCAACGACAGCCACGGCCACGATGCCGGCGACCGTGTGCTGCAGCAGCTGGCCAGGCTGATGCGCGGGACCTGCCGCGAAGGCGACGTGCTGTGCCGTACCGGCGGCGAGGAGTTCCTCATGCTGCTGCCGGGTGCCGGCCTGGAGGTGGCGACAGCTGTCGCCGGCCACCTGCGCCTGACGGTCGAGCACACCCCGATCGTACCGACCGGTACCGTCACCATCTCCCTGGGTGTGGCCAGCTGGCAGCCCCGCGACGCTGGCACGCCTGCCGACGCCCTGGCCAGGGCCGACAAGGCGCTATACCAGGCCAAGCAGAAGGGACGCAACCGCGTCTGCATCGACAGCCCGGCCTGACCCCTACGCGGCGTCGGCCGTCCACACCGCCAGTTCATAGCCGTCCGGGTCGATGAAATGGAAACGCCGCCCGCCAGGAAACGCGAACACCGGGCGGCTGATTCGGGCGCCGGCAGCCTCGATGCGCTGCTGCACCTGCGCCAGGTCAGCGGCATACAGGATGATCAGCGGCCCACCCGGACGAACCGGTTCGCCCGTGGTGAAACCACCCGTGAGGCGACCGTCACTGAATTCGGTATAGGTCGGCCCGTAGTCGGTGAAGGTCCAGCCAAACACCTGGCCGTAGAAAGCCTTGCTGCGGGCGATATCGCCCACATTGAACTCGATGTTGTCGATTTGCCGGTCATTGCCACGCGCACCCATGGTGAGCTTCCTTGCGGGGATTGGAAGGGGAAGCTTACTGCAAGCGCCACGCGCGCAGGCCCGCTTCCACACATCATGTTTGTCCTTCCAAGCTCAGGGGGCGGTGCTAACGGATATCCGGAGGTCGCCCTCGACAAAGCCTGCTCGCCCTGGCGCTTGTCTACTGGCCCGAGAACAACGACGGCGCGACCTGAGCGCGCCGCATCCGCCCAGGCTGCCAGAGCAACGGAGAGCATTCATGTCCATCCCCCATGAGGTCCCGCCCGCCACCTTGCGGCGGGTGATCGCAGCCTCGGCCATCGGCAACTTCGTCGAATGGTTCGACTTCGCCGTCTACGGTTTTCTCGCCACCCTGATCGCCAGTCAGTTCTTCGCCAGTGAGGACGCCAGCGTCGCCCTGCTCAAGACCTTCGCCGTGTTCGCCGTGGCCTTCGCCCTGCGCCCGCTGGGTGGCATCGTGTTCGGCGCGCTGGGCGACCGGCTCGGACGCAAGCGCATCCTGTCGCTGACCATCCTGCTGATGGCCGGTTCCACCACCCTGATCGGCCTGCTGCCGACCTACGCCAGCATCGGCGTGCTGGCTCCGGTACTGCTCACCCTCGCCCGCTGCCTGCAGGGGTTTTCCGCGGGCGGTGAATACGCCGGTGCCTGCGCCTACCTGATGGAGCACGCGCCACGGGGCAAGCGGGCGTTCTATGGCAGCTTCGTGCCGGTCTCGACCTTCTCCGCCTTTGCCTGCGCGGCAGTCATCGCCTACGGACTGGAGGCCAGCCTCACGCCCGAGGCGATGAACGCCTGGGGCTGGCGCGTACCGTTCCTGGTTGCCGCGCCCCTGGGCCTGGTGGGCCTGTACCTGCGCTGGCGCATGGAGGAAACCCCGGCGTTTCGCCAGGCACTGGCCGAAGGCAAGGCCCATGCGCATTCGCCGCTGGGCGACACCCTGCGCCACCATGGCCGCACCATTCGCAACCTGGGCGCGTTCATCTCGCTGACGGCACTGTCGTTCTACATGTTCACCACCTACTTCGCCACCTACCTGCAGACGGTCGGCCACCTCAGCCGCGCCCAGGCGCTGCTGGTCTCGACCGTTGCGCTGCTGTTCGCCGCCGCTGGCTGCCCGCTGGCGGGTGCCTTCAGCGACCGTGTCGGACGGCGCAGGACCATCGGCTTTACGTGCCTATGGGTGATGCTCGCGGTGTTCCCCGCCTACTGGCTGGCCAGTTCCGGTTCGCTGTCGGGGGCATTGCTGGGAGTGATCCTGCTGGCCATCGGCGCGCTGATGAGCGGCGTGGTCACCGCCGCGCTGCTGTCGGAATGCTTCCCCACCCGCAGCCGCTACACCGCCTCGGCGATCACCTACAACGTCGCCTACACCCTGTTCGGCGGTACCGCGCCGCTGGTGGCGACCTGGCTGATCGAACAGAGCGGCAGCCGCCTGGCGCCGGCCTTCTACCTGGTGGTGATTGCCTTGCTGGCCCTGGTGGGCGGGTTGGCGTTGCCGGAGACCTCGCAGGCTTCGTTGCATGAGGACACGCCGGGCAACGATCAGCCTGGGGTATCTCAAGACCTGTAGCGGGTTGCCCTGGGGCTTCTCGTGGGAGCGGGGTTGCCCCGCCCCCACGCCTTTCCTCACGGCAGGTCGAAGCGGTCCAGCTCCATCACCTTCACCCACGCCGCCACGAAGTCCTTGACGAACTTGTCCTTGGCATCGCTGCTGCCATACACCTCGCTCAAGGCACGCAGCTGCGCATGGGAGCCGAACACCAGGTCGACCCGGCTGGCGGTCCATTTCACTTGGCCGGTCTTGCGGTCACGACCCTCGAACGCCTCGTTGTCCGCCGAGGTCGGCTTCCACTCCACGCCCATGTCCAGCAGGTTGCGGAAGAAGTCGTTGCTGAGCACGCCGACCCTGTCGGTGAACACGCCGTCCTTGCTGCCGCCATGATTGGCACCGAGCACCCGCAGGCCGCCGATCAGCACGGTCAGCTCCGGTGCGGTGAGGGTCAGCAACTGGGCCTTGTCCAGCAGCAGCTTCTCGGCCTTGACGCTGTAGCGGGCCTTGCTGAAGTTACGGAAACCGTCGGCAAGCGGCTCGAGCACGGCGAACGACTCGACGTCGGTCTGCTCCTGCGAGGCATCCACACGCCCCGGATGGAACGGCACGCTGATGTTGTGCCCGGCGTCCTTGGCCGCTTTCTCCACGGCCGCGCTGCCAGCCAGCACGATCAGGTCGGCCAGCGAGATCTTGTTGCCGCCCTCGCCGCGGATTTTCTCCAGTGCCGTCAGCACCTTGTCCAGGCCCTGGTTCGCCGTCCAGCCGTTCTGCGGTGCCAAGCGC
>NZ_NIBE01000136.1:14756-15840 GCF_002205115.1 Pseudomonas sp. DrBHI1
TCGGAGCCACGGAAGGTCGAAGCCGAGGCCCAGGCGGCGGAAACCAACTCCGACACACTCAGCCCCGACGCCAGCACCTTGGCCTTGAGCGCGGCGATATCGGCGTCGCTCGGCTGAGGGCCTGATTTGGGCAGCGGGTCCTGCCACAACAGCTCCTCGTTGGGCATTTCCGGCCCGAGGTAACGGGCCAGCGGGCCCATGTCGCGGTGGATCAGCTTGTACCAGGCGCGGGCGAAAGCGTCGGCGAGCTGGTCTGGGTTGTCCTTGAAGCGTCGGGCGATGGGTTCGTAGATGGGGTCGAAACGCAGCGCCAGGTCGGAGGTGAGCATCGACGGGGCGTGCTTCTTGCCGGGGTCGTGGGCATCCGGCACGGTCCCCGCGCCCTTGCCATCCTTCGGTCGCCACTGATGGGCGCCCGCCGGGCTCTTGGTCAGCTCCCACTCGAAGTTGAACAGGTTGTTGAGGTACTCGTTGCTCCACTTCGTCGGGGTCGAGGTCCAGATCACTTCCAGGCCACTGGTGATGGTGTCGGCGCCCTTGCCGGTACCGAATTTGTTATGCCAGCCGAAACCTTGCTGCTCCAGGCCCGCAGCTTCCGGCTCGGCGCCGACATTGTCGGCGGGGCCCGCGCCATGGGTCTTGCCGAAGGCATGACCGCCGGCAATCAGCGCCACGGTCTCTTCATCATTCATGGCCATGCGGCCGAAGGTCTCGCGGATATCCTTGCCCGAGGCGACCGGGTCGGGGTTGCCCTCCGGCCCTTCGGGGTTCACGTAGATCAGGCCCATCTGCACGGCGGCCAGCGGGTTCTCCAGGTTGCGCTCGGCCGACAGGTCACGGTTCTGTTCCTCATCATGCTTGGCAGGCTCGGCCACCAAGTCACCCTGGCCGGGGGGCTGGGCCTTGACCTGATCCTTACCGTAGCGGGTGTCACCGCCCAGCCAGACCTTCTCCGAGCCCCAGTACACGTCCTCGTCGGGCTCCCACACATCGGCGCGACCACCGGAGAAGCCGAAGGTCTTGAAACCCATGGATTCGAGAGCAACGTTGCCGGTGAGCACGATCAGGTCGGCCCAGGAGATCT
>NZ_NIBE01000020.1:0-39495 GCF_002205115.1 Pseudomonas sp. DrBHI1
GGGCTTCCCCATGTGAGAGTAGGTCATCGTCAAGATTCATTTCGCAAAACCCCTATCTGCGCGAGCAGGTAGGGGTTTTGTCTTTTCCGCTTGCCCAAAAGCCAATGCCGTTCCGACAGGGGGAACGTGTCGGCTGCCTCCGTGATAAGGTTTCTCCTCTGCATCAACCGCTCCCCGAGACCAGCCAATGCCCCAGACCACCTCACTTCACCCAGGCTTCATGATCGTTCAGGGCAACCGCCTGGACGACCTGCGCAATCTGGTGGTGAGCGTGATGCGCCGTTACCCCCTGGCGCCGCTGGAAAACGAAATCGCCCTGGTGCAGAGCAACGGTATCGCCCAATGGCTGAAACTGGCCTTGGCCGAGGACCCACAGGACGACGATCAGGGCGGTTGCGGGATCGCAGCCGCCATCGATGTGCAGCTTCCGGGTAGCTTCATGTGGCAGCTGTACCGTCGCGTGCTGGGACGCGACGAAATCCCCGAGGTGTCACTGCTGGACAAGGCGCCCCTGACCTGGCGCCTGATGCGCCTGCTCCCGGAAGTGATCGAACGCCCGCACTTCGAGCCCCTGCGCCGCTTCCTTACCGATGACAGCGACCTGCGCAAGCGCTATCAGTTGGCCGAGCGCCTTGCCGACCTGTTCGACCAGTACCAGGTCTACCGTGCCGACTGGCTGAAGGACTGGGCAAGTGGTGCCCATGTGCTCAACACCGCACGGGGTGAGCGCAAGCCGCTGGCCGCCGGCAATCGCTGGCAGGCCGAGCTGTGGCGGATTCTGCTGGAAGACGTGGGCGAGGCGGGCATGGCCCAGAGCCGGGCCGGGGTGCATCAACGTTTCATCGAGCGGATCAACGGCCTGGAACAGGCCCCCGCCGGGCTGCCGGCGCGGCTGATCGTGTTCGGCATTTCGTCGCTGCCTGCCCAGATCCTCGAGGCTTTGGCAGGTCTTGCCCGCTTCAGCCAGGTGTTGCTGTGCGTGCACAACCCCTGCCGCCACCACTGGGGCGATATCGTCGCCGACAAGGACCTGCTGCGACACCAGTACAAGCGTCAGCAACGTAAGCAGGGCATGCCCCTGCAATTGGACGACGAGCTGCTGCACCAACATGCACACCCGTTGTTGGCCGCTTGGGGCAAGCAGGGGCGCGACTACATCAACCTGCTCGACAGCTACGACGATCCCGGCAGTTACCAGGGCGTGTTCAGCGACGGACGCATCGACCTGTTCAGTGAAGGTGAACCGAAGACCCTGCTCAACCAGCTGCAGGACGATATCCTCGAGTTGCGCCCCCTGGCCGAGACCCGCGAGCAGTGGCCGGCGGTCGACCCGGCCAAGGACCGCTCCGTACGTTTCCACCTGGCCCACAGTCCGCAGCGCGAAGTGGAAATCCTGCACGATCAGTTGCTGGCCCGCTTCAGTGCCGACCCCACGCTGCGGCCTCGCGACGTCATTGTCATGCTGCCGGCTATCGACACCTACGCACCGCATATCCGTGCCGTATTCGGCCAGCTCGACCGCAACGATCCGCGCTACATCCCGTTCACCCTGACCGACCAGGGCCAGCGTGGCCGCGACCCACTGCTGATCGCCCTGGAGCATCTGCTCAAGCTGCCCGACAGCCGTTTCGCCGTCAGCGAAGTGCTCGACCTGCTGGACGTGCCGGCAGTGCGCGCCCGCTTCGCCATTCAGGAAAGCGACCTTCCAACCCTGCACCGCTGGATCGAAGGCGCCGGTATCCGTTGGGGGTTGAGCGCCGAGCAACGCGCCAGCCTTGGCCTGCCCGAGGGTCTTGAGCAGAACAGTTGGCGCTTCGGCCTGCGGCGCATGCTGTTGGGGTACGCAGTCGGCGTGGGCGAAGGCTGTGACGGTATCGAGCCGTACGATGAGATCGGCGGCCTCGACGCCGCGCTGATCGGCCCGTTGGTGGCGTTGCTCGATGCTCTGGACATTGCCTGCCAGGCGCTCTCACAGCCGGCCTCGGCGACGGATTGGGGGGCACGACTGCATGCGTTGCTGCAGATCTTCTTCCTGGCCGAAAACGAGCATGACGAACTGCTCCTGGTACAGCTGCAGGACCTGAGCGACACCTGGCTGGAAACCTGCGACGCGGTCGGCCTGCACGATTTGCTGCCACTGACCGTGGTGCGCGAAGCCTGGCTGTCCGGGCTGGACCAGGGCAAGTTGTCCCAGCGCTTCCTGGCCGGCTCGGTGAACTTCTGCACGCTGATGCCCATGCGCGCCATCCCGTTCAGGGTGGTCTGCCTGCTGGGCATGAACGACGGTGACTACCCACGTGCCCAGCCGCCCCTCGACTTCGACCTGATGGCCAGCGACTACCGACCAGGGGACCGTTCGCGTCGGGAGGATGACCGTTATCTGTTGCTCGAGGCCTTGCTCTCTGCACGTGACCAGCTTTATGTCAGCTGGGTCGGGCACAGCATCCGCGACAACAGCGAGCGACCGTCCTCGGTGCTGATCGGGCAGTTGCGCGATCACCTGGCCGCCGGCTGGCAGCTCGCCGGCGCCAAGACCGGCCAACGCGACGACCCTGGGCAGCAGCTGTTGCATGCCCTGACCCAGGAGCACCCATTGCAGCCGTTCAGCCAGCGCTACTTCCAGAAGGGCAGCCCGTTGTTCAGCTTCGCCCATGAATGGTTGGCGTTGCACCAGGCCGAGGACGAAGCGCAAGTGCCTGTCGCACTGTCGCCCTACACCAGCGATGAGCCGCTCAACCTGGTGCAGCTTCAGGACTTCCTGCGCCATCCGGTCCGGCATTTCTTCAGCCAGCGCCTGAAAGTGTTCTTCGAGGCCCTGGAGGCACCGACCCCGGACGAAGAACCCTTCGTGCTGGACGCTCTGCAACGCTATGGCCTGAGCGAAAGCCTGCTTGGCGCCGCGCTGGCCGATCCGGACAACGCCGAGCGGGCGTTGCAGGCCCAGGCCCGACGTCTCCAGGCCTGCGGGATGTTGCCGCTGGCAGGCTTCGGCGAAGCCTTGCAGGCCGAGTTGATTCAGCCGCTGCCGGACTTGCTGCAACGCCATCGGCAACTGCTGCAGCGCTGGCCAACCCGGGTCGAGGGCGCCATGCCGATCCATTTCGAACAGGGGCCGCTGCGCTTGGAGGGCTGGCTTGGCCAGGTGTACCAGGCCGAGGACCAGAGCCTGTTGAGCATCGCCACCGTGCCTAATACCCTCAGTGCTGGACGCAACAGCCTGAAGTGGCACCGGCTGGTGCCGACCTGGGTGATGCACCTTGCTGCCTGTGCTTCTGGCTACCCGTTGCACAGCGCGCTGGTGGCCAGTGACCTGACCCTGTTGTTGGCCCCGTTGCCTCAGGGCGAGGCGGCAGAGCGCCTGGGCGAACTGCTGGTGGCACGCCAGGCGGGTATGAACGCGCCCTTGCCGGTGGCGGCCAAGACCGCCTTCGCCTGGCTGGCCCAGGAGGACCCGGACAAGGCGACGGCCGCCGCGATCCGCGCCTATGAGGGTGACGGCCAGAACAACTTCGGCGAGCGCAGCGAAAGCCTGGCCCTGGCCCGCCAGTATCGTGACTTCGCCGCGCTGGCCCTCGACGAAACCTTCGAAGGCTGGTGCGAAGCCTTGTATCGCCCCTTGTTCGCAGCGCCCTGGCAGACCCTGGGTAACCCGGAGAACGCCCAATGACCCAAGCCCGCCCCCTGGCGCTGAGTTTCCCCCTGCACGGCAGCCAACTGATCGAAGCCAGCGCCGGCACCGGCAAGACGTTCACCATATCGGCCTTGTACCTGCGTCTGATACTCGGCCATGGCGGCGAGCAGGGTTTCAGCCGCGAGCTGCTGCCACCGCAGATCCTCGTGGTGACCTTCACCGACGCGGCCACCAAGGAGCTGCGCGAGCGCATTCGCGCGCGCCTGGCCGAGGCGGCGCGTTTCTTCCGCGGCGAGCTGGACGGTGCCGACCCGCTGCTGCATCTGCTGCGCGACGATTACCCACAGGAGCAATGGCCACGCTGCGCCAGCCGCCTTGAGATCGCCGTGCAGTGGATGGACGAGGCCGCTGTCTCGACCATCCACGGCTGGTGCCAGCGCATGCTGCGCGAGCACGCCTTCGACAGTGGCAGCCTGTTCACCCAGAGCCTGGAGACCGATCACAGCGAACTGCTGGGCCAGGTCATGCGCGACTACTGGCGGCGCTTCTGCTACGGCATGTGCGGCGAGTCACTGGCCTGGGTGCGTGGCAACTGGGGCAGCCCCGATGCCTTGTTGCCGAGGATCAGACCGCTGTTTGGCCGTGTCCGTGGCCAGGAGGACGAGCAAGACCCGCAGTCGTTGATCGAGGCGACCCTGCGCCAGCGCACCGAGCAATTGGCCCAACTCAAGGCGCCTTGGGGCGCCTGGGCCGACGAGCTGCAGCAGATCTGCCGCGATGCCGTGGCGGCCAAGCAGGCCGACGGGCGCAAGTTGCAGGCACGCTATTTCGAGCCCTGGTTCGACAAGCTGCGGGCCTGGGCCGGTGATGAGCAGGCCATGGAACTGGACCTGGGCACCGGCTTCACCCGTCTGACGCCCGCCGGCCTGGCCGAGGCCTGGAAGTCCGGCGAGCCGCCGCAACACCCGGCGCTGCGGGCCATGGAGTCCTTGCGCGAGCAGTTGCAGGGGCTGGCCAGCCCCGACGCACGGTTGCTGGAGCATGCCGCCGCCTGGGTATCGGCGCGCTTCGAGGTGGAGAAACGTCGCCGCGCCGAAATGGGCTTCGACGACATGTTGCTGCGCCTGGAACATGCCCTGGGCAGCGACTCCGGTCAGCGCCTGGCCGCGTTGATCCGTGAGCAGTTCCCGGTCGCGTTGATCGACGAGTTCCAGGACACCGACCCCGTCCAGTACGGGATCTTCGAGCGCATCTACCGCATCACCGAGAACAACCCGGACACCGGCTTGTTCATGATCGGCGACCCCAAGCAGGCGATCTATGCCTTCCGTGGCGCCGACATCTTCACCTACCTGGCCGCGCGCCGTGCCACCGCCGGGCGCCTGCACAGCCTGGACACCAACTACCGCTCCAGCCAGGCCATGGTCGCGGCGGTCAACCGGGTGTTCCTGCAGGCCGAGGAACGCGCCGAGGGCCGTGGCGCCTTCCTGTTCCGTGCCCAGGGCGACAACCCGCTGCCCTTCGTCGAAGTGCGCGCCAAGGGTCGTGGCGAGCAACTGCTGATCGCCGGGCAGCCCAGCGCGGCCCTGCATTGCTGGCAGCTGGAGAGCGACGAGCCGGTGTCCAGCACAACGTATCGCCAGCAACTGGCGGCCAGTTGCGCCAGCCATATCGTCGAGCTGCTCGAAGGTGGTCAGCAAGGCGTCAGCGGTTTCGCCGATGCCGCCGGCAAGCTGCGACCCTGCTTGCCTTCCGATATCGCCATCCTGGTGCGCGACGGTCGCGAGGCCCAGCTGGTCCGCGCCGAGTTGGCGGCTCGCGATGTGCGCAGCGTATACCTGTCGGACAAGGATTCGGTGTTCGCCGCCCAGGAGGCCCATGACCTGCTGGCCTGGCTCAAGGCCTGCGCCGAGCCGGACTCGGAGCGCATGCTCAAGGCCGCCCTGGCCAGCCTGACCCTCGACCTGCCGCTTATCGAACTGGAGCGCCTGAACCAGGATGAGCGGGTCTGGGAAAACTGGGTTATGCGTTTTCGCCGCTACCGCGACATCTGGCAACGCCAGGGCGTGCTGCCGATGCTGCGGCGCCTGCTGCACGACTTCCAGCTGCCGCGGGCGCTGATGGGCCGCAGCGACGGCGAGCGGGTGCTGACCAACCTGTTGCACCTGGCTGAACTGCTGCAGCAGGCCGCCGGTGAGCTGGATGGCGAGCAGGCGCTGATCCGTCATCTCACCGAGCACCTGGCCAACGCAGGGCAAGCCGGAGAAGAGCAGATCCTGCGCCTGGAAAGCGACGAGCAACTGGTCAAGGTGGTGACCATCCACAAGTCCAAGGGCCTGGAATACCCCTTGGTGTACCTGCCGTTCATCTGCACCAGCAAGCCGGTGGATGGCCAGCGCCTGCCTCTGGGCTGGCACGACGACCAGGGCGTGGCGCACCTGACCCTGACCCCGAATGCCGAGCAGATCGAGCGCGCCGACGACGAACGCCTGGCCGAGGACCTGCGTCTGCTCTACGTCGCCCTGACCCGTGCCCAGCATGCCTGCTGGCTGGGCGTTGCCGACCTCAAGCGCGGCACCCAGCGCAGTTCGCAGTTGCATCGTTCGGCCTTGGGCTACCTGCTGGGTGGCGGCCTGTCGTTGGCGGCTTCCAGCCAGCTGGGCGAATGGCTCGCCACCCTGGCGGCCGGTAATCCGGCCATCACCCATGGTCCGCTGCCTGAGGTTCAGGCCCTGTGCTACCGCACGCCGGACAGCCAGCGCGAGCTGCTGCCGCCGCGCAAGCCTCGTCGGGCCGCTGCGGAACACTGGTGGATCGCCTCGTACAGTGCCTTGCGGGTGGGCGACCAGACCCTGGTCGCCGACAGCTCCCAGGCCCAGCAATTGCTGGACGACGAGGTGCTGGACAGCCAGTCGCTGCGTGAGGTGCCGGCCGAGGCGGGCGATATCCACCGCTTCCCCCGTGGGCCGAATCCGGGCACTTTCCTCCACGGCCTGCTCGAATGGGCGGGGCGCGAAGGGTTCGCCGAGGTCGCCGCCCAAGGGCCGGTGATCGAACGCACCGTGGGCCAGCGCTGCAACCGACGCGACTGGACAGGCTGGATTCCCACGCTGACCCAATGGCTGCAGCAACTGCTGGTCCAGCCCATGCCGTTGCAAGGGGCCACCTTGACCCTCGCAGGCCTCGAGCGCTACCAGGTCGAAATGGAGTTCTGGTTCGCCAGCCATCAGGTCGACGCGGTGCGCCTCGACCATCTGGTGGCGCGCCACACCCACGTTGGAATGACGCGGGCGGCCGCCCAGCCGACCGTGCTCAACGGCATGTTCAAGGGCTTCATCGACCTAGCCTTCGAACTCGACGGGCGCTACTACGTGGCCGACTACAAGTCCAACTGGCTCGGCCCCGACGCCGAGGCCTACGGCGCTCTGGCCATGGAGCAGGCAATCCTCGAGCACCGTTACGACCTGCAGTACGTGCTCTACCTGCTGGCCCTGCATCGCCAGCTGCGCGCGCGCCTGCCCGACTACGACTACGACCGGCATGTCGGCGGTGCCGTGTTCATCTTCCTGCGTGGGGTCACCTCGGCCGGCCACGGGCTGTATCATGCGCGGCCTCCCCGGGCGCTGATCGAACAGCTCGACGCGATGTTCCGGGGGGAGCAAGAACCCGCCCAACAGGACCTGTTTGCCGGAGCCACGCCATGAGCCGCAACCTCGACGACCTGCTGCCCACGCCCTTGCAGGCCGAGCACCTGAGCGCCCTGGCGCCGCTGCGCCACAGCCAGGACTTGCTGGCATTGCTCGATCGCTGGGTCGAGCGCGGCTGGCTGCGGGCTTTGGACCGGGCTTTCGTGAGTTTCCTCGAGGAGCGGGCGCCGGGCAGCGATCCGCTGGTGCTGCTGGCCGCCGCCTTGGCCAGCCACCAGCTGGGTCATGGCCATGTCTGCCTCGACCTGCAACAGACCCTCGCCGAGCCGGACTTCGCCCTGTCCCTGCCACCGGAAGGCGATGCCCTGGCCGGGCCGTTGCTGCTGCCTTCGCAGCTGCTGGCCAGCCTCGAGCTGGGCACTTGGTTGCAACGGATCGCCGAGAGTCCCCTGGTTGCTGCAGGCGATACCGTCGAGCAGCGTGCCAGGCCACTGGTGGTCAGCGGCGAGCGCCTGTACCTGCGCCGCTACTGGACCTACGAGCGGCGCATCGACAATGCCCTGCATGAGCGCCTGGCGCGCCTTCAGCCTCAGCCGGCCGACCTGGCACTACGTCTGTCGCAACTGTTCGAAGGTGGCTCGAGCGCAGGCGAGGTGGATTGGCAGAAACTGGCCTGCGCCCTGGCCACTCGTGCCGGCTTCAGTGTCATCACCGGCGGCCCCGGGACCGGCAAGACCACCACCGTGGTACGCCTGCTGGCGCTGTTGCAGGGGCCTGCGGTCGAACAAGGCCGGCCGCTGCGCATCCGCCTGGCGGCGCCGACCGGCAAGGCCGCGGCGCGCCTCACCGAGTCCATCGGCCAGCAGGTGGAGCGCTTGCAGATGGATGGCGCGGTGCGGGCGCAGATCCCCACCGAGGTCAGCACCGTGCACCGCCTGCTGGGCAGCCGCCCGGGTTCGCGGCACTTCCGCCATCATGCCGGCAACCCGTTGCCCCTGGATGTGCTGGTAGTCGACGAAGCCTCGATGATCGACCTGGAGATGATGGCCAACCTGCTCGATGCCCTGCCGGCCAATGCGCGGCTGGTGCTGCTGGGCGACAAGGACCAGCTCGCTTCGGTGGAGGCCGGAGCGGTGCTTGGCGACCTGTGCCGCGACGCCGAGGATGGCGGCTACTGGCCGCAGACCCTGGCCTGGCTGGAGCAGGTGGGCGGACAGTCGCTCGCCGACATCGGCCTGAGGCCGGGCGACGGCCAGCGCAATCCGTTGGCCCAGCAGATCGTGATGCTGCGCCACTCGCGGCGTTTCGGCGAAGGCAGCGGCATCGGCCAGTTGGCGCGCCTGGTCAATCGCCAGCAAGCCCTGGAGGCGCGAGCGCTGCTGGCGACCCGACCGGCGGATGTCCATTGCCTGACCCTGGGCGGCGAGCACGACAAACGCTTCGACCGCCTGCTGCTCGATGGCCTCAACCAAGGCCCCGAGGGGCCACAAGGGTATCGCGGCTACCTGCGAACCATCGGTCGCCTGCGCCCGCCGCCAGGCACGCCAGGCGACGATCCGCGCTGGGAGCGCTGGGCGGCCGAGGTGCTGCAGAGCTTCGAGGCGTTCCAGTTGCTCTGTGCCGTGCGCAAGGGCGCCTGGGGCGTCGAAGGCCTCAACGAGCGGGTCGCCCGGGTGCTGCACAACGCCGGGCTGATCGACAGCCAGCAACCCTGGTACGAGGGGCGTCCGGTACTGGTCACCCGCAACGACTATGGCCTCGGCCTGATGAACGGCGATATCGGCATCGCCCTGCGCCTGCCGGACGAGCAGGGCGAGGCGCTGCTGCGCGTGGCTTTTCCGCGCAACGATGGCAGCGGTGGGGTGCGTTTCGTACTGCCCAGCCGTCTCAGCGAGGTGGAAACGGTGTTCGCCATGACCGTGCACAAGTCCCAGGGCTCGGAATTCAGCCATACCGCGCTGGTGCTGCCCGACGCGCTGAACCCGGTGCTGACCAAGGAACTGGTGTACACCGGCATCACCCGCGCCAAGCATTGCTTCAGCCTCATCGAGCCGCGCGCCGGGGTGTTCGAGGAGGCGGTGGGGCGCAAGGTCCGGCGGGTCTCGGGGTTGATGCTGGAGCAAGTCTGACTCTGGAGTTTGCCGCCGATATGCTATCGTTGCGGCATTATCCGCAAACATTTTGTGAGATTTCCCCCCATGACAGTGGCTGTCTCGGCCCTGGGACGCGTGAAGGGCTGTGCGCTCTCGTTGCTGATGGCCATGCTGTTGTCGAACGGCGCGCCCGCCTGGGCGGACAATGCCGTATCGCAGGCGCAGGTGAAGCTACGGGCCAAGGCCGTGACCCAGGTCGTGCTGGGCATCCTCAGCTACGCCCGCTGGCCTGCCGACCCCAATCCCTTGCGCCTGTGCCTGGTCGGCCCGACCGAATACGCCGACGACCTGATCAAGGGCAACCTGCAGCAGTCCGGGCAACCCCTGCAGGTGCGCCGCCTGCTCGCCGACGATCCGAGCGTGGCCAGTGCCTGCGACGCCATCTACCTCGGCAAGCTCGACAAACAGCAACGTGAGCGATTGTTCCAGCGGATCAACGGCCACCCGGTGCTGAGCATCAGCGAGGCCGACGATCCGTGCACGGTGGGTAGCCTGTTCTGCCTGCGGGTCGGCGATCAGCAGGTGGCGTTCGACGTCAACCTCGACTCAGTGGCACGCAGTGGCGTGCGCATTCACCCTAGCGTGCTGCAATTGTCGCGACGGCGGGCGGGGCAGCCATGAAACGTTCAGCCAGGCGCTTCAGCCGGCCGACCCTGCGCGCCGTGCTCGGGCGGGGACACCTGAGCGTGGCCTTGCTGGCCGCGGGCCTGGCCGGGGTGCTGGTGACCCTGCTCGGGGTGGCGGCGCTGCGCGTCTATGCCAACCACAACCTGCACCTGATCGCCCGCTCCATCAACTACACCGTCGAGGCCGCCGTGGTCTTCGACGACAGTGCCGCGGCCAACGAGGCCCTGGCGCTGATCGCGTCCACCGAAGAAGTGGCCGACGCCAAGGTGTACGACAACGATGGCGACCTGCTCGCCCACTGGCAACGCGACGAGCAGGGGGTAATGGCGCAGTTGCAGTCCCAGGTGGCGCGCAGCCTGCTGGAGGAACCGATCAACATGCCGGTGCAGCACATGGGCCAGCGGGTCGGCCATATCGAGCTGACCGGGCAGGGTGGCAGCCTGGTGCGCTTCCTGCTCAGCGGGCTGGTGGGCATCCTGGTGTGCACGGTGCTCAGCGCGGTGCTGGCGCTGTACCTGTCGCGACGCCTGTTCGGCGATATCATCCGCCCCTTGCGTAACCTGGCCAGCGTTGCCCACGCCGCGCGGCGCGAGCGCAGTTTCGACCGGCGGGTGCCGCAGACCCAAATCGCCGAGCTCAACGAGCTGGGCAATGACTTCAATGCCCTGCTCGATGAGCTGGAGGTCTGGCAGAGCCATTTGCAGAGCGAGAACGAAAGCCTCGCCCACCAGGCCAGCCATGACAGCCTCACCGGCCTGCCCAACCGAGCGTTCTTCGAAGGGCGGCTGAGCCGCAGCCTGCGCAATGCCGCACGTACCGAAGACCATCTGGCGCTGTTGTTCCTCGACAGCGACCACTTCAAGCAGATCAACGACAGCCTCGGCCATGCGGTGGGGGACGAAGTGCTGATCAGCGTGGCCAGCCGCGTGCGTGCGCAACTGCGCGAGCATGACCTGGTGGCGCGCCTGGGCGGCGACGAGTTTGCCGTGCTGCTGACCCCGCTGCACTCGCGCGAGGATGCCCAGCGCATCGCCGAGAAGATTGTCGCCAGCATGAAGCTGCCGGTGCAGCTTGAGGATGGCACCAGCCTGACCACCTCGCTGAGCGTCGGTATCGCCTATTACCCGGACGATGGCCGTGACCCGGCCAGTCTGCTCAATGCCGCCGATGCGGCGATGTACCAGGCCAAGCGCAATCGCCGTGGCCATTGGCAAGTGGCGCAGACGGAACGCTGCGCCACTGATGCAAAGAACAGGAGCTGAACCGTGACCAAGCGTTTTTCCGTGCTGCGTTTCCCGTTAATCACCCTGCTGCTGGCGCTACTGGCTCTGGCCGGCTGCCAGAGCGTGCCGCCCAAGGGGCTGACCCCCGAGCAGGTCGCCGTGCTCAAGCGCGAGGGCTTCGCCCCGACCGACGAGGGTTGGGCGTTCGACCTGTCCGGCAAGGTGCTGTTCGGCAGTGACCTGGACAGCCTCAACAGCGCCAGCGAGTCGATCGTCGAGCGTATCGGCAAGGCGCTGCTGTCGGTGGATATCCAGCGTGTGCGCATCGATGGCCATGCCGACGCCTCGGGCAAGGCCGCCTACAACCAGCAGCTCTCCGAGCGCCGTGCCCAGAGCGTGGCCAAGGCGTTGATCGGCATCGGCATGCAGCCGCAGAACATCCAGACCCGCGGCATGGGCAGCAGCCAGCCGGTGGCGGACAACCGCACCGCGGCAGGGCGCATGGAGAATCGGCGGGTGTCGATCGTGGTGGCGTCGGACTGAGTGCTGCATGCCATCCATTGCGGGGCAAGCCCTCAAGTTCAACCCTGGGCGAATTTCATCTCGCGGGTTTCGCCCATCAGCAACGGCGCATTGGCCTCGGTCACCTCGCGAATGTAATCCCATAGCAGGGTGATCCGCTTGAGCTTGCGCAGATCCTCCCGGCAGTACATCCAGAACTGCCGCGTCACCTCGATCTCCTCCGGTAGCAGCGTCACCAGTCGCGGATCCTGCGCCGCCAGGAAGCACGGCAGGATCGCCAGCCCGCGTCCCTGCAAGGCCGCCGTGTACTGGGCGATCACGCTGGTGCTGCGCAGGTGCGCGTTGGCGTTGGGGATCAGGTTGGCCAGGTACAGCAGCTCCGAGCTGAACGCTAGGTCGTCCACGTAGCTGATGAACGGATGGCGGCCCAGGTCGGCGATCTCGCGGATCGGCTCGTGGTTGTCCAGATAGTCCTGGGTCGCATACAGGCGCAGGCGGTAGTCG
The DNA here is from genome assembly GCF_002205115.1 of Pseudomonas sp. DrBHI1. Taxonomy (NCBI): domain Bacteria; kingdom Pseudomonadati; phylum Pseudomonadota; class Gammaproteobacteria; order Pseudomonadales; family Pseudomonadaceae; genus Pseudomonas; species Pseudomonas sp. DrBHI1. The sequence goes on from NZ_NIBE01000020.1 coordinate 12,308, forward strand.
CACAGCTTGCAGCACACATAAGGCCCATGTTCCGGACGTTCCAGGGCGATGACGATATCGGCCTCGCGTTTGGACAGGCTGATGAAGTGCGGCAGCGGCAGGATATCCACCGAGATCGCCGGCCAGGCATCGACGAAGTGGCTCAGTTGCGCAGTGACGAAGAAGCTGCCAAAGCCTTCGGTGCAGCCCATGCGCACATGCCCCGACAATGCCACGCCCGAACCCGAGACCTGCTCGCAGGCCATGTGCAGGGTGCTCTCGATCGACTCGGCATAGCCCAGCAGGCGCTGGCCCTCGGCGGTGAGGACGAAGCCGTTGGTCCGTGATTTTTCGAACAGCAAAGTGCCCAGCGCCCCTTCCAGTGAACCGATGCGCCGCGACACCGTGGTGTAGTCCACGGCCAGGCGCTTGGCCGCACTGCTGGCCTTGCGGGTGCGCGCCACCTCAAGAAAGAACTTGAGGTCGTCCCAGTTCAGCGCGCTCAGGGAGGTGAGGTCTTTTTGCATGATGATCCGGTTTTTTTGTGCATTCTTGTTGGATGTTTGCACATCTATACTCGAACTCAGCCCCTGAGCGCCACCCCGTTCGCTGCGGCGTAGGCGTCCTCGTTCCGACAATAATTCCAAGGAGAGCGCAGATGAACGCACCCCAGACGCCCGACCAGACCAAGGTCGAGCAGGTCAAGCTGCTGATCGACGGCCAATGGGTCGAGTCCAAGACCACCGAATGGCGCGACATCGTCAATCCGGCGACCCAGCAAGTGCTGGCGCGGGTGCCGTTCGCCACCGTCGAGGAAGTCAACGCCGCCGTGGCCGCCGCCGAGCGCGCCTTCAAGACCTGGCGCGACACCCCGATCGGCGCGCGCATGCGCATCATGCTCAAGCTGCAGGCGCTGATCCGCGAACACAGCAAGCGCATCGCCGTGACCCTCAGCGCCGAACAGGGCAAGACCCTCGCCGACGCCGAGGGCGATATCTTCCGTGGCCTGGAGGTGGTCGAGCACGCCGCCTCCATCGGCACCCTGCAGATGGGCGAGTTCGCCGAGAACGTCGCCGGCGGTGTCGACACCTACACCCTGCGCCAGCCGATCGGCGTGTGCGCCGGCATCACCCCGTTCAACTTCCCGGCGATGATCCCGCTGTGGATGTTCCCGATGGCCATCGTCTGCGGCAACACCTTCGTGCTCAAGCCGTCCGAGCAGGACCCGCTGTCGACCATGATGCTGGTCGAGCTGGCGCTGGAAGCCGGCATCCCGGCCGGCGTGCTCAACGTGGTGCACGGCGGCAAGCAGGTGGTCGACACGATCTGCACCCACCAGGACATCAAGGCGATCTCGTTCGTTGGCTCGACCGAAGTCGGCACCCACGTCTACAACCTGGGCAGCCAGCACGGCAAGCGCGTGCAGTCGATGATGGGCGCCAAGAACCATGCCGTGGTGCTGCCCGACGCCAACCGCACCCAGACCATCAACGCCCTGGTCGGCGCCGCCTTCGGCGCGGCCGGCCAGCGCTGCATGGCCACCTCCGTGGCGGTGCTGGTGGGCAAGGCCCGCGAATGGCTGCCGGATATCAAGGAAGCGGCGAGCAAGCTCAAGGTCAACGCCGGCAACGAGCCGGGCACCGATGTCGGCCCGGTGGTTTCCAAGCGTGCCAAGGAGCGTGTGCTGGGCCTGATCGAAAGCGGCATCAAGGAAGGCGCCAAGCTCGAACTGGACGGCCGCGATGTGAAGGTGCCGGGCTACGAGCAGGGCAACTTCGTCGGCCCGACCCTGTTCTCCGGGGTGAAGACCGACATGCAGGTCTACACCCAGGAAATCTTCGGCCCGGTGCTGGTGACCCTGGAGGTCGACACCCTCGACGAGGCCATCGCCCTGGTCAACGCCAACCCGTTCGGCAACGGCACCGGCCTGTTCACCCAGAGCGGCGCGGCGGCGCGCAAGTTCCAGAGCGAGATCGATATCGGCCAGGTCGGCATCAACATCCCGATCCCGGTGCCGGTGCCGTTCTTCAGCTTCACCGGTTCCCGTGGCTCCAAGCTCGGCGACCTCGGCCCGTACGGCAAGCAGGTGGTGCAGTTCTACACTCAGACCAAGACCGTCACCGCCCGCTGGTTCGACGACGACAGCGTCAATGACGGTGTGAACACCACCATCAGCCTGCGCTAAGGAGAACGCCATGCGTATCGCTTTCATCGGCCTGGGCAACATGGGCGCGCCCATGGCCCGCAACCTGATCAAGGCCGGGCACCAACTGAACTTGTTCGACCTGAACAAGACCGTGCTGGCCGAACTCGCGGAGCTGGGTGGCCAGGTCAGCACGTCACCCAAGGACGCAGCCGCCAACAGCGAGCTGGTGATCACCATGCTGCCGGCCGCCGCCCATGTGCGCGGCGTGTACCTGGATGAAGAAACCGGCGTGCTGGCTGGCATCCGCCCCGGCACTCCGACCGTGGACTGCAGCACCATCGACCCGCAGACCGCCCGTGAGGTCTCCAAGGCTGCAGCGGCCAAGGGTATCGACATGGGCGATGCGCCGGTTTCCGGTGGTACCGGCGGCGCGGCGGCCGGCACCCTGACCTTCATGGTCGGCGCCAGCGCAGAGCTGTTCGCCACGCTCAAGCCGGTGCTGGAGCAGATGGGCCGCAATATCGTGCACTGCGGCGAGGTCGGTACCGGCCAGATCGCCAAAATCTGCAACAACCTGCTGCTGGGCATCTCGATGATCGGTGTGTCCGAGGCCATGGCCCTGGGCAATGCGCTGGGCATCGACACCAAGGTGTTGGCCGGCATCATCAACAGCTCCACCGGGCGTTGCTGGAGTTCGGATACCTACAACCCATGGCCGGGCATCATCGAGACCGCCCCGGCTTCGCGCGGCTACACCGGCGGCTTCGGTGCCGAGCTGATGCTCAAGGACCTGGGGCTGGCCACCGAGGCCGCGCGCCAGGCGCACCAGCCGGTGATCCTCGGCGCCGTGGCCCAGCAGCTGTACCAGGCCATGAGCCTGCGCGGCGAAGGCGGCAAGGATTTCTCGGCGATCGTCGAGGGGTACCGCAAGAAGGATTGACGAGCGAGTGGACTTGATCGCGGGCCGGGTGGCCCTTCCCCTTGTAACTGCGCACCTTGGGGAAGGGACATCGGGTTCGCGATTTTTTTTGCAAACTGTGTGAGCGTGGGAGCGGGTCAGGCGAAGACGAAGTACTTGCGCACCGTCTCGACCACTTCCCAGGTCCCCTTCATCCCCGGTTCGATCACGAACACATCACCTGCTTTGAGGTGTTTCGGCTCCTCGCCTTCCGGGGTGACGATGCAATAGCCATCGAGGAAATGGCAGTACTCCCACTTTTCATAGTTGACCTCGAACTTGCCCGGCGTGCAGATCCAGGTGCCCATGATCTTGCTGCCGTCGGCTGACAGGTAGGCATTGAGGTTGACGGTGTGCGGGTCGCCGCCGATGCGCTTCCACTTGGTCGCGTCGACCACCGGGGTCGGGCAGGTTTCGCGCAGGACGGTGATGAAATCGGACATGGCGTGGCTCCAGGCAACAAGTGAGATGACGCGTCACCATAGAGTCATCACCAGACGGGCAGTTGCCTGGGCTCGACGCCCAGCTGTCTGCCCGCGCAATGTCAGGGCTCGGGCCTTGCAGGTTGTGGACTGTCAGTGGCTCACGCCCACCAGTAACGCACGAAGTGGAAGAACACCGGCGCGGCGAAACACACCGAGTCCATGCGATCGAGCATGCCGCCGTGGCCTTCGATCATATGGCCCCAGTCCTTCACGCCGCGGTCGCGCTTGATCGCCGACATCACCAGCCCGCCGAAGAAGCCCATGGCATTGACAGTCAAGGCCATCAGCGCCGCCTGCCAGAAGGTGAACGGGGTGATCCAGCACAGCAGGGCGCCGACCAGGGTGGCCAGCGCCACACCGCCGGCCAGGCCTTCGACGGTCTTCGACGGCGACAGGTTCGGCGCCACCTTGCGCTTGCCGAACAGCTTGCCGCACACGTACTGCAGCACGTCGCTGATCTGCACCACCAGGATCAGCCAGGCGATCAGCAGCAGGTTGCGACCCTCGTAGCCGGGAATGTCCAGGGTCATCAACGCCGGCACCGACGACACGCAGTACACCGCGATCATCAGGCCCCACTGTACCTTGGAGGCGCGCTCGAGGAAGCGCGTGGTGTCGCCGCCGAAGCTGGCCAGGATCGGCAGCAACAGGAACAGGTACACCGGGATGAAGATGCTGAACAGCCCGTACCAGTCCATGGCGATCAGCAGGTACTGCACCGGCAGCGCCACATAGAAAGCCGCCACCAGCGCCGGGTAGTCGCTGCGTCGGGTCGGGGTGAGGGTCATGAACTCGCGCAGGGCATAGAACGACACGCCGTAGAACAGCACGATCACGCCGTACTTGCCGAACAGGAAGGCGATGCCGATCACCAGCACCATCACCCACCAGGCGTTGATGCGCGCGTTGAGGTTGTCGATCACTGCGTGCGGCGCGGGGCCGGCGCGCCATTTGAGCAGACGGCCGATCAGGCTGGCGAGCAGCAGCAGGGCGCCGATGCCGGCGAACAGCGACAGGGTGTTGTGATCCATCTCAGGCTTCCTTCGGGGCCAGGTTCAGCAGGGCCTGGCGGGCCCGCTCGAGAAAGGCGTGCTTGCCCTCGTCCGGTTGCAGGTGCAGCGGCTCGCCGAAGCTCAGGGTGCACAGCAGTGGCAGCGGTAGGGCGCGGCCCTTGGGCATGACCCGGTTGAGGTTGGCGATCCACACCGGCACCAGCTCGACCTGCGGGTTGGCCGAGGCCAGGTGGAACAGGCCGCTCTTGAATGGCAGCAACGGGTCGTCGGTCAGGTTGCGCGTGCCCTCCGGGAAGAAGATCAGCGAGTCGCCCTGGGCGAAGGCCTCGAGCACCGGTTGCAGCGGGTTGCCCTCGCTTGCGCCGTGCTGGCGGTCGATCAGCACGCCGTTGAACACCTGGCGGATCAGGAAGTCGCGGATGCCCGGCTTGCACCAGTAGTCGGCGCCCGCCACGGGGCGGGTGCGGCGGCGCAGCGGCTCGGGCAGCGCGGCCCACAGCAGCACGAAGTCGCCATGGCTGCTGTGGTTGGCGAAGTACAGGCGCTGTACCGGCTGCGGCGTGCAGCCCAGCCACAAGGCGCGGGCGCCGGTGATCAGGCGGGCGGCGGAGGTGATGACGAAGGCAGTCAGGCTGGCGAGCATGGCATTGGTCTTATCCGGTGAAGGGGAGGATTAGCATTAATGCGACCTGCAGGGTCAGGCACAGGGCCTGGCGGCGCAGCAGGGCCAGGGCGGCCCGGCTGCGGGTCGGCCAGTCGCGCGGGTCGCTGGCTGCAGGCTTGAGGCGCAGGTCGAACAGGGCGTGGTCCAGGGCCTGGGTGTCGCCGGGCAGGTCGCTGCTGGCGCCGATGCGGGCGAACAGGTCGGCGTCCAGGGCGACGCGCAGGGCCCAATACTTGTGGGCCAGGCCGAGCAGCAGCAAGAGGCCGCAGAGCAGGTGCGGCAACGGCGCCAATGGTAGGCCGAGCAAAGGAGCCAGGGTGCTGGCCAGGGCCAGCAGGGTCAGGCCATCCGACAGGCGCTCCAGCTGGCGGCCACGGGCGAGCAGGCTGGCGACGAGGAGCAGCCTCATGGCTGGGCCTCCAAGTTATGCAATACCAGGCGATGGGCCGGGTGCAGGACCACACCGGGGCGCGCCTGGCGAATCAGCGCTTCGGCCTGGGAGGCACTGGTACAATGGCCGCTGAGCAGCAGCCAGGCGGCGACGGCGCTGGCGCTGCGCGAGTAGCCCAAGGCGCAGCAGACCAGCACCGGGCCTTGTTGATGATGGTGTTCGATGGCCTTGGCGGCCTGTTGCAGGATTTCCCGGTCTGGGGCAATCAGGTCCAGGGTCGGCAGGCTCTGGTAGTCCTGCGGCGTTTCCAGCGTCGTCATCGCGGGGCAGGGCAGTTCCGCGCTCAGGTCGACAATCGCCGCGAACGCAGATGCTTCAGTGCGCCCCGGCACTCTGCCGAGATACACGCCATCGGCCACCTCATCCGCCTGCGGATGGCGCCAGGTCCAAAGCCGCGAATTGACCCAGGCGCACAGCAGATAGGGCGCCAGCAGCCAGGTGGCGGCCACGGACAGCCGCCCATCGGCGCCTTTCTGGAAACCTGCGGCGCCGAACAGGGCATAGTTCAGCGCCACCAGCAGCAATGACAGCGCCGGCCACAGTAACCACAACCCGCCACCACCCAGTTTCATCGCCAACAGCGTCAGCACGGCCGTCCCCAGGCCATAGCGCAGCGCCAGGCGCCAACGTTTCGGGTCCTGCGCCAGACGTGCCTGTCGCCAGGGCAACGGGCCGCTATGCGGCCACAGCCACAGGCACACAAACCCCGCCAGCGCACCGGTCGGCACATCGATGAAATGATGCTGCCAGGTGGTCAGCACCGACAGGCCGATCAGCCCCATCCAGCCATGCACCACCCAGCGCCAGGCAGGATGCTGCGTATGTCGGGCAAACATCGTCCAGATGATCACCAGCAACGCTATGTGCAACGACGGTGCCTGGTTGTAGGGCTTGTCGAAACCCATCAGCACATCGAACAGCCAGCCGAACAGCCCCGACAGCTCGGGGCGCTCGAAGGTGAAACGCAGCGGCCAGAACAGGAAACTGGCCACGCAGATCAGTTGCGCCGTCAGCAGCGCCAGGGCATGGCGGTCCATCTCCGAACGCGAGCGCGGCAGCAGGAACGACAAACCGTACAGCAGGTCGATCGACCAGTACGGGATGATCGTCCAGGGCCACAGCGGCATCTGCCGTTCCCAGGCGAACACCAGGCTGCCAATGTCCTCGCGGCCAGCGGTGTAGGTATTGGCCATGCCATAGCTGAGAAAGAAGAACGGTCCGAGCAGCAACAGCCACAGGATGCCACGGCGGATCAGCCCGGTTTCACGGGCCATCAGCGCACCCGCTGTGCCAGGCTGACGCTGAAAATGCCCCACTCGTCGATGCGCTGGGTAATCTTGCGAAACCCTGCCGCCTCCACCAACTGGTCCATCTCCGCCTGGCTGCGCCGCCGCATCACCCAGGCCTGGCCGCCACGGTGGCTGGTCAGGGCACGGGCGATCATCTCCAGCTGCGGGTGCCAGGGCTGACCGGTGTAGACCAGGTAGCCACCGTCCTCGACCGCATCGGCGAGTCCCGCCAGCGAGTTGCCGACCAGCTGGTTACTGGGGAACAGTTCGTAGAGGCCTGAGACCACCGCCAGTGTCGGCTGCGGGGTGAGAGCGGCCAGGCTCGGGCGGTCGAAGGCATCGCCCTGGACGAAGCGGGCGATCTCGCCCAGGCCCTTCTCGGTTATCAAGGCATTGCCCTGTTCCACGTTCAGTTCGCTGTAGTCGCGCAGCAGGATCGAGTCGGGCAGTTGTTGCAGGCCTTGCAGCGCCTCGAGGATGTAGCGGCCATGTCCGGCGGCGATATCTACGATATGCACCGGGCGCTGCTGTTCGCGCAGGCGGGCGATGGCCAGACGCAGCAGTTCCTCGACATTCAGCTTGCGCTGGCGGATGCCACGCCAGCCGATGGCATCCAGGTAGTTGCGGTCGATCAGCTCGCCCAGCTTGCCCTTGCCGGTCGGGGTGTTGCGGTAGACATAGTCGAGGGTCGAGCCCGAGTCGAAACCGGTGTCGAAGCCCAGCTTCACCCCCTCGGAAAGGCCTTTGCCCAAGCGCAGGCCGGCGCGGGTGGCACGCCAGTAGAGGTCGCGTGGTGAATGGCGCGGCAACGGCGCGGCCAGGCTCTCGGCCTCGGCGCAGCTGGCGCCGCTCTTGTCGGCATCGAGCAGCGAGGGCTGCGCTTGCGGTGCGTCGAAACAGTGCGCGACGAAGCGCTCGATCCGCGCCAGGGCATGGGCGCGGTCGCGTTCGCCGAGGGTGTCGTGGAAGAAGCCGGGGAGGATGTGTTTTTCCTTGCGCGTACTGCCCAGGCGGTCGAAGAACTGCTCTTGCGGCTTGCGCTTGACCACCAAGTCGGCGCCGGAGATCAGCAGTTGCGTCGGCACCTGGATCGCCTGGGCATCGGCGACCACGCGGTCGGCGGCGTCGTACAGGCCCAGCAGCATGGTGACGGAGATGGGCCGGCTGATCAGCGGGTCGGCGACATAGGACATGACCCGTTCCGGGTCGTGGGTCAGCAGGCGCGGCTTGACGTAGCTGTTGACGAAGAAGTTGCCGCGCAGGGCCTTCATCAGCTTCAGCCCGGGGCGGGCGAAGGGTACGTAGAGCTTGACCTTGAAGGCCGGCGAGGCAAGCACCAGGCAACGTACCTTTGGCGCATAATCGTGGGCCCAGGTGGCGACCAGTACCGCGCCAACGCTCTGTGCCAGCACCACCATGTCGGCCTCGGCGATGCCGTGCTGTGCCTGGATGTGCTCGATGAAGGTCTGCACGTCGCGCACGCTGGTGGCAAAGCCCGGGCTGTCGCCGCGAGCCCCTGGCGACTGGCCATGGCCACGGGCGTCCCAGGCGAAGAAGTCGTAGCCGGGCATGTCCAGCTCATCGGCCAGGTGGGCCATGCGCCCGCCGTGTTCGTGGCCGCGATGGAACATCACCACGGCCCGGCGCGGTTGGTGTTCGTTGCGCGTGGCGGGCCAGTGGCGATAGTGCAGCTCGACGCCGTCATGGGTGCAGAAGTGCAGTGATTGCGCTTGGCGCATGGCGAATATCCTTGTCCGGCAGCGAGGGGCTCAGCGGGTTTCGGCCAGGCCGTGGCGAACCCGGTTGTAGAGGGTATAGAGCGAGAGCAGCAGGATGACCAGCAGCAGGCCGTTGATCCAGGCCGCGCCCAGCAGACCGAACGCCACGCCGGTACCCAGCACGCCGAAGGCGAAGGCCCGGTCGCTCTTGCCCATCGGCCCGTCGTAGCGGCGCGACGCGCCGGTCAGCGGGCCCATCACGCCGGCGTATTCGCTGATCACCGCGAACACCACCACCAGCACCACCAGTGTCGGCGAAACGCCTGGCAGCAGAGCGAAGGGCAGGTAGAGAGCAGTGTCGGCGATCACATCGCACAGTTCGTTGAGGTAGGCGCCGAGTTTGGACTGCTGGCCAAACTCCCGGGCAAGCATGCCGTCGACTGCGTTCAGTGCCATGCGCAGCAGCATCCACACCGGGATCAGGAGGAACAGCCAGGTGACCTGGGGCAGCCAGGCCAGCAACAGGCCCAGCAGGACGGAAACGACGGCAGCGGTGACCGTCACCTGGTTGGCAGTGACGCCGCGGTCGAACAGGCGCTGGACGGCAGGGCGTAGGAACGCCTGGAAGCGGGGTTTGAGCTGATAGATCGATGGCACGTTGAATTCCCTGTCGTGGCGCGGCATGGACGCGATTGTGGGGAATCAGGCGGGGGGGCGGCAAGGGGCGCGTAGTGGAGTTGTGAGGAGGGCGAGGTAATTGCGGTGGCTTTGCCGGCATTGATCGCGGGGCAAGCCCGCTCCCACACTGTTTCCCGCGAAGGCAGGGTTGTGCAATAGGCAGGACAATCTCTCATGGTACTAGCCTTGACTCATTGATTTAGCTGGTCCCTGTGGGAGCGGCCTTGCGTCGCGAAAGGGCCGCAAAGCGGCCCCAGGTTTTGAGCCGCCTTTGAAATTGCCGGGGCTGCTGCGCAGCCCGAAAGGCTGGGCGATCTCCTACAGATTTGGCGCAACCGTTGTAGGAGCGGGCTTGCCCTGCGAGGGGCCGCCCAGCGCGTTTCGGTACTCGGCTGTAGTTCATTTCCGAAACTTGTTTCACTGCCGCCTGGCACATTGCGAGGGGGCGGCTGAACGTTCTAGTTTCGCAGTCCACCGACCGGAAACGCTGCCCGGCAGATGCCCAACCAGGGCAGCTCGACAAAGCGAGAGAGCCGATGAACCTGCTTGTTGTCCTGCACAAGTCCCGTGAGACCTATTACGGCGTCACCATTCCCGATGTACCTGGCTGTTTTTCCGCAGGCGCCACGGTCCCCCAGGCACTGGAGAACATTCAGGAGGCGCTGGCGCTGCATTATGAAGGGCTGGTGGTCGATGGCGCGCCCCTGCCGCAGGTGCAGGAAATGGATGTGCATGTGGACAACCCAGAGTATGCAGGCGGCCTCTGGGCGTTGGTGGACTTCGACGCAACGCCATACCTGGGGACGGCGGTACGTTTCAGTGCGACGTTGCCCAGGAACCTGTTGCAACGAATCGACGACAGGGTGAAGCAGGACAATCGCTACGCTTCACGCTCCGCATTCCTGGCTTCGGCGGCGCTGCGCGAACTGGCTGAGGTGTACTGAGCCTGCGCGCCCCGATCATATTCAGACACATCCTCATGGTCCAGACTGGCGTTGAAACCTGCCTCATCATGGGTGTCCAGCGGATGTACCAGGGGCATTACCAACACCAGCGGATCAGCGCAGCGCTGTTCAAACGCTGCTTCTTCATCGGCCTGGCGCTACTGGGCACGCACCTGTTGATCAGCGGTTAGCGGAAGAGGCGCTGAGCATATCGATCATCTGGATATCAAAGTCGCGCTCCAGGTAATCCATGCGCTTTTCGAAGAATGCGGCCATGTGCGGCAGTGCCGAATGCACGTCCAGAGCCGCCTTGCTGGCCCAGACCTCGAAGAACACGAACAGGCTCGGGTCTGCCTTGTCGCGCAGCATATGGTATTCGATGCAGCCCGGCTCCTGGCGGCTGGGTTCGACGTAGGGACGGAACAGTTGCTCGAAGGCTTCGGCCTGTTCCGGGCGGGTCTTGGCTTTGAGGATGAAGGCGTACTGCTCGCTCATGGGAGATCTCGGTAAGTGAAGTGAGTGATCAGATCTTAAATCAACAATATGTTTGTCATTCGTGATTTTAAGACAAATGTATTTTGCCCTGGGACAGCTGTTTCCATGCCCGGTGAGTGCCTAACCTGCCGGCAACTTCACTTACAGGGCTGACCCTCCCATGAAAAAGATCCTCCTGCTCAACGGTGGCAAACGCTTCGCCCACTCCGAAGGCCGCCTCAACCAGACCCTGCACGACGCCGCGCTGGCCCACCTGGACCGTGCCGGCTTCGATGTGCGGGAAACCTTCATCGACGGCGGCTACGACGTCCAGGCCGAGGTGGAAAAATTCCTCTGGGCCGACGTGGTGATCTACCAGATGCCCGGTTGGTGGATGGGCGCGCCGTGGACGGTGAAAAAATACATCGACGAGGTGTTCACCGCCGGCCATGGCAGCCTGTACGCCAACGATGGTCGCACCCGCTCCGATGCCTCGCAGAAGTACGGCAGCGGTGGCCTGGTCCAGGGCAAGCAGTACATGCTGTCGTTGACCTGGAACGCGCCGCAGCAGGCGTTCGATGACCCGAGCGACTTCTTCGAAGGCAAGGGCGTGGATGCGGTGTACTTCCCGTTCCATAAGGCCAACCAGTTCCTCGGCATGAGCGGGCTGCCGACTTTCCTCGCCGTCGATGTGATGAAGCGGCCGGATGTGCCTGCGGCGCTGGCGGCGTACGAGCAGCACCTGGATGAAGTGTTCGGCAAGGGCCATTGAGTCCGCCCCATCGTGGGGCCGGCTTGCACAGGCTTCGCCCAGCGGTTATCAATCACGGCATACCCCTGCCAAGGTCATTCGTGTGAAAACTCGCTCCGAAGAACTCCAGGTCTTCGTCGCCGTCATCGACAGCGGCTCGATCTCCGCCGCCGCCGAGCAGATCGGCCAGACGCCGTCGGCCGTCAGCCGCACCCTGTCGCGGTTGGAGGGCAAGCTCGGCACGACGTTGGTCAACCGCACCACCCGGCGCATGGACCTGACCGAGGAAGGGCGCTTCTTCCTAGAGCGCGCGCGGCTGATCCTCGAGCAGATGGACGACATGGAAGAGCGCCTGTCGATGAACCGCCAGACCCCGTCCGGGCGCCTGCGCATCAATGCCGCCGCGCCGTTCATGCTGCACGCGATCCTGCCGTGGATCGGCGAGTTCCGCCGGCAATACCCTGGTATCGAGCTGGAGTTGAATACCGACGACCTGATTATCGACCTGCTGGAGCAGAGCACCGACGTGGCCATCCGCATCGGCGAGCTGTCCGATTCCAGCCTGCATGCCCGCTCGCTGGGCTGCAGCCCGGTGCAGGTCCTCGCCAGCCCCGATTACCTGGCGCAGCACGGCATGCCGCACAAGGTCGAGGATCTCGACCAACATTGCCTGCTCGGCTTCAGCACCCTGGAATCGCTCAACCGCTGGCCGTTGCGCCACGCCCAGGGCGACCATTGGGCAATCCGCCCGCAACTGCTTGCCTCCAGTGGCGAAACCCTGCGCCAGCTGGCCATCGCCGGTGAAGGCATTGTCAGCCTGTCGCATTTCATGACCCACGAGGACATCCGCGCCGGCCGCCTGCAGGTGCTGCTCGCAGAGCACAATAACGGCTATCGCCAGCCGATCCACGCGGTCTACTACCGCAACACCCAGTTGGCGTTGCGGATCCAGTGTTTCCTCGATTTCATCCAGAAGAAGCTGGCCGCCTACGCCTGCTGAGTTGCCTGAACGCGACAGTGTCTGCCCATTGGCGGCGCAATCCTGCCATGGTGTTTGCTTAGTCGGGTGGCTTCGGCCTTAATGACTGATCAACAAAAACAACACCAAGGAAGTGCGCATGCGTATCGTCATGTTCCAGCCACTGGCCCTCGGGGCCGCGATCCTGAGCTGCTCCCCCGCCTTTGCCGTGACGCTGGAAGGCGGCGCGGTGGCCGCCCCTGATCAATATGGCGCACAGGTGGCCGCCGATATCCTCAAGAAAGGCGGCAACGCGGTGGATGCTGCCGTCGCCACCGCCTTCACCCTGGCCGTGACCTACCCCGAGGCCGGCAATATCGGCGGCGGTGGTTTCATGACCTTGTTCGTCGACGGCAAGCCCTACTTCCTCGACTACCGCGAGGTGGCGCCCAAGGCCGCGACCAAGACCATGTACCTGGACGACAAGGGCGAGGTGATCGAGAACCTCAGCCTGGTCGGCGTACGCGCCGCCGGTGTGCCGGGCACGGTGATGGGGCTGTGGGAGGCGCACCAGAAGTTCGGCAAGCTCAAGTGGAGCGAGCTGCTGACGCCGGCCATCGGCTACGCGCAGAACGGCTTCAAGATCGCCCAGAAGCAGTACCAGTACCGCGACGATGCCCAGGGCCTGTTCAAGACCGCCACCAACTTCAACGACTACTTCGGCCACATGAAGGTCGGCGAGCTGTTCAAGCAGCCGGAGCTGGCGCAGACCCTGGAGCGCATCGCCGACCAGGGCGTGAGCGAGTTCTACCAGGGCAAGACCGCCGACCTGCTGGTGGCGCAGATGCAGGCCGACAAGGGCCTGATCACCAAGGACGACCTCAAGGACTACAAGGCCGTGTGGCGTGACCCGATCGCCATCAACTGGCGCGGCAATGTGGTCTACACCGCGCCGCCGCCAAGCTCCGGTGGTGTCGCCCTGGCCCAGCTGCTGGGCATCAAGGAAGACCGCGCGGCCGACTTCAAGGGCGTCGAGCACAACTCGGCCAAGTACATCCACCTGCTGGCCGAGATCGAGAAACGCGTGTTCGCCGACCGCGCCGACTATCTCGGTGATCCGGCCTTCACCAAGGTCCCGGTCGACCAGCTGGTGGCCAAGGACTACCTGGCCAAGCGCGCCGCCCAGGTCAACCCGAACGCGATCTCCGAGACCGACAAGGTCAAGCCGGGGCTGGAACCGCACCAGACCACGCACTTCTCCATCGTCGACAAGCAGGGCAACGCGGTGAGCAACACCTACACCCTCAACCTCGACTATGGCAGTGGCGTGGTGGTCAAGGGCGCGGGCTTCCTGCTCAACGACGAGATGGACGATTTTAGCGCCAAGCCGGGGGCGGCCAATGCCTTTGGCGTGGTCGGCGGCGACGCCAACGCCATCGCGCCGGGCAAGCGCATGCTCTCGTCGATGAGTCCTAGCCTGGTGACCCGCGATGGCAAGGTGGCCCTGGTACTGGGCACGCCGGGCGGTTCGCGGATCTTCACCTCGATCTTCCAGGTGATGAACAACCTGTATGACTACGGCATGCCGCTGGAGAAGGCGGTGGCGGCGCAGCGCGTGCATCACCAGTTGCTGCCCAAGGATACGATCTACTTCGACAGCTACGCGCCGCTCAAGGGGGCAGTGGCCGACGACCTGAAGAAGATGGGCTACGTGCTGGAGGACCAGGGCTGGGAGATGGGCGATATCCAGGCGATCCGGGTCACCGGGGAGAAGCTGGAGACCGCTTCCGATCCGCGTGGGCGTGGGGTGGGGATGATCGTCAAATAAGGCTGGGGTGAAATGATCGCGGGGCAAGCCCGCTCCCACGACCGGTGGGAGCGGGCTTGCCCCGCGATGCGTTACAGGGTCAGACGCGGAACTGGCTGACCAGTGTCTGCAGGTGACCACCCAGGCGCGCCAGCTCGACGCTGGAGGCGGCGGTCTCGTCGCTGGCCGCGGCGGTCTGCTCCGACACGTCGCGCACGTTGAGGATGCTGCGGCTGATCTCTTCGGCCACGGCGCTCTGCTGCTCGGCGGCGGCGGCGATCTGCTGGTTCATCGACTGGATGTTCGACACCGTGCGGGTGATGCTCTCCAGCGAACCACCGGCCTTGCGCGCCAGCTCGACGCTGCTGTCGGTCAGGCTGCGGCTGCCGTTCATCACTTCGGCAACCTGCTGGGTGCCGTGCTGCAGGCTGGCGATCAGGCCTTCGATCTCTTCGGTGGACTGTTGGGTGCGCTGGGCCAGGCCACGGACCTCGTCGGCCACCACGGCAAAGCCACGACCGGCCTCGCCGGCACGGGCCGCCTCGATGGCGGCGTTGAGCGCCAGCAGGTTGGTCTGCTCGGCCACCGACTTGATCACGTCCATGACGCTGCCAATCTTCTGGCTTTCCTGCTGCAAAAGGGTCATCGCCTCGGTGGAGCGGTGCACTTCGTGGGCCAGGCGTTCGATCTGGCTGATGGCCTCACCGACCACCTTGTCGCCGACCCGGGCTTCGTCATCGGCGTTGGTCGCCGCGTGCGAGGCCTGCTCGGCGTTGCGCGCGACTTCCTGGACAGTGGCGGCCATCTCGTGCATGGCGGTGGCCACCTGGTCGGTCTCGACCTTCTGGCTGTTGGCGCCGGCGCTGGTCTGCTCGGTCACCGCCGACAGTTCCTCGGCGGCGCTGGCGATCTGGGTAACGCCGTCGCGGATGCCGGTGATCAGGTCGCGCAGGGTGGTGCCCATGCGAGCGATGCCCTGCTGCAGGGCGCCCAGCTCGTCACGACGGGTGACACGCAGTTCCTGGGTGAGGTCGCCGCTGGCGATGCGGTTGACCACGTCCATGGTCTCGCGCAGCGGGCGGGTGATCTGACGGGTGATGAGGAATGCGGCGAGTACGCCGACCAGCAGCGCCAGGAGGGTGGCAGTAGTCTGCAGGGTGCGGGCCTGGACGCTTTCGGCGTCACGGCGCTCGATCTGGATCTTGTACAGTTCGTCGCTGCGTTTGACGATGTCGGCGCCCTGCACGGTCATTTCGGCACGGGCCACACCGATGGCCGCGGTAGCGTCGCGGAACTGGCGCACGGCGTCGCGGTAGGCCAGCACGGCGTTTTCGAATTGCTGGATGCGTGAGGCTTCGCCCGGCAGCTGGCGCTTGAGGCTGTCGATTTCATTCAGCGCGTTTTCCAGCTGGCGCAGGGCGGCCTGCTCGGCTTCGCTGGTCAGGTCGGCGATGTAGCTGCGTACGTCAAGGCGCACCTGCACCAGCTGTTGCTTGGCCTTGCTGATCAGCAGGTATTGGGCCAGGCGGCTGGCATCGCTCTCGGCGCTGGACAGCACGGCGGCGCTGATCGCCTCGATGGCGTCATTGGCGCGGGACGCGGTCTGGTTCATCGATTCGCGGGCGGCGAGGGTGGTCTTGTAGCCCTGGCGCATCTTCTCCAGCGAGACCCGGTATTCGCTGATGCTCTGGCCCTGCTCGCGCAGCAGTTTGAGGTTCTCGGGGCTCTTGAAGGTGTTGACCAGGTGCTGCTGCTGGCTGCCGAAGGCATCGAGCTTGGCTTGGACGTTGGCCGCCGAGGCATCGTCGCCGTTGGTCAGCATCCACTGCAGGCGGGCCACGCGCAGGTTGGTCAGGTCACTGTTGAGCTGGGTGATGTCGCTCATCCAGTTGCTGCGGTCGATAAGGCTGCCCAGGCTGTTCCAGCCGGTCAGGGCCAGCAGGCCGGTCAGGACCAGGACCAGGCCGAAGCCCAGGCCGAGTTTGAGGTTGACGCTGATATTAGCGAACCAACTGTTCATGCACGCTCTCCCAGAAAATGATTTCGCTCACTTGATCTCAAAAGCTGGGCGTTGTTGTTGTCAGTTAGCCCGCAGATTTGTGTAGGACTTATCGGCAAAGCGTCGAGAAGCTGAAACGCTTTTTCAGCAAATTTATAACTTGTTGAATACGTTTGTTTTTTGATGTGGTCAATTGCGGGTGCAGACCCAGTGCACACCGACGGGCGTGCACTGTTCTGATGGGGCTATCAAAGGCTACGCGCGCTGAAGGTATCGCACTGATTTACGTCGCCACTGGAAAAACCGGCCTTGAACCAGCGCACGCGCTGTTGCGAGGTACCATGGGTGAAGGAGTCGGGCACCACCCGTCCTTGCCCCTGCTGCTGCAGGCGATCGTCACCGATGGCATTGGCGGCGTTCAGTGCCTCTTCCACATCCCCCGGCTCCAGCCAGTTCAGGCGTTTCTGTGCCTGGTAGGCCCAGACCCCGGCCAGGCAGTCGGCTTGCAGTTCCTGGCGCACCAGCAGGCCGTTGTCGCCTTCCATGCGCTGGCCGTTGCGGCGTGCGGCGTCGACCTTGGCCGAGACCCCGAGCAGGGTCTGCACGTGATGGCCGATTTCGTGGGCGATCACGTAGGCCTGGGCGAAATCCCCGGCTGCCTTGAAGCGGGTTTCCATTTCGCGGAAGAAGGTCATGTCCAGGTACACGCGCTGGTCGGCCGGGCAGTAGAACGGCCCGACCGCCGATGAGGCGAAACCGCAGGCGGAATTGACCTGGCCACTGAACAGCACCAGCTTGGGATCGCGGTACTGCTTGCCGGCCTGGGCGAACAGCGCCTTCCAGGTGTCCTCGGTGTCGCCGAGGATCGAGGCGACGAACTCGGCCTGCTCGTCGTTGGCCGGCGGCGCCTTGCTGCCAACGTTGGCCGGGGCGGTCTGCTGCTGCTCCATCTGTCCGGCCAGCTGGCCGAGGATCTGCAACGGGTCCTGCCCGGTGAGCCAGCCGATGCCGACGATCAACAGGATGGCGCCGAGCCCCAGGCCCTTGCCGCCGCCGAAGCGCATGCCGCCGCCCCCTTCGCCGCGGGCATCGACCACGTTGTCGCTGCGTCGGCCTTTTCGCCATTCCATGTAGAGCTCTCCGGTTCGTGAAACAAGAAGTCAAAGATTAGTTCAGTGCTGCCCTCGGCGTCGCCTTGGTCGCTTGTGCATAACCAAATGGTTATGGCTAAGACTGCTGAATTCAATATTCATCCCGATTGGCCTGCTGGAAACTGCAACTCCGCCTGCCACGCCCAGGCGTTCGACAATTCCAAGAGAGGAAACCGGCATGCCCGCCCAGGACACCAGCCGCTTCGTGATCCGTGATCGCAACTGGCACCCCAAGGCCTTCACCCCCGACTACAAGACCTCGGTGGCGCGCTCGCCGCGCCAGGCGCTGGTCAGCATCCCACAGTCGATCAGCGAAAGTACCGGCCCGGACTTTTCCCATCTGCGTTTCGGCGAACACGACCATGACTTGCTGCTCAACTTCAACCACGGCGGCTTGCCGATCGGCGAGCGCATCATCGTCGCCGGCCGCGTTGTCGACCAGTACGGCAAGCCGGTGGCCAACACCTTGGTGGAGATGTGGCAGGCCAACGCCGGCGGTCGCTACCGGCACAAGAACGACCGCTACCTGGCGCCGCTGGACCCGAACTTCGGCGGTGTCGGCCGTTGCCTGACCAACCGCGACGGCTACTACAGCTTTCGTACCATCAAGCCCGGTCCATACCCATGGCGCAACGGCCCCAACGACTGGCGCCCGGCACATATCCACTTCTCCATCAGCGGACCGTCGATCGCGACCAAGCTGATCACCCAGTTGTACTTCGAGGGCGATCCGCTGATTCCGCTGTGCCCGATCGTCAAGTCGATCGCCAACCCCGACGCGGTCCAGCGGCTGATCGCCAGGCTCGACATGAGCCACGCCAACCCCATGGATTGCCTGGCCTACCGCTTCGACATTGTCCTGCGCGGCCAGCGCCAGACCCACTTCGAAAACCGCTGAGGAGGCCCGTGATGCCTATCGAACTGCTGCCGGAAACCCCTTCGCAGACCGCCGGCCCCTATGTGCACATCGGCCTGGCCCTGGAAGCCGCAGGCAACCCGACCCGCGACCAGGAAATCTGGAACCGCCTGGCCACCCCCGAGGCGCCGGGCGAACAAATCCTGTTGCTCGGCCAGGTATACGACGGCAACGGCCACCTGGTGCGCGACTCTTTCCTGGAGGTCTGGCAGGCTGATGCCGATGGCCGCTACCAGGATGAGTTCAACCACGAGAACGCCTTCAACAGCTTCGGCCGCACCGCGACCACCTTCGATGCCGGCGAATGGACCCTGCATACGGTCAAGCCGGGTGTGGTGAACAATGCCGCGGGCGTGCCGATGGCGCCGCACATCAACATCAGCCTGTTTGCCCGGGGGATCAACATCCACCTGCATACACGGTTGTACTTCGATGACGAGGGTGAGGCGAACGCCCGGTGCCCGGTGCTCAACCTGATCGAGCAGCCGCAGCGGCGCGAGACGCTGATCGCCAGGCGTTGCGAGGTAGAGGGGAAGACGGCGTATCGTTTCGATATCCGTATCCAGGGGGAAGGGGAGACGGTGTTCTTCGATTTCTGACTGAAGCTTCAGGGGCCGCTTTGCGGCCCATCCGACCGGTCCGACGCCTCGGCAAGGCCGCTCAGGAGTACGCGATTCCCTGTAGGAGCGGCCTTGCCGAGGCGTCGGACCGGTCGGATGGGCTGCAAACCAGCCCCGGCGATCTGAAGGTCAGCGCCTAACCAGCAGGACGCCGCTTTCCATGTGATGGGTATACGGGAACTGGTCGAACAGCGCGCAGCGCTCGATACGGTGGGTATCGTGCAGCTGGGCGATGTTCTGCGCCAGGGTTTCCGGGTTGCACGAGATGTACAGGATGCGCTCGAAGCGACGGGTCAGCTCGCAGGTGTCCGGGTCCATGCCGGCGCGCGGCGGGTCGACGAACACGGTGCCGAAGTCGTAGCTTTTCAGGTCGATGCCTTCCAGGCGGCGGAACGGGCGGACCTCGTTCAGCGCCTGGGTCAGCTCCTCGGCCGACAGGCGCACCAGGCGCACATTATCCACGCCGTTCTCGTCGAGGTTATGCAGGGCGGCGTTGACCGAGGTCTTGCTGATCTCGGTGGCCAGTACCTGGCGCGCGCGGGTCGCCAGCGGCAGGGTGAAGTTGCCGTTGCCGCAGTACAGCTCCAGCAGGTCGTCCTGGCGCTCGCCCATGGCCTCGAAGGCCCAGCCGAGCATCTTTTGGTTCACCGCGCCGTTGGGCTGGGTGAAGGCGCCTTCGGGCTGACGATAACTGAAGGTGCGTCCGGCGATGTCGAGTTTTTCCACGGCGTAGTCGCGGCCGATCACCACGCGCTTGCCCTTGGAGCGGCCGATCACGCTGACGTTCAGGTCACTGGCCAGTTGCTGCGCGGCAGCCTCCCAGGCTTCGTCCAGAGGGCGGTGATAGCACAGGGTGACCATCGCGTCACCGGCCAGGGTGGTGAGGAACTCGACCTGGAACAGGCGATTGTCGAGTGCCTCGTTGCCCTGCCAGGCGGCCTTCAGACGTGGCATCAGTTCATTGATGCGCTCACTGGCGATGGGAAAATCGTTGATCAGGATTGCCTTGTGCTTCTCGCCCGGGGCGAACATCGCGTAGTGACGTTGACCGCCCTCGCGCCACAGGCGGAATTCGGCGCGCAGGCGATAGTGCTCGCGCGGTGAGTCGAACAGCGCCGGCTCCGGCGCGCCGAACGGGGCCAGCAGCTCGCGCAGGCGGGCGGCCTTGGCCGCCAGTTGCGCGTCGTATTGTGAAGGATCCAGGACAGCACTCATGCGGGGAACCAGCCCAGCTTGATGACGAACAGGATCGACAGGATTACCAACGCCGGGTTCAGGTCGCGGTGACGGCCGGAGATCAGCTTGATGGCGGTCCAGGCGATGAAGCCGAAGGCGATGCCGTTGGCGATCGAGTAGGTCAGTGGCATGGCCAGGGCCGTCACCACCACCGGCGCGGCTTCGGTGACGTCGTCCCAGTTGATCTCGGCCAGGCCCGAGGCCATCAGTACGGCGACGAACAGCAGGGCCGGCGCGGTGGCGAAGGCCGGCACGCTGCCGGCCAGCGGGGCGAAGAACAGCGCCAGCAGGAACAGCACGGCGACCACGATGGCGGTCAGGCCGGTGCGCCCGCCCGCGCTCACGCCCGCCGCCGACTCGATGTAGCTGGTGGTGGTCGAGGTACCCAGCAGGGACCCGGCCATGGCGGCGGTACTGTCGGCGATCAGGGCGCGGCCCATCTTCGGCATGTGGCCGTCCTTGCCCATCAGGCCGGCGCGCTTGGCCACACCGATCAGGGTGCCGGAGTTGTCGAACAGGTCGACGAACAGGAAGGCGAAGATCACGCTGATCAGGCCAACGTCGAGGGCGCCGGCGATGTCCAGCTGCAGGAAGGTCGGGGCCAGCGACGGCGGCATCGAGACCACGCCGCCGAACGGGGTGACCCCCATCACGATCGAGGCCACGGTCACGGCCAGGATGCCGATCAGCACCGCGCCGCGTACCTTCAGCGACTCGAGGGCGACAATCAGGAAGAAGCCCAGGGTGGCGAGGATCGGTGCCGGTTTGCTGAGATCGCCCAGGCCCACCAGGGTTGCTGGGTTATCGACGACGATACCTGCGTTATGCAGGGCGATCAGCGCCAGGAAAAGGCCGATGCCCGCGGCGATGGCCGAGCGCAGCGGCAGCGGGATGCTGTTCACGATCCACTCGCGGATGCGGAAGATCGACAGCAGGAAGAACAGCACTGCCGAGAGGAATACAGCCCCCAACGCCACCTGCCAGGTGTGGCCCATGTGCAGGACCACGGTGTAGGTGAAGAAGGCGTTCAGGCCCATGCCCGGCGCCAGGGCGATCGGGTAGTTGGCGATGATGCCCATGGTCACCGAGCCGATGGCCGCGGCAAGGCACGTGGCGACGAACACCGCGCCCTTGTCCATGCCGGTCTCGCCGAGGATGCTCGGGTTGACGAACAGGATGTAGGCCATGGCCAGGAAGGTGGTGACGCCCGCGAGAATCTCGGTGCGCACATTGGTGTCGTGTGCTTTTAGTTGAAACAGCCTTTCCAGCATGCCTGCTCCCCGGGCGCCCTCGCGCCGTGAATGTATCGACCCCAACAGCAAAGCACAGACCGTACCGGATACCGTGGTTTTGTGTGGGGCGGAAAAAAGCCGCGCATCATACCAGCAAGGATGGCGGGGGCCTATGGCCATTGGGGAGAGGGCTTTCTGTAGCTTGTGTCGGCCCTTTCGCGGGCAAGCCCGCGAATAGACCGGCACAGGCAACCGATCAGCCGTTATGCATCCGGTCGCGGTGAGTCAACGTCGGGAACAGCTTCATCCACACCCCGGTCACCACAAGCGTGCCCACGCCACCGAGCACCACCGCCGGCACTGTGCCGAACCAGTGCGCGGTAACGCCCGACTCGAACTCGCCGAGCTGGTTCGAGGCACCGATGAACAATCCGTTCACCGCGCTCACCCGGCCACGCATCTCGTCCGGCGTCTCCAACTGCACGAATGCGCTGCGGATGACCATGCTGATCATGTCTGCCGCGCCCAGCACCACTAGCACCGCCAATGAGAACCAGAACGAGGTCGAGAGGCCGAAGGCGATGGTCGCCACGCCAAATATGCCCACTGCGGTGAACATGGTCAGACCCACCTTGCGTTCCACCGGGAAGCGCGCCAGCCACAGCGACATCAGCAATGCCCCGACGGCGGGCGCTGAGCGCAACAGGCCCAGGCCCCAGGCGCCGGTGAGCAGGATGTCCTTGGCGAACACCGGCAGCAGCGCGGTGGCGCCGCCGAGCAGCACGGCGAACAGGTCCAGCGAGATCGCGCCGAGGATATCCGGACGACTGCGGATGAAGCGGATCCCGGCCAGCAGCGAGTCGAGGTTGGCCCTGCCTGGCTGCGGCTGCTGCCGACGGGCATCGAGGCTCAGCGTCAAAAGGCAGGCAATGAGATAGAGGGCTACGGTCGGACCGTACACCCAGGTACTGCCGAGGGCGTAGAGCAGGCCGCCCACCGCCGGGGCGACGATGGTCGCCGCCTGGGTCGCCGAGGCCGAGGCCGCCACCGCGCGGGGGAACAGTCCGGGCGGCACCACGTTGGGCAATAGCGCCTGGGTCGCCGGCATCTCGAACGAGCGGGCGGCACCCAGCAGGAAGGCCAGGACGAAGATCAGTTCACGGCTGACGTTGTCGGTAAAGCTGCCCACGGCCAGCGCCAGGGCGATCAGCGCCTGCAGGGTCTGGCACAGGGCGGCGACCTTGCGTCGGTCATAGCGATCGGCGACATGCCCGGTGTGCAGCATGAACAGTACCCGCGGGGCGAACTCGACCAGCCCGACCAGGCCCAGGTCGAGTACATTGCCGGTGAGCTGGTAGAGGTGCCAGCCGATGGCCACGGTGAGCATCTGGAAGCCGCTGGCGGTGAATACGCGGGCCAGCCAGAAGGCGAGGAAGGGGCGGTGATGGCGCAGCAGTTGCGGGGCGGAATCGGACATCGCTAGGCCTGCGACCTCGGAAATAGAGGGGGCTGCAGCGTAACATCTGTTTGTAACAAATGGTTGCTGAAAGCGGCGTGGATCAACGTTTCATCTACGAAGAAAGAGGGTGAGGCAACCGGTCACGCGGCAATCAACCACACATCCGGATGGGTCATTCGGGACTATGCTTCCATTCAGTCGTTGATCTGGATCAATCGTTCCAGATGCAACGATCTTGGCCCTTGGGCCGGAATCCCCGCGATCGAACAGAACAATTCCAACGCGCCGCACTCGATACCCGTGGGGGCAGTGGGCGACAGGCCATGAGCCCGGTCGCCGGATTACCTGAAGAGGAAGCACCATGTTCGGATTGGAAGCCTTAGAGCTCGCCCGAATCCAGTTTGCCTTTACCGTGTCCTTTCACATCCTGTTCCCGGCCATCACCATTGGCCTGGCGAGCTACCTGGCGGTCCTCGAAGGCCTTTGGCTTAAGACCGGCGACAACACCTACCGTGACCTCTACCACTTCTGGTCGAAGATCTTCGCCGTCAACTTCGGCATGGGCGTGGTCTCGGGATTGGTCATGGCCTATCAGTTCGGCACCAACTGGAGCCAGTTCTCCGACTTTGCCGGCTCCATCACCGGTCCCTTGCTCACCTACGAGGTCTTGACCGCCTTCTTCCTCGAGGCCGGTTTCCTGGGGGTCATGCTGTTCGGCTGGAACCGTGTCGGGCGTGGCCTGCACTTCTTCGCCACATGCATGGTGGCGCTCGGCACGCTGGTGTCGACGTTCTGGATCCTCGCTTCCAACAGCTGGATGCAGACGCCCCAGGGCTACGAGATCGTCAACGGCCAGGTGATCCCGGTGGACTGGTTCGCGGTGATCTTCAATCCGTCGTTCCCCTACCGGCTGATGCACATGGCCACCGCGGCCTTCGTCGCCACCGCGTTCTTCGTCGGCGCCTCGGCGGCCTGGCACCTGCTGCGCGGGCGCGACAACCCGGCGGTGCGCAAGATGCTGTCGATGGCCATGTGGATGGCGCTGATCGTCGCGCCGGTGCAGGCGGTGATCGGTGACTTCCATGGCTTGAACACCCTCAAGCACCAACCGGTGAAGATCGCCGCCATCGAAGGTCACTGGGAGAACAAGCCCGGCGAGCCGACCCCGCTGATCCTGTTCGGCATTCCCGACATGCAGGCCGAGACCACCCGCTTCAAGATCGAGATCCCGGCGCTTGGCAGCTTGATCCTCACCCACAGCCTGGACAAGCAGGTCCCGGCGATGAAGGATTTCCCGCCCGAGGACCGGCCCAACTCGACCATCGTGTTCTGGTCGTTCCGGGTCATGGTCGGTCTGGGCATGCTGATGATCTTCGTTGGCCTGTGGAGCCTCTGGCTGCGCAAGCGCGGCACGCTGTACAGCTCGCGTCCGTTCCTCTACCTGACCTTGTGGATGGGCCCGTCTGGCTTGATCGCCATCCTCGCCGGCTGGTTCACCACCGAGGTCGGTCGTCAGCCCTGGGTTGTCTACGGCCTGATGCGTACCGCCGACGGCGTGTCCAACCACAGTTATGCGCAACTCGGCTTCACCCTGGTGATGTTCGTTGTGGTCTATTTCGCCCTGTTCGGCACCGGGCTCGGCTACATGATGCGTCTGGTGCGCAAAGGTCCGCACACAGGCGAGGGCGACACGCAGCCCCCCGGAGGCCCTGGCCAGAAACGCACGCCAGCGCGGCCGCTGTCCGCCGCCGATGACGGCCATGAGGCCGACTCCGCCAGCCTGAGCAAGGGGAACTGAGATGGGTATCGATCTTCCGCTGATCTGGGCCGTGATCATCATCTTCGGCGTCATGATGTACGTGGTGATGGATGGTTTCGACCTGGGCATCGGCATGCTCTTCCCCTTCGTCAAGGACGAGCATGACCGCGATGTGATGATGAACACCGTCGCCCCGGTATGGGACGGCAACGAGACTTGGCTGGTGCTGGGCGGCGCGGCACTGTTCGGCGCTTTCCCGCTGGCCTACTCAGTAGTGCTCGAAGCACTGTACCTGCCGTTGATCCTGATGCTGGTGGGGCTGATCTTCCGGGGCGTGGCCTTTGAGTTCCGCTTCAAGGCCCGGGCCAACAAACGCCACATCTGGGACAAGGCGTTCATCTGGGGTTCGCTGGTGGCGACCTTCTTCCAGGGCGTGGCCCTGGGCGCGTTCATCGAGGGCTTCAAGGTGGTCGACCGCAAGTTCGTCGGCGGCACCCTGGACTGGCTGACGCCGTTCACGCTGTTCAGTGGACTGGGCCTGATCGTCGCCTACTCTCTGCTGGGCTGCACCTGGCTGATCATGAAGACCGAAGGGCCATTGCAGAAGCAGATGCATGACATCGCTCGGCCACTGGCGCTGGTGCTGCTGGCGGTCATCGGTGTGGTCAGCCTGTGGACGCCGATCGCTTACCCGCAGATCGCCGAGCGCTGGTTCAGCATGCCCAACCTGGTCTGGTTCATGCCCGTGCCGATCCTGGTGCTGGTGACGTTCTACGGCCTGCTGCGGGCGGTGGCACGCGATGCCCACTACACGCCGTTCCTGTTGACCCTGGTGCTGATCTTCCTGGGCTACAGCGGACTGGGCATCAGCCTGTGGCCGAACATCATCCCGCCGTCCATCAGCATTTGGGACGCTGCGGCGCCACCGCAGAGCCAGGGCTTCATGCTGGTGGGCACGCTGTTCATCCTGCCGTTCATTCTTGGTTACACCTACTGGAGCTACTACGTGTTCCGCGGCAAGGTGACCCATGAAGATGGCTATCACTAGGAGCGCATCGTGATGAACGTCGAAGAAAAAAAGCCGCTCTGGCAACGCCTGGGTTGGCTGGTGCTGATCTGGGGGCTGAGCGTGGCGGCGCTTGGGGTGGTGGCTTATGGCATGCGCATGTTCATGAGTGCTGCCGGCCTTAGTACCCACTAGGTTGCGAGGGCTGCGTTGCAGCCCGGTCGCGGGGCAAGCCCGCTCCTACAGGACCAGTAGGAGCGGGCTTTTCTCGTTTTCTACTGGATGTTTATTTCCGGGCCTTGAGCACCACGAACTTCGGTGTCGCCGCCACCTGCTCGACCCCTCGGAACAACCGCGCCAGCTTGCTGTGATAGCCCAGGTGGCGGTTGCCGACGATGTACAGCGCCCCACCGACTTCCAGCGCCTCCCGGGCCTGCTGGAACATGCGCCAGGCAAGAAAGTCGCCCACCACCTGCTGCTGGTGGAACGGCGGGTTGCACAGCACCACGTCCAGCGATTGTTTCTCCTGGCCGGCCAGGCCATCCGCGGCCCTGATCGTGACCTCGCGCTCGCCCAGCGCCGCCTGCCAGTTCTCCCGCGCCGACTGCACCGCCATGAACGACTCGTCGACCAGGGTGAATTGCGCATCCGGGTTGGCCAGGGCGCAGGCGATCGCCAGCACGCCATTGCCGCAGCCCAGGTCGGCGATCCGGGCACGGCCCAGGTCGCGTGGCAGGTGCGGCAGGAAGGCGCGGGTGCCGATGTCCAGGCCTTCGCGGCAGAACACATTGGCGTGGTTGACCAACTCAAGGGCCGGGCTGTCCAGGCGGTAGCGGCTGGGGTAGGGCGAGCGTGCGGTCGGACGTTCGCCGACGCTGGCAATCAGCAGACGCGCCTTCTTCTGCGCTAGCGAGGCCTGGACCGGGCCGATGTACTTTTCCATCAGGTCGCCGGCGGCGCGGGGCAGGTGCTTGATCATGGCCCCGGCGATCACCTGTGCGCCGGGCGCCAGTTGGCCCTGCAGGCGGATCAGCTGTTCCTCGAGCAGTGCCAGGGTCTTGGGCACGCGCACCAGCACGCGGTCGAACGGGCCAGGGAAGGTCTCGCTGGCGGGGATGAAAGGCACGCTGTCGAACGGCCTGCCGTTACCCGCCAGATTTTTCTCCAGGGCCAGGTGCGCCAGGTGCGAGTCGCCGCTGCTGGTCACCTGCACATGCCCCGCGAGGCTCGCGGCAAGGGCGCCGAAGCTGTCGTTGAGCACCAGCACCCTGCAGCTCGCCTGTGGCACTTGGGCGGCCAGGTGTTCCAGCAGGTACTGGTCGGCGGCGTCGAAGGCCAGCAGCGGGTCATTGGCCTGGGCCGGCTGGCGGATCAGGTCGAGGTCGGCGAAGGGGCTGTTGAACAGGGGCATGACGTGGGGCTCTGCTGCGAATCCTGCCCGGCGCGCTGCGCGCCGGGCTTGCGGCGGGTGATTCTACAGGGCTTTGCGCCTGGG
>NZ_NIBE01000020.1:39532-49926 GCF_002205115.1 Pseudomonas sp. DrBHI1
GGCGTTGGTCTTGGTGATCACGCTGCGGATATGGAAATTCACGGTACTGGTCGACAGCGAGAGGATCATCGCCACGTCGGCGGCGGTCTTGCCCGCTGCGGACCACTTGAGCACTTCGAGTTCGCGTTCGCTCAGTTGCGGCACCGGGCTGAACTTCTGCAGATGATGTGTGCTGAGCACGGCGTGCAAGGTGTTGCACAGCCACATTACCTGGGCACTCTTCGCGAAGAGTTCCTCGCGGGTGACTACCCCCAGGGGCCTGGAGACACTCAACTGACTCTCGTTGTGCTGCTGGTCATGTACCGACTGACTCCAGCCATGGGTCATGCCAAGCGCGGTGGCGGCTTCGCGCAGTTGTGGCACCTCACAGTAGAGATCGTCGTTCCAGACCAGTGGCAGTGTTGTATGGTGGCATTTTGATACTGTTGGGTCTATCTTGATTAAGTCTTCAGCTTGGTAACGCTCATTCCAGGCACCGGGATAGTTGTTGTAGAGGATCACCTGTGGGCCACGGGCTGCCACATGCAGGTGCAGTGCCAAACCAACGAACTCCATGTTGAGCGCCTGGGCCAGTTTCACCGCTTGACCGAACAGCTCCTTCGGTTCTTGTTCATCCAGCAGTTGCTGGAGCTGCTCGCTTTTCCAATGTGGCATCGATGAAGCTCCCGTCGCTTGGCGCTGGATCCAATATCGGCATTTCACGGAACGAAGTGTAGGAAATCTCCTAAGTCTGCGCTGGTTTTTTTTGCTATAGCTGTTACGCTTTTTTAGCTGATTGCGATCACTCATAAGCGATACCTTACAAACCGACGGTGTTTATCTGGGGCACTTTGCGCGAAACTGTGCGCATCTGATCCATGGAGCCCGTCATGACCGCCAGCGCCGACAAATTCACCCGCCAGACTCTGCTCGACGTCCAGCCCCTGACGCCCAACCTGTTTTCCCTGCGTGTCACTCGCGATGCCGGATTCCGTTTCCGCGCCGGCCAGTTCGCCCGCCTCGGGGTGAGCAAGGCCGATGGCAGCGTGGCCTGGCGTGCCTATTCCATGGTCAGTGCGCCCCATGACGAGTTCCTCGACTTCTTCTCCATCGTGGTGCCGGGCGGTGAATTCACCAGCGAACTGAGCCGCCTGGGTGAAGGCGATACCTTGCTGATCGACCGTCAGGCCTTCGGCTACCTGACCCTCGACCGTTTCGTTGGGGGGCGCGACCTGTGGTTGCTGGCCACCGGCACCGGCATTGCGCCGTTCATGTCGATCCTGCAGGACTTCGAGGCCTGGGAGCGCTTCGACAACATCAAGCTGGTGTACTCGGTGCGCGAGGCGAAGGAGCTGGCGTATGTGGACGAGATCGCCGCGCTGGAGCAGCGCGACTACCTGGCGGAGTTTGCGGGCAAGCTGCAGTTCATCCCGGTGGTGACCCGAGAGCAACACCCGGGCGCGTTGAATGCGCGGATCACCACGCTGATCGAGAACGGTGAGCTGGAAAAGGCGGCGGGGCTGGCGCTGTCGCCGGAGCATTCGCGGGTCATGCTGTGTGGCAACCCGGAAATGATCGACGAGACACGCAAGGTGCTCAAGGCGCGCGACCTGCAACTGAGCCTGAGCAAGCGACCGGGGCAGGTGGCGGTGGAGAACTACTGGTAAGGATCAACGGCGCCTTAAGGATCGTCGTCACTGGGGCCGCCGCGAAGCGGCCCCAGTCGTTTTGTGCTTCAGGGCTGTCGGTTCTGCGCCTTGAGCAGGTCGCGAATCTCGGTCAGCAGGGTTTCCTCGGCGCTTGGCACCGGCGGTGCGGTCGGGGCCACGGCTTCTTCGCGCTTGAGGCGGTTGATCACCTTCACGCCCATGAAGATGGCGAAGGCGACGATGATGAAGTCGAGAATGGTCTGGATGAATTTGCCATAAGCCAGCACCACTGCGGGCACATCGCCTTCGGCGGCCTTGAGCGTGATGGCCAGGTCGCTGAAGTCCACCCCGCCGATCAGCAGGCCGATGGGGGGCATGATCACGTCGCCGACAAAGGAAGAGACGATCTTGCCGAACGCCGCGCCGATGATGATACCTACCGCCATGTCGACGACATTTCCCTTGACCGCGAAGGCCTTGAATTCACTGAGCATGCCCATGCTGTATTCCTTTGTTACGAATGGAGAGGTAACCGCAGTGTAAGCCACTAAAACGCTTCATGCGTGACGTTCGCAGCTACAGACTGTGTTTAGAGCGAATAGTTTTGTCGCCTGCCGCTGCCTCCGGGACACGTCCGTGTTCGGCTATCATGGCGGTTTTTCCCAGGAGACCCGCCCATGGCCAAGGCCAAGCGCTTGTATGGCTGCACAGAGTGCGGCGCGACCTTCCCCAAATGGGCCGGCCAGTGCGGTGACTGCGGTGCCTGGAACACCCTGGTCGAGACCATGATCGAAAGCGGCGGCGCCGCGGCGCCGAGCGGGCGGGCCGGCTGGACCGGGCAGCAGGCACAGATCAAGACCCTGGCCGAAGTCAGTGTCGAGGAGATTCCGCGCTTCACCACCAGCAGCACCGAACTCGACCGCGTGCTCGGCGGTGGCCTGGTGGACGGCTCGGTGGTGTTGATCGGCGGTGATCCGGGGATCGGCAAGTCCACCATCCTCCTGCAGACCCTGTGCAACATCGCCACGCAGATGCCGGCGCTGTATGTCACCGGCGAGGAGTCGCAGCAGCAAGTGGCCATGCGCTCCCGGCGCCTGGGCCTGCCCCAGGACCAGCTCAAGGTCATGACCGAAACCTGCATCGAGACCATCATCGCCACCGCGCGCCAGGAAAAGCCGCGGGTGATGGTCATCGACTCGATCCAGACCATCTTCACCGAGCAGTTGCAGTCGGCCCCGGGCGGCGTCGCCCAGGTGCGCGAGAGTACGGCGTTGCTGGTGCGTTACGCCAAGCAGAGCGGCACGGCGATCTTCCTGGTCGGCCACGTCACCAAGGAAGGCTCGCTGGCCGGGCCCCGGGTGCTTGAGCACATGGTTGATACCGTGCTGTATTTCGAGGGGGAGTCCGATGGTCGCCTGCGCCTGCTGCGGGCAGTGAAGAACCGCTTCGGCGCGGTTAACGAACTGGGCGTGTTCGGCATGACCGACCGCGGCCTCAAGGAAGTCTCCAACCCCTCGGCGATCTTCCTCAACCGCACCCAGGAAGAAGTACCCGGCAGCGTGGTCATGGCCACCTGGGAGGGGACCCGGCCGATGCTGGTGGAGGTCCAGGCGCTGGTCGACGACAGTCACCTGGCCAACCCGCGCCGGGTGACCCTGGGCCTGGACCAGAACCGCCTGGCCATGCTGCTGGCGGTGCTGCACCGGCACGGCGGCATCCCCACCCATGACCAGGATGTATTCCTCAACGTCGTCGGTGGTGTGAAAGTGCTGGAAACCGCCTCCGACCTGGCGTTGCTGGCCGCGGTGATGTCGAGCTTGCGCAACCGTCCGCTGGCCCATGGCTTGCTGGTATTCGGCGAGATTGGCCTGTCGGGCGAGGTGCGACCGGTGCCCAGTGGCCAGGAGCGCCTGAAGGAGGCGGCCAAGCATGGCTTCAAGCGCGCCATCGTGCCCAAGGGCAACGCGCCAAAGGAGGCACCCGCCGGTTTGCAGGTGATTGCCGTGACCCGTCTGGAACAGGCGCTGGATGCACTCTTCGAGTGATGCCGTTTCTTGCAAGTGATTCTCAATAACCAGTAGCATACCGCCACCTTGCGACCACCCCATGGAGAGCGTGTGGCGGAGTTCGACCTCAAGCGGCTGTTCACAAAGCACGCGAAAAATCTTCAGGGCCTGCTCTCGCGCAAGGTGCGCGACCCGCAGTTGGCGGCCGACCTGGTGCAGGACAGCTTCCTGCGCCTGGCCGAGCAGCAGCGTCACGAGCCCATCGAAAACGCCCAGGCCTACCTGTACCGCACGGCGCACAACCTGATGATCGATCACGTGCGCCAGCAGCAGCGACGCAAGACTGACATGGTGCCCCACGAGGCCTTCGAGGCGATCGTCGAGGACACCCCTGGACTTGAGGAGCAGGCCGTGCGCGAACAGCACCTGCGCCGCCTGCAGGCGATCCTCGGTGAGCTGCCCGAGCGCACCCGGGAAATCTTTCGCCTGAACCGCCTGGAGGGCATGACCCACGCCGAGGTCGCCCGGCACCTGGGGATCTCCGACAGCTCGGTGCAAAAGCATCTGGCCAAGGCCCTGGCCTATGTGATGCAGTGCCTGCAGGAAACCGAATGACCAACGGTTTACTGACAAATGCCGCTTCAGACGTCAGCCCAGACATAACCAGATCGCGAGAGAACCGTGTGAGCAGCCAGAACGAGCAAGCCATCCGCGAGCAGGCCGCCGAGTGGGTGGTGCTGCAGCAGGCCGGTCCCCTGAGCCCGGCGCAGCAGCACGCCTTGGACCAGTGGTGCGCCAGCGATCCCCGGCACGCCCGTGCCTATGGGTTTGCCCAGGCCACCTGGGCTGACCTTGGGCAATTGGCACGCTTGCCCGCCGTCTCGAGCGCTCGCCCCACGACTCCCCTCCAGGGCAGCCCGATGCGGCGACGGCGACCTCGGTTGCGCCGGGCTGTTGCCAGCGCGGCGGCGTTGTTGCTGGCAGTACTGGCCGTGCAACAGGGGCCGCAGGCATGGCTGGGCTGGCGCGCGGACTACCTCACGGGGATCGGCGAAGTGCGCCGGGTGACCCTGCCCGATGGCAGTCAGGTGGAACTGGACAGCCGCAGCGCCCTCCAACTTGCCTTCGATGAGCGGGAACGGCGCGTGCGTCTGCTGGCCGGTGAAGCCATCTTCACTGCCGCACCGGTCACGGCCCAGGACGCACGCCCGTTCGTGGTCGAATACGCCGGGGCTACCAGCCGCGCCCTCGGCACTCGCTTCGTGGTTGGCGCTGCGGGCGAAGGGGGCTGGGTCGGCATGCTGGAGCACAGTGTTGCGGTCGAGCTGCAGGCGCCGCCGTTGCAAGGGCAGGCCGGCCAGGTGCTGGAGCAGGGCGACAGTCTGCGCTATGACCAGCGCAAGGGGGTGCGGCCCTGGCCGGGTCACGACCTGCGGCGGGCCACGGACTGGCAGCGCGGGGTGCTGGTGTTCGAACGCCAGCCGCTCGCCGAGGTGGTCGCCCGGCTCAATCGCTACCGCGCAGGTCAGCTAGTGGTCGCCAGTGACGCATTGGCTCGGCGTGAGGTCAGCGGCGTCTTCCGCCTCGACCAGCTAGGCACCGCCCCGGTGGTGCTCGGTGAAGAGCTCAAGGCCCGGCTGATCGAGCTTCCAGGCGTGGCCGTGCTCTACTGAACCCGGCTTCGGCAAAAAAACTTTCAATTTTATTTACTGACTTCTTCTGCATCGCGCGTCTGACTGTTGAGATTGATTTTCATTACTAGAAAACATCAACAACGGACGAGCAATCGCAGTGAGCACGCCACGACTACAACCCCTGCGCCCTCTGGGCCGCCTCGCCCTGGTCGGCAGCCTGGTCCTGGGCAGCTGTGCATTGCCGATGGGGATCGGCCAGGCACACGCCGCCGATTCGCCAAGCACCGCCAGCCGCAACCTGGTTCGTTTCGATATTCCGGCCCAGTCGCTCGACAGCGCCGTACTGGCCTATGCCGAGCAGTCCGGTGTGCAGGTGTTCTTCGACAGCCGCAAGCTGGCCGGTCTGCGCAGCGAAGGGCTGCACGGCAGCTACCCGGCCGAAGAGGGCCTGCGCCAGCTGCTGCGCGGCACGCCGGTGCGTTACCACTTCAGCGCCGCCGGCCAGGTCGGCCTGGAGCGTCTCGTTCAGGACGGCGAGGCCCTTGAGCTGGGCGCGACCCATATCGATTCGCAGCGTGATGGCGATTGGGTGTACCAGGCCCCGCGATCGGTGAGTGTCATTACCCGCGAGCAGATTGAGCAGCGCGCCCCTCGTCATGCCGCCGACCTGCTCGAACAGACCGCGGGCGTGTACACCGCCGTCAACCAGCGTGACCCCGGACTGTCGGTGAACATCCGCGGCGTGCAGGACTATGGTCGGGTCAACATGAACATCGACGGCATGCGCCAGAACTTCAACGTCAACGGCCACCAGCAGCGCAACGGCGTGATGTTCATCGACCCGGAGTTCATCCAGGGTGTCGAGATCGACAAGGGCACCTCGGCCGGCATGGGCGGTGCCGGGGTGATCGGCGGCATCGCCAGCTTCAACACCGTCGATGCCCGCGACCTGCTCGGTCCGGGCAAGGAAATGGGAGGGCGCCTGCGCGCCGGCCACGGTATCGGCGAGCTGGGCAACGGCACCTACTTCAATGGCAGTGCGCTGTTCGCCGTCGGCAATGAAGCCGGCGATATCCTGCTTGGCCACAGCGAGCGGCATTTCGGCAACTACCGCAGCGGTACGCAGAACGCCGACAACCTGGGCACGCAGATCCGCGGCAAGCTGGAGAACCGCGAGGCTTGGAAGAGCTGGCTGCACGGCGAAGTGGGGGCGATGGACAGCGTGACCCGTTCGCAGCTGTTCAAGCTCGGCCTCAACCTCGCCGACGATCAGCGCCTGCAATTCAGCTACATCGAGACCGACACCGACAGCAAGGACGCCTGGACCTACAACGACAGCAATGCCAACCGCTATTACTACCGGGTCACCGGCACCAACGACATCAATGCGAAGAATGCCGCACTGGACTACAGCTTCACCCCGGACAACGACCTGATCGACTTCAAGGTCAAGCTGTACTACGTGACCACCCGCCAGGACCGCTGGAACGCCGACAACCTGTCCAGCGCCGCCACCGGCAACCGCGTCGAGGCCTACACCGACCGCTTCCAGACCGACACCTGGGGCCTGCAGCTGCAGAACACCTCGCGCTGGCACCTGGGACAGGCTGACACCCTGAGTTTCAACTACGGCACCGAGCTGTTCCAGGACAGCTTCCGCCCCAGCACCGAGCGCATCGCCGCGGTAAACGAGGTGGAGTCGCTACCCTACGTGCAGGGTGCCAATCCCAAGGGCAAGCGGGTGATGGCCAGCCTGTTCGGCAAGCTCACCTATGAGCATGACGACTGGCTCACCCTGGATGCCGGGCTGCGCTACGACCGTTATCGTCTGAGCGGCAAGACCGGGGTCACCACCTGGATGTACCCCGAAGGCGTCACCGAGGTCGGCCTTACCCGCCAGCAGACCCACATGATCTTTGACGAGGACACCGAGGAGGGGCGCTTTTCGCCGACCTTCGGCATCGCGCTCAAGCCCGGACCGGACTGGCTGCAGGTCTACACCCGCTGGGGCCGTGGCTGGCGGCCGCCAGCGGTGACCGAAGTGTTCATGAGCGGCCGCCCGCATGCCGGCGGCAGTGCCGAGATGGTCTACCCCAACCCGTTCCTCAAGGCCGAGGAGTCGCACAACTGGGAGCTGGGGCTGAACGTCTTCAAGGAGTCGCTGCTGCGCGACGGGGATCGCTTCGGCGCCAAGGTCGCCTACTTCGACACACGCATCGACAACTTCTCGTTCCTCGACACCAACGTCTCGCTGCCCGGCAGCAGCGTGGCGGGTATCGCCCTGGGCCGTTCGGCCTACCAGAACAACCTGGAAACCACGCGCTTTCGTGGGGTGGAGTACAGCCTGGACTACGACGCCGGCGCCTACTACGGCCAGCTCAGCTACACCCACATGATCGGCAGCAACGAGTTCTGTTCCAACCAGTTCTACATGGGGGGCGCACAGCGCCTGGTCAGCGCTGGCACCGTCATGCGCCCGGTGCGGGTGGGCAGCCGCATCATCATGTTGCCGGTGCGGGTCTCACGCGCCGAGGGCGCCAGCGACACCAACAACATCGTCAGCTGCGGCGACATCATGGGCAACGCCTCGTACATGCCCGCCGACCGTGGCGCCCTGACCCTGGGCATGCGCCTGCTCGAGCGCACCCTGGATGTGGGCATGCGGGTGCGCTACAGCGAAGGCAACGGCGAGAACCTCAAAAGCCATACCTACAACCAGATCGACCAGGCCCAGTGGCCGCAGTACACGGTCTACGACCTCTACGCCAGCTACTGGATGACCCCCAGCCTGAACCTGGCCCTGTCGTTGGAGAACGCCACCGACGAGGCCTACTTCGTGGCCATGGGCGACGGCAACAACCTGTCGCTGGCCCGCGGCCGTACCTTGAGCGGCATGCTCGAGTACCGCTTCTGAACCAACCGGGTTTGCCCATTCCGGGCGACGCGAAGGCACGGAACGCGCCTTCGTCATCACTGTGCAACAACGAGGAACCGTCATGACCCTTTCCGTTAACTACGACGCCGCCTTCGCCAGCTCGACCGTCGACGACTACCTGGCCTTCTGGAGTGCCGGCTTCGTCACCGCCGGCCATGGCTACAGCAACACCGGTGGCTTCAGCAACGGCACCTTCGATGGCGACCAGTACGCCACCCACGGTCGCAACAACTCGGACTACGCCTTCATCGCCGACAGCGACAGCGCCAACGGTCTGCACTATGTGTTCGACCCGTCCAAGGCCCCGGGCGACAACCTCAACCACTACCTGTGGGGCTCGCTGGACAACGTCTCCCTGGGCGAAGTGCTCGGTGGCGGCAGCGGCAGCGACTTCAGCCTGGCCAACTACGTGGTCAGCTTCAACGGCCTGGACCTGGATGCCGCGCAGGGCGCCGGGCGTGCCGGCAACGAAGTACAGGGTGTGATCTACGGCCTGATGCAGGGCAACACCTCGGCCCTGGAAGGCGTGCTGGACACCCTGCTGGCCGGTTATGGCGTCTCCACCAACAACACGTTCGCCGAGATTGGTGCGGCCCTGGCCGCCGGCCCGGCTCACGCCGCTGCCGCCGAAGCGGTCGGCGTGCAGGCGCTGCCCGAGGACCTGGCCCTGGCGGCCTGAGCACAGGCATGAAAAAGCGAATGGAAGGTTACCCCGCCATTCGCTGATCTGATGCACTTACCCCGCAGCCCGTGTCTTTGCCGGGCCCAGGCTGCGGCGGTGCGAATTCTGTGGCGACGACAGGGCGAATGCAATCGCCGGTCGGCGCCTTCTACGAGGTTTCCAACCAATGCGAACCGCTCCCACCGCGGCCAACGAAGTGCTGCGGGCGCTCAGGGCCTGCCGTGCCGGGCTTGGCAACGTTGCGCTGTTCACCGCGGTGATCAACGTGCTGATGCTGGCCCCGGCGCTGTACATGCTGCAGGTCTACGACCGGGTCCTGTCGTCGCGCAACGAGATGACCTTGCTGATGCTCAGCCTCATGGTGCTTGGGGTGTTCGCCTTCATGGGTCTGCTGGAGTGGCTGCGCAGCCAGGTGGTGATCCGCCTGGGCACGCGCATGGACATGAACCTCAACCCACGCGTGTTCGAGGCCGCCTACGAGGCCAGCCTGGCCGGGCACCGGGGCGCGGCGGGGCAGATGCTTGCCGACCTGACCGCGCTGCGCCAGTTCGCCACCGGCCAGGCCCTGTTCGCGTTTTTCGACGCGCCGTGGTTCCCGGTGTACCTGCTGGTGATGTTCCTGTTCAGCCCATGGCTCGGCCTGATGGCGCTGCTGGGGGCGGTGCTGCTGACGCTGCTGGCCTGGGTCAACGAACGTTTGACCCAGGCGCCGTTCGCCGAGGCCGGCCAGCTGTCGCAGCAGGCCGGCCTGGAGGCCAGCGCCAACCTGCGCAATGCCGAGGTGATCGAGGCCATGGGCATGCTGGCGGCGGTGCGCCAGCGCTGGGCGCGACTGCACCACGGCTTCCTGGCCCGGCAGAACCTGGGCAGCGAGCGAACCGCGGCAGTCACCGCGCTGACCAAGACCGTGCGCCTGGCTCTGCAGTCGCTGGTACTCGGCCTGGGCGCCTGGCTGGCCATCGAGCAATTGATCACGCCAGGAATGATGATCGCCGGTTCCATTCTCATGGCCCGGGTGCTGGCACCGATCGACCAGTTGATCGGCGCCTGGCGCCAATGGAGTGGTGCGCGCCTGGCCTACCACCGCCTGAATGCGCTGCTGCAGGCCCAGCCGCCGCGCCCGGCGGGCATGCCGTTGCCGACGCCGCTCGGCAAGCTTGCGGTCGAGCAGGTGGGCGCGACGCTACCGGGCAGCAGCCGTCTGTGCCTGAACAACCTGGGCTTCGAACTGCCTGCGGGTGAGTCACTGGGGATCATCGGCCCGTCCGGCTCGGGCAAGTCGACCCTGGCGCGGCTGCTGGTCGGCGCCGTTGTTCCGGCGAGCGGCAAGGTCCGCCTGGATGGCGCGGACCTGAGGGTCTGGGACCGTGGCGCGCTGGGGCAGCATATCGGCTACCTGCCCCAGGATGTGCAGCTGTTCGCCGGCAGCATCGCCGATAACATCGCCCGGCTCGGCGCGGTGGATGCCCAGCAAGTGGTGGCCGCGGCGCAGCTGGCGGGTGTGCACGA
>NZ_NIBE01000137.1:0-358 GCF_002205115.1 Pseudomonas sp. DrBHI1
CTGCTCAGATTGCAGCCAGGCGAGGTGGTCGTCGGCCCGCACGTCGGCCAGGCGCTGCGCCTCGAGGCCGTGGGATTCGAACCAGGCCAGCTGGTCATGCATGGCCTTGAGGTCGATGTGTGGCAGGTAACGCGCCTCGAACTGCCGGGCGAACTCGCCGTTGTTCGCCCGGGCCTCTAGGTCCTGGCGCCTGAGTGCACCTGCGGTATCGAGAATGTCCTCCTTGGCCTGCGCCCACCAGGCGGCCATCTGCGGGTTGGCGCCCTGATCGGCACCGGCGAGGTGGGCGCGCATGGCCTCTTTGTGACGGTCGACCAGCGCGGCGACCTTGCGCTCACTGAATTGCTGATGCAGTTCG
>NZ_NIBE01000138.1:0-319 GCF_002205115.1 Pseudomonas sp. DrBHI1
GGCGTGGGAGTGGGCTTGCCCCGCGATGCGGTCATCAGATCATCTGGAGCGGTTCAACCCCACCTCCATATCATCGATCAGCGCCTTGGCCATGGCGCTGAGGATCCGCGCCGAGCTGCCGGCCAGCAGGTCGCCTTCCATCTCCGCCTCGCAGGTCAGGTGGCGGATGCAGCCGAGCAGCACCGACAACTCGCTGAAGGCATCCTCGAAGGTAACGCCCGGCTCGACCTTGAACAGGTCCAGGCAGGTGGTGCGGCCTGCGGTGTGGCCGCGGCTCATGGCTGCACCTGCGGCTTGTGCTCGAGCAGAGCGCAGGCCA
>NZ_NIBE01000139.1:0-508 GCF_002205115.1 Pseudomonas sp. DrBHI1
TCGGTTCATCAGGCCGACCTGGTGAAAGTCAGGGCCTGCCTGACGGCAGGCCGTTACCGGCCCGCACACAAAAAATCTGACACTTCCGTCGACATTTATTCACCTTTTCGCCTTTACGGCGACCTACTTTTCTCTAGGGAAAAGTAGGCAAAACCGTTCCGCTCCGTTCATCCGGCCCCTGCGCTTCGCTCCGGGGTTCCCTCGCTCCGTTCTTGCTCCCGGGAGGACCGCGCTGCAGGGCCCATCCTGGGGCGCAGCGCTTGACGGCCATCCATGGCCGTCACCTCCCTCCGCAAGAACTCCGCTCGGCCTCCTGAAGTCGCAATTGGCGGTGCCTGAACTATCGCGCGCTTAGAAGCAAGAGCAGGAGCAGGAGATGCGAAGTTAGTTTTTGATAATTAGTTATATATTGGCTGTACCGGCCCTTTCGCGGGGCAAGCCCGCTCATACAGAGATCTATATAACGACGACTATCGCGTGGGAGCGGGCTTGCCCCGCGATGCGATCT
>NZ_NIBE01000139.1:518-809 GCF_002205115.1 Pseudomonas sp. DrBHI1
AGAGCAGGAGCAGGAGCAGGAGCAGGAGCAGGAGATGCGAAGTTAGTTTTTGATAATTAGTTATATATTGGCTGTTCCGGCCCTTTCGCGGGGCAAGCCCGCTCATACAGAGATCTATATAACGACGACTATCGCGTGGGAGCGGGCTTGCCCCGCGATGCGATCTAGGGATTAATTAAGTTCAAACTAGCGACAGCTGCGCCAGTTCAGGCGCCGCCCGTAACTTGCGCGACTTCAGGAGGCCGAACGCAGGACTTGCGGAGGGAGGTGACGGGCATGGATGCCCGTCAA
>NZ_NIBE01000140.1:0-315 GCF_002205115.1 Pseudomonas sp. DrBHI1
ACCGCCGACAAGACCACCGTCACCGAAGGCGGCCAGATCACCTACACCGTGACCCTGACCAACGCCCAGGGTCTGCCGGTCAACGGCCACAATGGCCTGACCTTCACCCTGACTGACGGCACCAAGGTCACCATTCCGGCCGGCAGTGCGAGCGGCACCTTCACCATCACTGCACCGGACGATGTATTCGTCGGTGGCCAGCCGAGCATCGTCAACAAGATCGAGTCGGTTGCCGGTGGCGACAACTTCGAGAAGCTGACCCTCGGCGACAACACCGTCACCACGACCGTGACCGATGAGCCTGGCACCGGCACT
>NZ_NIBE01000021.1:0-4373 GCF_002205115.1 Pseudomonas sp. DrBHI1
GCCAGCTCAGACAGCGCGCGGGCCACCTTGCGGTTATAGGACTCCTTGCGCAAGCTGCCGACGACGACCGCTACCGAATAAACCTGGCTCATGGCGTTTTGCAACCTCTGCTCTGGGAATGGGACCTGTTAGTTATAGATGACCGTTCCTCGGCTTCGCGGTTTTTTTCCATTCGGCTGAAAACTTCCCGGGCGTTTCACTGGTCTATGCCTACAGACATTTCCTACACGATTCAGAGGTTTCCACCTAAATGGCAGCAGTAATGGTCGGCCAGTTCCACGCCCGCGACGCCGAAGGCCGTATCTACCCGGTCCACGAGTTCCAGGAGTCCACCCTCCAGGCCGACGGCAGCACCCTCGGCGCGCCGGTTACCAGCTATCGCCTGGCTATCGGTGACCGCGTCAACCACCTGGGTGACGACCGCTTCGAGCTGGCCCAGACCGGCGTCGAGATCATTCGTATTCCTTGACGCAATCGACGGTGTACAGCGCCCCCTGGCACTGCAGGCCATGCACATCGGCGACGAAGCCCGGGAAGCCCTGGTCGAAAGCCCGGGCACAGTCCAGGTAGACCAGAATCGAGCGGGTCGCCTCGGTGAAGCGCTCGCCCGGCATGATCAAGGGGATTCCCGGCGGGTACGGCACCAGCATCACCGCCGCGACCCGGCCCAGCAGTTGTTCGATCGGCACCGCCTCCACCTCCCCGCGCACCATCCGGTCATAGGCCTCGGCCGGGGTCATCGCCACCTCGGGCAAACGGGTGAACAGCAGCTTGAGTTGCCTGGATGTGGCATTGCCGCGGTAGAAGGCATGCAGTTGCTGGCACAGGTCACGCAGCCCCAGCCCTTGGTAGCGTGACGGCTGCGGCGTCACCACGCTGGGCAGGCATTCGGCCAGCGCGGTATTGGCGTCGTAGTGGCGCTTGAACTCCAGCAGTTCAGTGAGCAGCGTGCTCCACTTGCCCTTGGTGATGCCCATCGAGAACAGCACCAGGAAGCTGTACAGGCCGGTCTTCTCCACCACCAGCCCCCGCTCCCACAAAAACTTGCTGACCACTGCGGCCGGAATGCCGTGCTCGCCCGCGCCGCCACCGGCCCCTGGCATCACCAGAGTGACCTTGAGCGGATCGAGCAGCACATAGTCGTCGCTCAGCTCGGCAAAGCCATGCCATTCGGCACCCGGCTGCAGCAGCCAGTCCGCCGCCTCCAGCCGCTCGCCACCCTGGGCCTGCGGCGGCTGCCAGATGCTGAACCACCAGTCGTCAGCGGCGATATGCTCGCGCAGGTTGGCCAGCGCCCGGCGAAAGCTCAGAGCCTCGTCGAACATCTCCTGCAGCAGCGAACGCCCGGCCGGGCCCTCCATCATCGCCGAGGCCACGTCCAGCGAGGCGAGGATGCTGTACTGCGGCGAAGTGGAGATATGCATCATGAACGCCTCGTTGAAACGGTCGCGGTCCAACTGGCGGGAGGCGCCGTCCTGCACATGGATCATCGACGCCTGGCTGAAGGCGGCCAGCAGCTTGTGGGTCGAATGGGTGCTGAACAGCAGTGGGCCCTCATCGCCGCGCGGCGTGCCCATGGCGTAGCGGCCGACGAAGAATTCATGGAAGGCGGCGTAGGCGAACCAGGCCTCGTCGAAGTGCAGCACCTCGACACTGGCGCCGAGGGTCTGCTTGATGAGGCCGGCGTGGTAGCACAGCCCGTCGTAGGTGGAGTTGGTGACCACCGCCAGCTTTATCTTCGCCGACCGCCCCTGGGCCAGCGGGTGGGCCTGGATCTTCGCCTGGATCGACGCCGGGGTGAATTCGCTGAGCGGAATCGGCCCGATGATGCCCAGTTCGTTGCGCTCCGGGCACAAGTAGAGAGGGATGGCGCCAGTCATGATGATCGCGTGCACCACCGACTTGTGGCAGTTGCGGTCCACCAGCACCAGGTCACCACGCCCGACCATGGCGTGCCAGACGATCTTGTTGGCGGTGGAGGTGCCGTTGATGACGAAGAAGGTATGGTCGGCGCCGAAGTTGCGCGCCGCCCGCGCCTCCGCGGCGGCCAGGGGGCCGGTGTGGTCGAGCAGCGAGCCCAGCTCGGGGACCGACACGGACAGGTCCGAGCGCAGGGTGTTTTCGCCGAAAAACTGGTGAAAGGCCTGCCCCACCGGACTCTTGTGATAGGCCACGCCACCGCCGTGGCCCGGCGTATGCCAGGAATAGTTCGACTGCGCGGTGTGTTGCACCAGAGCCTTGAAGAACGGTGGCAGCAGGCCGTCGAGGTAACTGTGCGCGGCCCGCGCTACCTGGCGGGCGAGAAACGGCACGGTGTCTTCGAACAGGTAGAGGATGCCGCGCAGCTGGTTGAGTTCGCCCATGGCCTCGGCCGGGGCGTTCTCCAGAGTGACTTGCTCGCCCAGGGCGAAGATCGGCAGGTTGGGGGCGCGCAGCCTGGCCAGGCGGATCAGCTCGGCCATGTTCTGCAGCAGCCGGCTGTTATCGCCGACACCCTCGGCGGCGATCAGCATGCAGGCCAGGCCGTGGTGGGTGGCGGCCACCAGCCGCGCTTCGGCTTGGTCGGCGGCGGCGAGGATGGCGAAGCCGTCACGGGCCAGTTCATCGGCGATGCCGCGCACCCGCTCGCCGGCGACGCTGTCGGCCTTTATGGCCCGGTGGACGATGAGGATCGGGAACTGGAGGTCCTTGTACATCGGGCGGCTACCTCTGCGGGCTTTTCCCTCAGGGTAGTTGATGCCATCGCCGCTGCGACTTGCCCCGCGATAGGGCCGGTACTGTCTTTGGATCAGCTGGCGGTCGGCTCGGTCAGCACCTGCCACATCGCCGGCCCACCTGCCGACTTGGCAATGGCCGCCAAGCGCTCGGCATGGGCCTCGAGCTCTTCATCGCTGGCCATGATCACCTTACCGGCAGCACGACCGCTAATCCGACGGATCTCACTGCCGGTGCTGCCCTGCCCCTCTTCGTCCTGTGCGCCATCCCCCGCCAGCGACAAGCTGGTCTGGCCACCGGTCATCGCCAGGTAGACGTCGGCCAGCAGTTCCGAGTCGAGCAATGCGCCGTGCAGTTCACGGCCGGAGTTGTCGATGCCGTAGCGTTTGCACAACGCATCGAGGCTGTTGCGCTGCCCCGGATGGCGCGAGCGCGCCATCATCAGGGTGTCGAGGATCGGGCAGTGCTGCGAGATGTCGGCGCGGTCCTGCTGGCCGATCAGCGCGAACTCGTTGTTGATGAAGCCGACGTCGAACGCCGCGTTGTGGATGACCAGGGTGGCGCCCTGGATGAACTCGAAGAACTCCTCGGCCACATCGCCGAAACGCGGCTTGCCGACCAGGAAAGCGTCGGTGATGCCGTGGACGTTGATCGCGCCCTCGTCACTGTCGCGGTCGGGCTGCAGGTAGACGTGGAAGTGCCGCCCGGTCAGGCGCCGGCCCACGACTTCGACGCAACCGATCTCGATGATGCGGTGGCCTTCGGCCACCGGCATGCCGGTGGTCTCGGTGTCGAGGATGACGAACCGTTTGTCTTGCTGCTGCTCCACGCGGGGACTCCAACTGGCGGTGCTTGAATTCGGGGTGGGAGTATAACGAAATCGGGGCCGTTTTGCGGTCATCGCGGGGCAAGCCCGCTCCCACGCAGCCAGCAGTCATCTCGTGGGAGCGGGCTTGCCCCGCGATGGCCCGCAACACAATCAACGTTGCGCGCGAACCTCATCAACCCCACGATTGGCCAACTGGTCGGCCCGCTCGTTGCCCGGGTGGCCGATATGCCCACGCACCCACTTCCAGGTCACCTTGTGCCGGTTGACCTGTTCATCGAGGGCCATCCACAGGTCGGCGTTCTTCACCGGCTCCTTGGCGGCGGTCTTCCAGCCACGCTTCTTCCAGTTGGTCATCCACTCGTTGATGCCCTTCATCACATACTGGGAGTCGGTGGTCAGCACCACCTCGCACTCGCGCTTGAGCGCCTTCAGGCCTTCGATCGCGGCCATCAGTTCCATGCGGTTGTTGGTGGTCTCGCGTTCGCCGCCCCACAGTTCCTTCTCGACGCCCTTGAAAACCATCAGGACGCCCCAGCCGCCCGGGCCGGGATTGCCCTTGCAGGCACCATCGGTGTAGATCTCGACGCTATCGCTCATGTACCACTCGTGTTCAGTGCTTTTCGGAATCGGGGTGGGTGGCGCTGCGGTTGACCTTGGCCAATGGCAGCGGCAACAGCTTGCCCATCGGCTCGCGGCGCTCGAGGCGCAGCGGCCGCAGGCCGACCACCATCTTGCGCGCCACCAGCAGGTAGACGCCGCCCCCGGCACTCTGCCAGCCCCCCGCCACCCGCTCCCAGCCGGCCAGACGCTGCTGCCAGGCCGGCGAGGC
>NZ_NIBE01000141.1:0-976 GCF_002205115.1 Pseudomonas sp. DrBHI1
CCACGCGGCGAGGAAGCCGCCGACCAGCCAGAAGTCCCAGCCAAACGCGGTGCTCAGGTACACCGGCAGCGCCACGACGAACCAGACGTCCCGGGCACCGAAGAGAAACAGCCGTGCGGCCGAGAGGATGTTGATGGCTCGGCTCTTGGACAGCATGTCGCGGAACTTGGGTTTGGCCTTGGCTTTGCCCAAGTCCTTTTTCAGCAGCACCAGACTACCGATCCAGATCAGGGCCAGTACTGCTGCCATGGCCAGCACCGCCAGGGTGAAGCCGAGCAACGCGAGCAGTGCTCCGCCGAGGAAAAAGCCCACGCCTTTGAGCGCGTTCTTCGAGCCCGTCAGGATGGCCACCCATTTGTAGAGCGTCCCCTGTTGGCTGTCCGGTACCAGGAGCTTGATGGAGCTCTTGGCGCTCATCTTGTTCAGGTCCTTGGCGATGCCGGACAGCGCCTGGGCGGCCATTACCCACGGCACCGTCAGCCAGGCTGCCGGCACCGTGAGCATCAGCAGTGCAAAGACCTGCATGCCCAAGCCGATGTTCATGGTGCGGTTGAGCCCCAGGCGGGCGCCGAGGTAGCCACCCACCAGGTTGGTGATCACGCCGAACACTTCGTAGAACAGGAACAGCGCCGCGATCTGCAGCGGCGTGTAGCCCAGCGAATGGAAGTGCAGGACCACCAACATGCGCAATGCGCCGTCGGTGAGGGTGAAGGCCCAGTAGTTGCCGGTAACCAGCAGGTACTGACGCACTTCCGCAGACAGGGCTGACAACGCCTTCATGATCGCCGTTTACTCCGCCGCGCCGACCAGCCGGGCCAGTTCCGCTGCACGGTTGGCGTAGCCCCATTCATTGTCGTACCAGGCGTAGATCTTCACCTGGGTGCCGTTGACCACCAAGGTCGACAGCGCGTCGATGATCGAGGAGCGCGGATCGGTGCGGTAGTCGATGGACACCAGGGGGCGTTCTTCGTAGCCC
>NZ_NIBE01000142.1:0-43503 GCF_002205115.1 Pseudomonas sp. DrBHI1
GGGGGGAAGGTCAGCGAGTCGCGGGTCAGCCAGGTGAGCATGGGGTTCTTGAGCGGCGGGGGAGGGGAGAGGGCAGCATGGCGTGGGTTAAGAATGAGGTCAACGCCTTGCCAGATCGACAAATTGCCTTCGGCTTCGGCAGCGCCAGGCACCATCTGGCGCTTTTGCTGTCATACCTGTGCAAAAACAC
Source organism: Pseudomonas sp. DrBHI1 (assembly GCF_002205115.1). Taxonomy (NCBI): domain Bacteria; kingdom Pseudomonadati; phylum Pseudomonadota; class Gammaproteobacteria; order Pseudomonadales; family Pseudomonadaceae; genus Pseudomonas; species Pseudomonas sp. DrBHI1. Next base: position 191 of record NZ_NIBE01000142.1, read on the forward strand.
AGCATAAGCCTTTGTCACAAAAGAAAATGCATGCTCAAATTGCATCTATATGAAAGTAGCCCCCGTTCGCGCCCCACACGGCGTGCCGCCATGGCGGCTGGCGGGCAGTAATGTTAAAAGTAGTGGTTCATTGGCCAGTGACCGGCCAATCACTATTGGACGCGCAGCACGCGCAGGAATAGACGCGTTTTGAAGAAATCCACCGCAACTCCAGCCCCCTTGCCAGTGCCCCTGTGGCGGCAACAGCTGCACTATCGCCTGAAGGAAGGTGCGCTGATCGCCGTCGGCGCCCTGTGCCTGTACCTGTGGATGGCACTGGTCACCTACGACACCGCCGATCCGGGCTTCAGCCACACCAGCAACGCCGAGCAAGTGCAGAACGCCGCCGGCCGCGCCGGGGCCTACTTCGCCGATATCCTGTTCATGGTGCTCGGCTACTTCGCCTATATCTTCCCGCTGCTGCTGGCGATCAAGACCTGGCAGATCTTTCGCGAGCGTCACCAGCCCTGGCAGTGGAGCGGCTGGCTGTTCTCCTGGCGCCTGATCGGCCTGGTGTTCCTGGTGTTGTCGGGCGCGGCATTGGCGCATATCCACTTCCACCCACCGGCGAGCATGCCGTTCTCCGCCGGTGGTGCCCTGGGCGAGAGCCTCGGCGATCTGGCGCGCAACCTGCTCAACGTGCAGGGCAGCACGCTGATGTTCATCGCCCTGTTCCTGTTCGGCCTGACCGTGTTTACCGACCTTTCCTGGTTCAAGGTGATGGACATCACCGGCAAGATCACCCTCGACCTGTTCGAGCTGGTGCAGGGCGCCGCCAACCGCTGGTGGGAGGCGCGCAACGAGCGCAAGCGCCTGGTGGCGCAGCTGCGCGAGGTGGACGAGCAGGTCGATGAAGTGGTCGCCCCGGTGGTCGCCGACAAGCGCGAGCAGGTCAAGGCCCGCGAACGCATCATCGAGCGCGACGAGGCGCTGACCAAGCACATCGCCCAGCGTGAACAGCAACCAGCCCCGGTGATCAACCTGCCGACTCCGTCGGTCAAGGCGCCGGAGCCGAGCAAGCGGGTGATGAAGGAGAAGCAGGCGCCGTTGTTCGTCGACAGCGCCATCGAAGGCACGCTGCCGTCGATCTCCATCCTCGACCCGGCCGAACAGAAGAAGGTCGAGTACTCGCCCGAATCCCTGGCCGCTGTCGGCCACCTGCTGGAAATCAAGCTGAAGGAATTCGGCGTGGAGGTCTCGGTCGACTCGATCCACCCGGGCCCCGTGATCACCCGCTATGAGATCCAGCCGGCCGCGGGCGTCAAGGTCAGCCGTATCGCCAACCTGGCCAAGGACCTGGCGCGTTCCCTGGCGGTGACCAGCGTGCGCGTGGTCGAGGTTATTCCCGGCAAGACCACCGTGGGTATCGAGATTCCCAACGAAAACCGCCAGATGGTGCGCTTCTCCGAGGTGCTGTCGTCGGCGCAATTCGACGAGAACAAGTCGCCGGTCACCCTGGCCCTGGGCCACGATATTGGCGGCAAGCCGGTGATCACCGACCTTGCCAAGATGCCGCACCTGCTGGTGGCCGGTACTACCGGTTCTGGTAAGTCGGTGGGCGTGAACGCGATGATCCTGTCGATCCTGTTCAAGTCGGGCCCGGAAGACGCGCGGCTGATCATGATCGACCCGAAAATGCTCGAGCTGTCGATCTACGAAGGCATTCCGCACCTGTTGTGCCCAGTGGTCACCGACATGAAGGACGCCGCCAACGCCCTGCGCTGGAGCGTCGCCGAGATGGAGCGCCGCTACAAGCTGATGGCGGCCATGGGCGTGCGTAACCTGGCCGGCTTCAACCGCAAGATCAAGGATGCCCAGGAGGCCGGCGAGATCATCCACGACCCGCTGTACCGTCGCGAAAGCATGGATGACGAGCCGCCGGCGCTGAAAACCCTGCCGACCATCGTGGTGGTGGTCGACGAATTCGCCGACATGATGATGATCGTCGGCAAGAAGGTCGAAGAGCTGATCGCACGTATCGCCCAAAAGGCCCGTGCAGCCGGTATCCACTTGATCCTGGCCACCCAGCGCCCGTCGGTGGACGTGATCACCGGCCTGATCAAGGCCAATATCCCGACCCGCATGGCATTTCAGGTATCGAGCAAGATCGACTCGCGGACCATCATCGACCAGGGTGGCGCCGAACAGCTGCTCGGCCACGGTGACATGCTCTACATGCCGCCGGGCACCAGCCTGCCGATTCGCGTGCATGGCGCGTTCGTTTCCGACGACGAGGTGCATCGCACGGTCGAGGCCTGGAAGCTGCGCGGCGCGCCGGACTACAACGATGACATCCTCAACGGCGTCGAGGAGGCCGGCAGCGGCTTCGACGGCGGCGGTGGCGGTGGCGGCGATGGCGACGACCCGGAAGCCGACGCGCTCTACGACGAAGCCGTGCAGTTCGTGCTGGAAAGCCGCCGGGCGTCGATCTCGGCGGTGCAGCGCAAGCTCAAGATCGGTTACAACCGCGCCGCGCGGATGATCGAGTCGATGGAGATGGCCGGCGTGGTCACGCCGATGAACAGCAACGGCTCGCGGGAAGTGATTGCCCCGGGCGGCCCGCGCGACTGATGAACAACCTGCCGGGCGCCATTGATGACGCCCGGCCCCTCCACTGTGCAATGAGGATTTCCATGCGCGCGATTCGCATGCTGTTGGTTTCTGCCCTGGCTACGGCCAGCCTGTCGGCCCAGGCCGGCGAACAGGACGTCCAGCGCCTGACGCAATTGCTGGAAAAGTCGCAGACCATCGAAGCCAATTTCTCCCAGCTGACCCTGGATGCCGGTGGCACCAGCCTGCAGGAGACCAACGGCAAGATGACCGTCAAGCGCCCGGGCCTGTTCTACTGGCACACCGATGCGCCGCAGGAGCAGGTAGTGGTGTCTGACGGCAAGAACGTCACCCTGTGGGACCCGGACCTCGAGCAGGCGACTATCAAGAAGCTCGACGTGCGCCTGAACCAGACCCCGGCGCTGCTGCTGTCCGGCGATGTGTCGAAGATCAGCCAGAGCTTCGACATCACCTCCAAGGAGCAGGGCGAAGTGATGGACTTCACCTTGAAACCCAAGACCAAGGACACCCTGTTCGACTCGCTGCGCGTGTCGTTCCGCAGGGGCCTGATCAATGACATGCAGCTGATCGACAGCGTCGGCCAGCGCACCAATATCCTGTTCAATGGCGTCAAGGCCAACCAGGCGGTGCCGGACAGCAAGTTCCAGTTCGACATCCCCAAGGGCGCTGACGTCATCAAGGAGTAAGCGGAGCCTGTGATGGACCTGTTTCGAAGCGAACCCGTCGCCCAGCCCTTGGCCGCCCGCCTGCGTCCGTCCAACCTGGACGAGTACGTCGGCCAGGAGCACTTGCTGGCGCGCGGCAAGCCGCTGCGCGAGGCGCTGGAGCAGGGTGCGTTGCACTCGATGATCTTCTGGGGGCCGCCGGGGGTGGGCAAGACCACCCTGGCGCGGCTGCTGGCGCAGTTCTGCGACGCCCACTTCGAAACGGTGTCGGCGGTGCTGGCCGGTGTCAAGGAGATCCGCCAGGCGGTCGAGGTGGCGAAGCAGCAGGCCGGCCAGTATGGCCGGCGCACCATCCTGTTCGTCGACGAGGTGCACCGCTTCAACAAGTCGCAACAGGATGCCTTCCTGCCCTACGTGGAGGACGGCACGCTGATCTTCATCGGCGCCACCACCGAGAACCCGTCGTTCGAGCTGAACAACGCGCTGCTGTCGCGGGCGCGGGTCTACGTGCTCAAGAGCCTGGACGAGGCGGCGCTGCGCAAGCTGGTCGATCGCGCCCTGAGCGAGGAGCGCGGCCTGGGCAAGCGCAACCTGCGGGTGGGTGATGAGGCGTTCAAGATGCTCATGGCCGCCGCCGACGGCGATGGCCGGCGCATGCTCAATTTCCTCGAGAATGCCTCGGACCTGGCCGAAGACGGCGGCGAGATCGGCGTCGAGCTGCTGCAGAGCCTGCTCGGCGACAGCCGTCGGCGTTTCGACAAGGGCGGTGAAGCGTTCTACGACCAGATTTCCGCGCTGCACAAATCGGTGCGCGGCTCCAATCCGGACGGTGCGTTGTACTGGTACGCGCGCATGCTCGACGGCGGCTGCGACCCGCTGTACATCGCCCGCCGCGTGGTGCGCATGGCCAGCGAGGACATCGGCAATGCCGACCCCCGCGCCCTGAGCCTGTGCTTGGCGGCGTGGGACGTGCAGGAGCGCCTGGGCAGCCCCGAAGGCGAGCTGGCGGTGGCCCAGGCCATCACCTACATCGCCTGCGCGCCGAAGAGCAACGCGGTGTACGTGGGCTTCAAGGCGGCCATGCGCGAGGCCGCCGAGCACGGTTCGCTGGAAGTACCGCTGCACCTGCGCAACGCGCCGACCAAGCTGATGAAGCAACTGGGCTATGGCGAGGAGTACCGCTATGCCCACGACGAGCCGGACGCCTACGCCGCCGGCGAGGACTATTTCCCTGAACAGCTCGAGCCGCGCCAGTACTATCAACCGGTGCCGAGGGGGCTTGAGCTGAAGATCGGCGAGAAGCTCAAGCACCTGGCCGAGCTGGACCGCAACAGCCCTCGTCAGCGGAGAAAACCGTGATCGCACTCATCGCTGCCGTCAGCGCTGGCGGGATTGCCGGCACGCTGCTGCGCTTCGCCACCGCCAACTGGGTCGCGGCCCACTGGCCACGGCACTTCTATGCCGGTACGCTGGCGGTCAACCTGGTCGGCTGCCTGCTGATCGGCCTGCTCTACGGGCTGTTCCTGCACAAGCCGCTGGCGCCGGTCGAACTGCGCGCCGGGCTGATCGTCGGCTTTCTCGGCGGTTTGACCACTTTTTCCTCCTTCTCGCTCGATACCGTGCGCCTGATGGAAAGCGGGCAGGTCCCGTTGGCCTTGGGCTATACCATTATCAGCGTGGTGGGCGGCCTGCTCGCGACCTGGGCCGGCCTGTCCCTGACCCGATTCTGAACCAACATCTACACATAACGAGAGAACGACATGCTCGATTCCAAACAGTTACGCACTGAACTTCAGGCAGTGGCGGACCGCCTGGCCACCCGTGGCTTCAGCCTGGATGTCGCGCGCATCGAATCGCTGGAAGAGCGCCGCAAGTCGGTGCAGACCCGCACCGAGCAACTGCAGGCCGAGCGTAACGCCCGTTCCAAATCGATCGGCCAGGCCAAGGCCAAGGGCGAGGACATCGCACCGCTGATGGCTGACGTCGAGCGCATGGCCAATGAGCTGGCCGCCGGCAAGACTGAACTGGACGGTATCCAGGCCGAGCTGGACGGCATCCTGCTGACCATCCCCAACCTGCCGGACGCCAGCGTGCCGGTCGGCGCCAGCGAAGACGACAACGTCGAAGTGCGCCGCTGGGGGACCCCGACCACCTTCGACTTCGAGATCAAGGACCACGTCGCCCTGGGCGAAGTCAGCGGTGGCCTGGACTTCGAGGCCGCGGCCAAGCTCTCCGGCGCCCGCTTCGCCGTGCTGCGCGGCCCGATCGCCCGCCTGCACCGCGCCCTGGCGCAGTTCATGATCAACCTGCACACCGGCGAGCACGGCTACGAGGAACACTACACCCCGTACCTGGTGCAGGCTCCGGCCCTGCAAGGCACCGGCCAGCTGCCGAAGTTCGAGGAAGACCTGTTCAAGATCAGCCGCGAAGGCGAGGCCGACTTCTACCTGATCCCGACTGCCGAAGTGTCGCTGACCAACCTGGTGGCCGGCGAGATCCTCGACGCCAAGCAGCTGCCGCTGAAATTGGTCGCCCACACCCCGTGCTTCCGCAGCGAGGCCGGTGCCTCGGGCCGTGACACCCGCGGCATGATCCGTCAGCACCAGTTCGACAAGGTCGAGATGGTGCAGGTGGTCGAACCGTCCAAGTCGATGGAAGCGCTTGAAGGCCTGACCGCCAACGCCGAGCGCGTGCTGCAACTGCTGGAACTGCCGTACCGCGTGCTGGCGCTGTGCACCGGCGACATGGGCTTCGGCGCGGTGAAGACCTACGACCTGGAAGTGTGGGTGCCGAGCCAGGACAAGTACCGCGAGATCAGCTCGTGCTCGAACTGCGGTGATTTCCAGGCGCGCCGCATGCAGGCCCGCTGGCGCAACCCGGAAACCGGCAAGCCGGAGCTGGTGCACACCCTCAACGGTTCGGGCCTGGCCGTCGGGCGTACCCTGGTGGCGGTGCTGGAGAACTACCAGCAGGCCGACGGCTCGATCCGTGTGCCGGAGGTGCTCAAGCCGTACATGGGTGGCGTCGAGGTCATTCGCTGAATGGACTACCTGCCGCTTTTCCATAAGCTGCAGGGCGGCCGTGTGCTGGTCGTCGGCGGCGGCGAGATCGCCTTGCGCAAGGCGCGCCTGCTGGCCGATGCCGGCGCCGCGCTGCGGGTGGTGGCGCCGGAGGTCGACGGCCAGTTGGCCGCGCTGGCCCGCGAGGGCGGTGGCGAGGTGCTGGTGCGTGGCTACCAGGCGAGCGACCTGGAGGGCTGCCGCCTGGTGATCGCGGCCACCGACGACTCCGCGCTCAACGCCCAGGTCTCGGCCGAGGCCCAGGCGCGCAGCCTGCCGGTCAACGTGGTGGATGCCCCGGCCCTGTGCACGGTGATCTTCCCGGCCATCGTCGACCGTTCTCCCCTGGTGGTGGCGGTCTCCAGCGGTGGCGACGCCCCGGTGCTGGCGCGCTTGATCCGCGCCAAGCTGGAAGCCTGGATCCCGTCCGCCTACGGCGAACTGGCCGGGCTGGCGGCGCGTTTCCGGCACAAGGTCAAGGCCTTGTACCCGGACGTCAACCAGCGGCGTGGCTTCTGGGAGAGCGTGTTCCAGGGCCCGGTTGCCGAGCGCCAGCTGGCCGGGCAGGGCGCCGAGGCCGAGCGGCTGTTGCAGGCGATGGTCGACGGCGCGCCGGTGCAGCAGGGTGGCGAGGTGTACCTGGTGGGCGCGGGGCCGGGCGATCCGGACCTGCTGACCTTCCGTGCCCTGCGCCTGATGCAGCAGGCCGACGTGGTGCTGTATGACCGCCTGGTGGCCCCGGCCATCATCGAGATGTGCCGGCGTGATGCCGAGCGCATCTATGTTGGCAAGCGCCGCGCCGACCATGCCGTGCCCCAGGACAAGATCAACCGTCTGCTGGTCGACCTGGCCCGCCAGGGCAAGCGCGTGCTGCGGCTCAAGGGTGGCGATCCGTTCATCTTTGGCCGTGGTGGCGAGGAGATCGAGGAGCTGGCCGACGAGGGGATTCCGTTTCAGGTGGTGCCGGGTATCACGGCGGCCAGCGGCTGTTCCGCCTATGGCGGGATTCCGCTGACTCATCGCGACTATGCCCAGTCGGTGCGTTTCGTCACCGGCCACCTGAAGGATGGCACCAGCAACCTGCCGTGGGATGACCTGGTGGCGCCGTCCCAGACCCTGGTGTTCTACATGGGGCTGGTCGGGTTGCCGACCATCTGTGCCGAGCTGATCCGTCATGGGCGCGCGGCGAGCACGCCGGCGGCTTTGGTGCAGCAGGGGACCACGCGCAACCAGCGGGTGTTCACCGGCACCCTGGCTGACCTGCCGGAGCTGGTGGCGCGGCATGAAGTGCATGCGCCAACCCTGGTGATCGTCGGGGAGGTGGTGCAGTTGCGCGAGAAGCTCGCGTGGTTTGAAGGGGCGCAGGACGCCTGAGCACGTTGTAGATCCACGTGGGAGCGGGCTTGCCCCGCGATAGCGTCAGAGGCGGCAACATTGTTGCCTGATCCGGCGCCATCGCGGGGCAAGCCCGCTGCCACGTGGGGTCTTCATCTTCTCTGCCAGATCCCTCTGCCCGACAACCGCTCCCGGTCATGCGGCAAGCCAAAGTCCTGCAACGGCCCCTTGGGCACGATCCCGTTCGGGTTGATGGTCTTGTGGCTCATGTAATAGTGCTTCTGGATATGCTCCATGTTCACCGTGCCCGCCACCCCCGGCCACTGGTACAGCTCGCGCAGCCAGTTGGACAGGTTCGGGTAGTCGCTCAGGCGACGCAGGTTGCACTTGAAGTGCCCGTGGTACACCGCATCGAAACGCACCAGCGTGGTGAACAGGCGCACATCGGCCTCGGTCAGGTACTCGCCGGCCAGGTAGCGCTGGCGGTCCAGCAGCCCTTCCAGATGATCCAGCTCATTGAACACCTCGTCGAATGCAGTCTCGTAAGCATCCTGTGAGGTAGCGAAGCCGGCGCGGTACACACCGTTGTTCACGGCCGGGTAGATACGCTCGTTGAGCGCATCGATGGTCGCCCGCAGCGGCTCGGGGTAGAGGTCCAGGGTATTACCGGTCAACCCGTCGAAGGCGCTGTTGAAGATGCGGATGATCTCGGCCGACTCGTTGTTGACGATGCGCTTCTCCTGTTTGTCCCACAGCACCGGTACGGTCACGCGCCCGGTGTAGTGCGGATCGTCCTGGGTGTAGCGCTGGTGCAGGTACTGCAGCGCATCCAGTTGATCGCCGCTGGAGCCTTGCTGCTGGTCGAAGGTCCAGCCATGCTCGCCCATCAGCCAACTGACCACCGAGACATCGATCAACGGCTCCAGGCCCTTGAGGGCACGGAAGATCAGGGTGCGGTGCGCCCACGGGCAGGCCAGCGAAACGTACAGGTGATAGCGGCCGGCCTCGGCGGCGGGCAGCGGGTTGCGCCGCTGGGCGTTCTCGCGCTGGAAGGCGCCGTCCTTGCTGCTCTGGTACCACTGGTCATGCCAGTGGCCATCGATCAAAAGGCCCATCTCGGAGCTCCTCGAAACACAATCGTTGGTCGTTGGAGCTCAGTCTAGGGCAAAGCGTTCGAAGAAATAGCGCAAAGACTGCCCTATTCCTATCGACTTATTCGATGTCTATGCGGGCGGCCCAGTAGGCGCGGGCATTGTTGAACGCCTGCTCGCGCTCCTGGCCGAGCCCGCGCAGGGCCAGGGCCATGGTTGCGACCACGGCCAGTTCGCCGTAGCTGTCCTGCGCCTCGCCGCGCCACACCGCCAGCAGGTGCTCGGGCTGCAGGCTGGCCGGCTTCACATGGCGCTGGGCGCTGAGCGCCGGCCACTCTTCGTCCCAGGCCTCGCCGGCCGAGGTGCCGTACAGGTGGCTGATGACATCCGGGTTGACCTCGATCTCGCCACCGTCGCCCTTGATGACCACGGCATGATCGCCGAGCAGGCGGCTGGCTTCGCGGTGCACCGCCTGGTAACCGGGGTGGAAGATGCTCTGCAGGCCGCAGCGGGCGGCAAGCGGGTTGAGCACCCTGGCCAGCGAGTGGATGGGCGAGCGCAGGCCCAGGGTGTTGCGCAGGTCGATCATGCGTTGCAGCTGCGGCGCCCAGTCCTGCAAGGGAAAGAAGGCCAGTCGGTGGCGGTCCAGGGTCTGCTCCACGGCCGTCCAGTCACGGCTGAGCGGAATCTCCAGCAGGTCGAGCAATTGCTCGGTGTACAGTCGCCCGGCCGTATGGGCGCCACCACCGTGCATCAGGATGCGCACGCCATTGCCTGCCAGGCATTTGGCCGCCAGCAGGTACCAGGGCAGGTGGCGCTTCTTGCCGGCGTAGCTCGGCCAGTCCAGGTCAACGGCGATGCGCGGCGCCTGCAGGTGGGCGCGCAGGGCCTCGGTGAAGCCGGCCAACTCCTCGGCGCTTTCTTCCTTGTGCCGCAGCAGCATCAGGAAGGCGCCCAGCTGGGTGTCCTCGACCTTGCCTTCGAGCAGCAGGGTCATGGCGGCGCGGGCTTCCTCGCGGGTCAGGCCGCGGGCGCCGCGTTTGCCCTTGCCGAGGATGCGCACGAACTCGGCGAACGGGTGTTCGGCCGGGGTTTCCAGGGTCAGCGGGCGTGTGTCGTTCAGCTGTGGCTCGGTCATATGCAGTTGGTCGGCTTGGGCAGGCCCGCCAGCTTGGCGGCGAGTTTGGCGGGGGTGCCATTGAACAGGCGGTTCAGGTGCGGGCTGTTGCCTTTTTCCGCACCGAGCTTGAGCGCGGTGTACTTGATCAGCGGGCGGGTGGCTGGCGACAGCTGGTACTCCTGGTAGAACTGGCGCAGCAGCTCGAGGATTTCCCAGTGGTCCGCGGTCAGGGCGATGCTTTCGCGCGTGGCGAGGGCCTCGGCGACTTCGTGGGACCAGTCCTGCAGCTCGACCAGGAAGCCGTCCTTGTCCAGGGCGATGTGGCGATCGCCGACAGTCAGGGTACTCATAACCAGCTGTTGACCTTGTCGTGGTGCAGGGTGAGTTCGACGAAGGCGGCGTAGTCCACGGCCTTGGCCAGGTGGCTGTCGAGGGCACGGGCCTGCAGGTCTTCGGCAAGGGCGAACAGCCGCCCGCCGAGGTTGGCGGCCTGCAGGATGGCGAACGGCTCGCTGCCGGCCTTGAGCGCGTAGGTGGCGTCGCCGCACAGCAGCAGCCCGTCTTGCGGGCCCAGCAGGCGCAGGCAGCTGGCCAGGCGCTCGTCGCCGAAGGGCGAGTGGGCGATTACATGCAGGGTCGTCATCAGAGCGTCACCACCTGGTCGAAACGGGCAATCAGCGCGGTCAGCGCACTGTCGTCGAGCACCTCGACCGGCAGCGCCAGGGCATAACCGTCCAGCCCCCGGCGGGCCAGGCTGTGGCCGCAGGCGAACAGCTCCTCGACCCCGAACATCGGCAGGGCCTGGAGGTTGGCGGTCAGGTTCTTCTGCTGCAGGGCGTCGGGTTGCTGCGCGGCGGCGAGCTGGAACACGCCGTCGTCGAGGAACAGCATGCCCAGCGGCAGGTCGAAGGCGCCACCGGCCAGGGCGATGTCCAGCGCCTCGCGGGCGGACGGGCCGCTCCACGGCGCCTGGCGGCTAATGATCAACAAGGACTTGGCCATCTCAATCACCTCCGAAGCAGACCAGACGGTCGGCCAGTTGCGCGGCTTCGTGCAGTTGGCCCAGGCCGGACAGCTCCCACGGCATCGGCAGGTTCACCGCCGGGCGCTGGTAGCGACTGGCCTCGGTGTCATCGAGTACGCCCCGGCGCAGGGCTGCGGCGATGCACACCACGGCGTCCAGGCGGTGGTCGCTGACGAAGGCGCGCCACTGCGCAGCCACGTCCAGCTCGTCCTGGGGCGTGACGATATTGGCCGAGGCGCTGTGCACCCCATCCTGGTAGAAGAACAATCGGGCTATTTCATGCCCGCCGGCCAGCACCGCCTCGGCAAAGCGCAAGGCGCGGCGCGAGGAGGGCGCATGGGCCGGGGAAAAGACCGCGATGGCGAATTTCATGGAAGGCTCGTGCAAATGAATGCGGCCATGATAAAGCAAAAAGCCCGCGCTGGTGGGCGCGGGCTTTTGCTCAGGCGGGCACGGCTCAGGCCTGCTCCTTGCCCTCGGGCAGGAACCAGTTGAGCAGCAGGGCACAGATGCCGCCGGTGGCGACGCCCGACTCCAGCACGTTGCGCAGCGCCGCCGGCATGTGCGCGAGGAACTCCGGCACCTGGGCCACGCCCAGGCCCAGCGACAGCGACACGGCGATAATCAGCAGGGCGCGGCGGTCGAGACGGGTGCTGGCAAGAATGTTGATGCCCGAGGCCGCCACGGCGCCGAACATCACCATGGCCGCGCCACCGAGCACCGGCTCCGGCACTGCCTGGATTACCCCGGCGACGCTGGGGAACAGGCCCAGCAGGATCAGCATGGCGGCGATCCAGATACCGATATGGCGGCTGGCGATGCCGGTCAGCTGAATCACGCCGTTGTTCTGGGCGAAGATCGAGCTGGGAAAGGTGTTGAACAGCCCGGCCAGCAGCGAGTTGGCGCCGTTGACCAGCACTCCGCCCTTGATCCGTTGCATCCACACCGGGCCTTCCACCGGCTGGCGCGAGACCTTGCTGGTGGCGGTCACGTCACCGATGGCTTCCAGCGAGGTGACTAGGTAGATCACCAGCATCGGGATGAACAGCGACCAGGAAAAGCCCAGGCCGAAGTGCAGCGGCGTCGGCACCTGGAACAGCGCGGCCTGGTGCATGCCGGTGAAGTCCAGGCGGCCCAGGTAGCCGGCCAGGGCATAGCCCACGGCCAGGGCGATGACGATGGCGCAGCTGCGCATCCACACCACCGGAATACGGTTGAGGATGACGATGATCGCCAGTACCACGCCCGACAGCAGCAGGTTCTCGCCATCGGCGAAGGTGCCATTGGCCATGGCGCCGAAGCCGCCGCCCATGCTGATCAGGCCGACCTTGATCAGGGTCAGGCCGATCATCAGCACGACGATGCCGGTCACCAGCGGGGTGATCAGGCGCTTGACGAAGGGCAGGATGCGCGACACGCCCATTTCCACGAACGAGCCGGCGATGACCACGCCGAAGATCGCCGCCATCACGCTTTCTACCGGCGTGCCCTGCTTGACCATCAGCGCACCGCCGGCAATCAGCGGGCCGACGAAGTTGAAGCTGGTGCCCTGGACGATCAGCAGCCCGGCGCCGAACGGCCCGAAGCGCTTGCACTGGACGAAGGTGGCAATACCCGAGATCACCAGCGACATCGACACGATCAGGTTGGTGTCACGCGCCGACACGCCCAGCGCCTGGCAGATCAGCAGGCCCGGCGTAACGATCGGCACGATGATCGCCAGCAGGTGCTGCAAGGCCGCCAGCAGGCCGATCAGTAGGCGAGGCTTGTCCTCGAGGCCAAGGACCAGTTCATTGGCAGGCGCCGCCGCGCCTGGGCCGTGTTCGTGTGAACTCATGGGAAAATGCCGCCCCGGAAGAAAAAAGGAGCGCATTCTACGGGCAGAAAGCCCATAGGGGTAGAGGCAAGCACGATGGCCGCACAATCGAAGGGGAATGGGGCAATAAGCTGACTTTTAAGTCAATCTTCGCTGGCTTTGCTACCGCTGTTCAGCAGGCACGAAAAAGCCCGCCGAAGCGGGCTTTTTGTGAGGCGCTGTCAACCGATTCGATCAGTCGTCGCGGCCCATGATGCCGAACAGCTGCAGCAGGCTGACGAACAGGTTGTAGATCGACACATACAGGCTGATGGTGGCCATGATGTAGTTGCGCTCGCCGCCATGGATGATGGCGCTGGTCTGGAACAGGATGCAGACCGACGAGAACAGTACGAAGCCAGCGCTGATCGCCAGTTGCAGGCCGCTGATCTGGAAGAAGAAGCTGGCCACCACGGCACCCAGCAGGACGAAGAAGCCGGCGGTGATGAAGCCGCTGAGGAAGCTCATGTCCTTGCGGGTGATCAGCACGTAGGCCGACAGGCCGCCGAACACCAGGGCGGTCATGGCGAAGGCCGAGCTGACCACTTCGGCGCCACCGGCCATGCCCAGGTAGCGGTTGAGGATCGGGCCGAGGATGAAGCCCATGAAGCCGGTGAGGGCGAATGTAGACACCAGGCCCCAGGCCGAGTCACGCAGTTTGTTGGTGAGGAAGAACAGGCCGTAGAAGCCGATCAGCACCACGAAGATGTTCGGGTAGCCGACACGCATCTGCTGTGCGACGAAGGCCATGATGCCGCTGAAGGCGAGGGTAAGGGCCAGCAGGCTGTACGTGTTGCGCAGGACCTTGCTGACCTCCTGCTGCTCGACCTGCTGGCCGTGTTGGACGGCGTAATCCTGTTCGCGCATGGCGCACTCCTTTGGGGTGAGACCGCGGTCCGGGACCGACGGTAGTGGAACGTATGAGGCAGAGCATATCAGAGCTGTCGCAGGGCGCGACACAGAGAGTTTGACAGCTTGTTACATTACGGTATGATTGCCGCCGCAAAACAAGCTGGAAGCGTGGCCGAGTGGTTTAAGGCAACGGTCTTGAAAACCGTCGATGGGCAACTATCCTAGAGTTCGAATCTCTACGCTTCCGCCACATTCAAAGCCCTGATTTTTCAGGGCTTTTTGCGTTTTTGGGGCATAGCAAAACCACCCATGGGAACACCCTTGGGAATGGTTTGTTGTGGAAGCGCTTCCGAAACTTTTCCTATTTGGTGGGTTTCGTCAGGGCTCCAACTCGGCGATACACCCGCTCTGTGATGTCGCCCTTGGTATGGCCGAGCAGCAGACTGGCGTGATCAACGTCGGTGATTTCCGAGGCTGCTTTCGGGCGAATGTCACGGAACTGGAATTGGCTGATACGGCCGGCCAGCACCTGGTCACCAGCGGCAGCTGCTTCCTTCACAGCTTCCTCCCGAGCATCGTCCCATCGATGGCGCAACATCGGTGCCGTGACACGTTTGCCGTTATCAGTCAGCAGTAGGTATGGCGAGCCGTGCGGAGCGTTGCGCTCCTGGATCTTTCTGATCAGCACGCCCAAGCTGCTCTCTACACCGTCCACCTCAAGCATGATCCGCAGCTTCTTTTGGGTCTTCTTCTGCTTTACCCCGAGGGCCTTGCCCTCAATGTCGTCCCTCCTCATCACCAGCACGTCCGCCGGACGCTGGCCCGTCAAATACGCCAAGTCCATGGCATCCTTCAGTTCGCCCACCGCTTTCGCGTAAACCGCGTTCCAGATCGCATCGTTAGCGTAGAAGTCTCGCGGCACCTCCTTGTTCTTGCGCACGCCCTGGCACGGATTCTCGTTGGTTGTGAGCCCCCACTCCCGGGCTATGTTGAAGATGTGCGATAGGGTGGCGATCTCGCGATTCGCCCTGACTGGGGCGGTTCTGGCATCGCGATACTTCGCCACATGCGCAGGGGTGATGCCGTCGATTGGGGCGTTCTCGAAGTAGTTTCGCAACTGGCGTATCTCGGCCAGGTTGTCCTTCTGTGTGCGCGGCGCCTTCTTCGGAATGATATCGCGCTCGTAGCGGTCGAAGATGGCGCCCATGGTGACCAGATCCTTGGGCTTCTCCTTCGCTTCAAGTTCTGCCCACTTCAGTCTGGCAAGGCTCAAGTCGGTGCCCAGCGCTACCTCTTTGCCCGACTTGTCCCGGTAGTAGTAGCTAATCCATTCCTTGTCGGGTTTTTTCTTGCTCTTACTGGTCCGCTTCCGTCGGTACACACCCGGAGGCAAGTCCCTGTTTTCGCTCTTCCTAGGACGCATTTCACCTCACCTTCGAAATGTCAGGTGTCCACGCAGGGACTACAGGTGGAGGTGACGCCGTTGGCATTACTCCAAGGCTCATGCCCAGTTTCATACGAACATAATGGCGGCCAACCAGTGGGCGCCCGCTGCGGGTTTCAACGAATACCCAGCCACGTTCCTCTAGCCAGCGACGCTGATATCCCCTGGCCTTATAGCCAGTCAGCTCGGCTAGCTCTTCGTCCGAAAGAATCTCGGTTTGCATGTGATGGTCTCCACGCCGCCGGTGGCGGCAGGTTGTGTCAGGCCGTAGCCTGGGCGATGGTCTGCTCGAAGCGCGATGCCAGTTCGGCGTTTACCTCGGCCTTGGCCAGGCTGTCGGTGGTGGCCTTGGCGCGGTGCAGGGTTTCGTACTTGCGCAGCTGGGCGGCCGCCTCAACCAAGTCGGCCAGGAGGTTCGGTGCCTGGGCGATCAGCCGGGCATTCGCTCTGCGCACATCCAAGGCGAGCTCAACAAGCCCAACCTCGGTGAATGTCATTGCATCGCCACAGTCGGCAATCATCCAGCCGTCAGTTGGGAGTGCTTTCACGCCGTCGCCGCTGTCGGCACCCAGGCCGGTGAAAACCTCGGTCTCGTTCAGGGCTTCCCAGGGGCCTGGGGTGTGCTTGTGTTTCGTCATGGCAATAGCTCTCCATGCCCGCGCATATCGGCAGGCTTGAATTGTTGAGGGGGAGGGAGAAAAGCGTGATGCTTCGTTGTCAACATGGCGTAGTGCCACTCATCCTTGATGGGGTGGTCACTTTTTGCGTTACGCGTTTAGGGGCTAAAAATGCCTAATTCAGATCAGAAATACCGGGCGTACCAACTGCTCCGACAGCTGGACACCGCAACGTCTTCAATCATGAATCAAGTTGCCTACGGCCAGATCGGCGGTCCCCTGTGGGGAGAGGCCTTACGGGTCCAGCAGAAGGCGTTTGACGAGTGGGCGGATTATGCGAAGACGCTGGCCACGTTTGAGATCCTGGCCTGCAGTGCTCAGCCATCCGGTGATCACAAAGACCAAAGCGAGGTTTAAGCCATGCTGGGGCAAGTCGTCACTTGGAAATATCGATAACTTAGGTGATGTATTACATCACCTCTAGTGTGCCGCTGGACTGCTCTTGCTGAAGGCCTCGTTGCCTCGAAATAGAGGGGAGAGGCGTTACATCAGGATTCGATATCCGCAAAACCTGTACAGCCGGCTGGATATCGCCATTGTTGTATAGCTTTTGACCCGCTGGTCAGACTGGCCGTTCAGCGGGGCTTTCTATAGGTCCATATGCTACTTGTGGGCTGATATGGAGACGGCTATGCGAACTAGAGGACCGAAATACTGGGAGTGGGCAGACGCCCAACTTCACTGCAGAACGCATGAGGAGGTGCTGTCTGATGGCACCATCCTTGATATCCAAGCCCGGCTATCGAGATGCGGAGCCACCCAGATGTTCATCGGCGTCTACGACGCCTCAGGCAACGCAATAAAAGAAGAGGCCTATGCCAAGCGTCCGGGAGAGAGCATTACTCGCGCTCTTGCCTGGGGCGTAGAGAGAGCTAGGCGTATCGCTTCGAAGGGCTCATCCGCGGTTGCATAGAGCTCAAAGGGCCGGCTAGTGTCGGCCCTCTAGTCTGTGGAGTACAAATGTGCTCCAGGCGGAGTTCCGCTACCTGGCGGTATTCAGCTGCAGAGCGAGCCCCTTCACGGCCTCGCTGTAGATGAATTTGATCTGGTCCCAAGGGATGGTGTGGTGTTGCGCATATTCGCCTTGGCCATCGCAGATCTCGCAGCCTTCTGCTGGCTCGTCCAGCTCGAGGCATTCGGGACATTCGCGGGTCACTTCCAGCTTGAACTCACCAAGCAACAGGGCTTTGGCGCCGTTCTCGGCTGTGAGACGCCTGGGCATTAGGCAGTAGCCGTGCGGTATCGATACACCCGGCTCTTCCTGGTGCTGCTGGGTTGGCTGAGCCAGGATGGCGCGCAGTTTGTCCTGCGCATGTCGCTGGTCGGTGTGTTGCTCGGTCAGGTTCTTGTAGCCGTGGGTCTTGAAGCCTACGGCGAATTCGATGATGTCGCGCGGCAAGCTGATCATCTTTGTGTTGCTGGATCGGTTTTCTGTGGGCATGGGGATACCTCGCGGCTACTCTGTAGCCACCAAAAAAGGAGTGGTTGTCATGGCAGCTGAAAAACAAGTTGATGGGGTGGTGGTATGGTCAGGTGGTGCCCAGCTAGAAGGGGGGTACTTCGCTACTGTTGGGCTTCAAAGAGGGGGCGCCCCTGCCCGATATGCAGTGATTCGAGAGCCGGCTCATACCAGTCTTTCTGATGCTCATGCCGCCGCCAGCATTGCGGTGGGAGCAATAGTCTCGGTTAGCAACGAGGACCTGATTTCATTCGCAGACGGGCGAACGGTGAAAGCGGTCTGACTGCCTACGCGGCCTTCATCAGCGCCTCTATAACACGCTGGCCCGCCAGCGGAGGCACTGCGTTGCCCGCCATGTGCATGGTCAGCCTGTGGTTATCTGGCCGCAGGGTGTCGGCCGGGAACGACATCGCGGCCAGGGCCTCGCTGGCGCTGAGCATTCGCATGCGGTCGCCGTCGACCAGTGCCCAGCGGTCCAGGGTAGTGATGGTGCCGATCGGCCGGTTGATGTCGCGGCCGGTGGTGCCGGAGCCTTTGCCGTAGTAGGGCATGATGAACCGATCACCGAAGCGCTGGCGGCCATTGCGCACTCGGTCGAGCGTGGCCTGGGCTCGGCCCGGTTTCTCGATCTGCGACCAGCGCCCGGCGTCGAAGTCGAGGAAGCTGCTGGCCGGCACGTGCTCGCATTGCTGCAACTGCAGCTGGATCGGCGCCTTGCTCTTTGTGCAGATCAGGAACAGGCGCACCCGGTGCTGCGGCACGCCGAGATCGGCGCAATCGACAATGTGCGGCGCGACCTGATAGCCAAGGCGCTGCATCGCATCCACCCAGCTGGGGTAGAGCACCCAGTTCACGAACTCGGGCACGTTCTCGATCACCCATGCGTCCTGCTGGAGCACCTCGGCCGCTGAAGGCACAGCCCAGGCTGTGGATCTCGACGCATCATGTTCCGGGTTTCCGCTCTTCTTGCCGCGGGCCTTTGCATGACCCTGGCAGCATGGGGAGGCAATGCCGATATCAGTGCGCGGAACTGCTGCCCAGTTGGCCTGGTGCAGGTCCTGGCAAACGTGGTTGGTTTCTTGGTGATTGGCTGCATGCCATTTCACGGCCTCAGGCCAGTGGTTTGCCGCCCAGAGAACCTGGACGCCTGCGGCGCGCGCGCCGGTGCTCCATCCGCCGAGGCCGGCGAACAGGTCGATTGCTGTAGTCATGAAAATACCTCGCGGCTATATTGGCAGCTTGGAAGACAAAAACGTTTTTAAGGAGAGTGCTGATGTCGAAGGATCCAAATGGAACTGTGAAGCGGATAACCGACGCGCTTGAGTTGGCAGCAACTGAGGTAGAACAGAAATACCGTTTCCAGGGAATCTATGAGCAATTGATGCCTTTGACTCAAGCCGATTTCCCTGAAATGAATGATGGAAATTTATTTGTCGATATTCTCGATAGCGCACAATCTTTGAGTACGGGCAAAAAAAATCCGCAAATGGCTTCTCGTTGCCTTAAGAGACTGTGGGAGCTTTACTGGCGGATGTCTTCTAACCAGCAGTATCAATAACGAAAAAAACGCTCGCCCGCTTTTGAGGGGTTATCTTTCAATAGGGGAAGGCGCTGGCGGGCAGCGCCGTATGTGGCTCAGTTAAGCGAGTGGTATGCTTCGCCGCTTACTTGCATGGAGAGCGGGCAGTGGTTTCGAAATTCTCGAAGAGGCAGCGATGGTGGGGTGGTATCGCCATTGCCGCTGCAAGCTTGGTTATGGCCGCGTGGATCCCTAAGCCCTGGGCTTGGGGCTTTATGCTTACTGGGGTTGCCGGAGTCAGAATTTGGGGATCGAGCTGGGATAACTATCTGAACTGTGACCAGGGCTGCCATTCTCAGCAGGAGCATGAGAAGTACTGCCATAGGCCTGAGTCTTCAGACCAGGCTTGAGGCGCTGGCGGGCGGCGCCGAGATGGGCTATTTCTTCCCTTTCGATCAATCCACCAAGGAGTGTGAGATGAAGAGATTAGTGTTGGGGACATTGTTGGTGGTGTCTGGCGCGGCCCAGGCCGGTATTCCGCTGGTGAACGCCACATGCCCAGGAAACATCGAGGTTCACGCCGACAAGGGCGGCCCGATCTACATCAATGGCAAGGAAGCAAAGCTGAAGAAGTTCAACGACAACTACTTCGAAGCCAAGGGCGGCGACGTGACTATCTCGCTGTCAATCAATCCGGATGGCTCTCCGAGCGTTTCCTATACCGGGAAAAAGCGGGCCAATGGGGTTTGCCAAGTGAAAAGCGAAGACTCCTGAGGCGCTGGCGGGCAGCGCCGTGGTGGCGTGATTCGCTGAGGTGAGTTATTGGTAGCGCCCTAAAAAGGCATGAGGCTTTCAGGCATGGCTCTTAAAGAACCGACTGATCGAGACCTTTGGCACAGTTTGTCGTTGTCGTGGTTGCTAATTTTTTTGGCAATTGCGATTCCCCTACTGGCTTTGATACTTCCGTTCCCTCAAGCAGCCGGACTAGACCGCGCTGGTTGGTTTTCTAGGAGCGGTGCACTGACTACGGTTTTTGCCATTTTGGCCGAAGGAGTATTGATTCGAGCGAAATTATCCATTACTCCCGCTGGTTTCGGTTGGGTAGGTCTGCAAGAACTGCGGGACGAGTTCATACCGAAATTCAACGCGCCGGAATGGCTGATTTTTACGCTGACAGTCATCGGCACGTTGATCTGGGGATACGGCGACATCCCTTTCAACGTGCGCTGAAGACTCGTTGACTGACACAGCGATAAATGATGGACGGCATGGTGGCAATTTGGTTTGGGATGGGGTATTACGGGTTGCTTACATGGGGCCGATCAAGGGGTAATGAATGCAAGATTACTCAGACCGCGAATTGGATAGCGCGTTAATTGCAACCATCCACCACGAATGTTTTTTGATGAAGGCGAGTCATGATGAGTTTATCCGGTTAGGCGAAAAGCAGATTCTCTCAACTCTTACGCCTACGGAGCAGGTTCAGCTATTCAGCAGCTACAGCTCTTTCCTGCACCACCTCTACGAATTTTTCGTCGCTTGTTTCATGAGAGAGCAGGGCAGTGATAAAGGCTTTTCTGGTCGAGCTGGAGCACTGAAGAAAGACGGTCTCTTTCAAGCGGAAGTATCTCTAGTCTTCCGAGGTATAGCTTCTCGGTTGAACGCAGGGTTCGGAGAAGGCTGGGAGAACGATGTCTCTTACTACGATGTTGAAATTCCGACTGATTTCGGCAAAGTCTTCCGAGAGGTCCGAAATAGCACTGCTCACGCAATTACAGAGCGGACTTCTGGCGAGATAGATCTCTCTGACTTCTACGCCAATTACCACAAATACGTTTATGAGCTCTATCGAGCTGCTAATCGATACTGGGGGCGTTTTGATATTGGCCGTTTGGACATGAAAGCAATCAGCCGCTTCAGCGTTGTAGCGCTTAGGTCATAGGGTGACTGCTGGTCCTATAACCTCATCCCCTGGATCCTGCTGAATCATTAGCATGCTTTTGCGGTCGAAGGCCAGAGCCAGGCGCGGCGATATGCTAACCTTGTGCCGCGGCGGGGTGAGAAACTTCGCCGCGTGCAGCCTGTCAAGGGCGTGGATGCCGTGTATCAAAGCCTCGATCATCTGGCTGTAAGTGGCGTCAGCCCATCCGCAGATTGCACGCAGGTGTTGCCCGGTTCGCTTCCGGGCTGACAGTCGCAGCAGCTCAGTCCGCACCACAGGCCGGTGAGCTTCGATTTCGTGGCGCGCGATCCTGAACAGGGCATGATGCCCGAGCGCTTCGATGTGATGAATCATGAGTGTCATCGCCTCGCCCTGTTCCTCGATCCCGGCCCACTCCATCAGTTCCAGTAGGGCCTGCTTAGTCCCTGGTCGAACCTTCAAACGCAGGTCTTCTTGCTGCAGCCGCTCGGCCTTCTTGCGCCGGCGTCGGTCGCGCTCTGCCTGGTCCATCGCCATACGGCGCCTCCTTTAATCAGTGGGACAAGAAATGCTGGTTCGCTTGCCTGCTTCCATTGCTTCAATAAAACGCATGGCCGCACGGTGGCTAAAGCAGAATCTCTTGGTCTTGCCGGTGGCAATCTCGATTATGTGCCAAGCCTTGCCCTTGGCGACTGCCTGGAATAGAGGGCCAGGGGCAGGAGGAAGTCGGCCAATCAGTTCGTAGAACTCGGTAGTCGCCATGAGGGAGCGTGCACGCAGGGCGGCCAGGCCGTCCACGCGCTGTTGCATGGAGTGGTGCATGGGATGATCCTCTGTTGGGATTCAGGCGTGGTGCTCGAAGGCCTCGGCCTTGCGAACGATTCGAATCTGGGCAGTGCGCCGCTCGGGCGCTCTGCGGTCGCGACGCAGTGGGTCGCTGTCGTCGATGACCGCGTGCATCGCGATCAGGCCGGCGAGGGCGATGCACAGCGGGCTGATGATCTGCCGGCGCATGGCTTCTGCCACCGCAGCGGCACGACGGGCTACGCCGAGTTTGAACATGGCGTTCTCGATGCGGTTGGCCACCGTGCCTGGTGTGATTTGCATCTGCTGAGCAATCTGTTTGGCGGTCATGCCCTGGGCGACGCCGAGC
This sequence comes from Pseudomonas sp. DrBHI1, assembly GCF_002205115.1. NCBI lineage: Bacteria > Pseudomonadati > Pseudomonadota > Gammaproteobacteria > Pseudomonadales > Pseudomonadaceae > Pseudomonas > Pseudomonas sp. DrBHI1. Next base: position 21,975 of record NZ_NIBE01000142.1, read on the forward strand.
AGCGCCTCAAGCTCACGGGGAGCCAGCCCTTTGCCAAGGTGGCCTGTCCATGTGCCGCAGGTGATCGTTTCCATGAGTGGTCCTTGGTGGGCTGCATTGGAGAGCCAATCCCGCCTGTCTCCCTGAACATGCTGATGTAGGGTCGGGAAGGGCTCTCCGATTCAGCCTGGTGCTGGGGTAGACCAGGTAATCGGGCAGTTAACGTCAGGCTGACGGGGGGGCTAGCGATCTAAATGATTGCTGTCAGAGTCTTGCTGCCATCAGGCTTGATCGTTGTCATTTGCATGACTGCGGCAACGCCTCCAAGGGAAGTAGTGCCATTGCGGATGGTGTTCGCAGACCTGCGAAAACGTTCATCAAACTTCTCGTCACCATCTGGCAGGTGGGTTGTCACGGTAAGCTCGGTCGCATCTTCGCCATTCGGCCCGCCGTCTTCGTGACCAATCGCAAAGCTAGCGATCATGGCGATGCCGTTATCCCTGGCAATCTGAATCACCTGCTGCATCAGCGGGCTGACTTGGCTGTCATAGATCTGTTCTTTGTTCATCGACACTGCTCCGGTTGATTTCCCGTCTGGCCCTCAGACTCGAAGACCAGCCAGTGAAATCTTCTCTCCAGCCGCGGTGCTTACCCGCTGGAAAACTGCATTGGCGCTTTACGCTGCACGCCCAGGGCAGTTGCCACCCCTCTGAACAGTTGAGGCCTGTCCATCGCTGCCTTCGTTGCTGGCCGGTGTCGATCCGGCGAAGGCAAATATCACGTATTGTGATATTTGGTGTCAACACGAAACGTGATTATTTTTCAGGTGAGCAACAAAAAGCCCGGCATTTAGCCGGGCTTGGTTGGCGAAAGGAGCGCTACCAGAGGACCGAGGACCAGAAGACTTTCCCTAGAATGACGATCTCTTTAGCGACCATCTCTTCTGCGCTGTATTCCTCGTCAGGATGCTCATCACGGTTGAAGCTGCGCATCCTGATTCCACCACCAGGCAAGCGGTATAGGGTTTTCACCCGCAGCTGCCCGCCATGGTTGATTGCGTACATCTTGCCATCGATTACGGTAGTGGCGCCCTGATCAACGCCGACTGTACTTCCATCGGGTAGCACGGGCTCCATGCTATTGCCGCCAACGGTCACACAAACTGCTTCGCTTGGTTGCACGTTCTGTCGGCGAAGGGTGATTTTGCCGAACCGCAATTTGCGCGTATGTGATTGCTCAACAACCGTGCGGCCTCGGCCTGCTGAAAGCTCGACCTCTTTCAGGTAGGGCACGTATACCTCATCTCCATCCAATGGCGTTTCGTCATCCCACACATCAAATGGGCCAATCATCGTCGCGTTTGATTCGACAGCCTCAGTGCCCGCTTCCGGGGCGCTCGGTTTGTAATCCAAGATGATTTCCGACTCATCCACACCAATCGCATGTGCGATTAGGCGCAGATCCGCGAGAGATGGCTCCCGCGTATCAGTTTCGTAGTTGCCCACCCGTGATTGGGATTTCCAGCCGCAGGCAGTCGCCAGCGCGGCCTGGGAGAGCCCGGCGGCCTTGCGGTGGCGTTTGATGCGTTGTCCGAGGGTCTCTTTCATAGCCGTGATTGTAATCACGTTACGAAATACCTCGCTTTCACTCTTCGTGATTGAAAATAACACGTTACGTGTTTATCCTGGGGTCCAGTCAAGAGGAACCCCTATGAACCACGTTCGACAGATCCGAAAGGGGGCGGGAATCAGTCAGGCCAGTCTCCGGCGAAAGCTCGATTGGAACCAATCACGGCTCGCCAATTATGAGGCGGGGCGGAGGGCCCCAGGGCTGGAAGAGGCAAGACAGATCGTCTCGGCCCTAAATCAACTTGGAGCGACTTGCGCCCTGGATGATGTTTTCCCTGTTTCAGCCGGAGGTCTGACGCCAAGTGGTGCAGATTCTGATCTAGCCAGCCTTGTGCGAGTAGATGGCCAAAACACCTGCTAATTCATCCAGTACCCAAATCGCGGGCATAAAAAAACCGGGTGGCAGCCCGGCTTTCTCAACTTCTGAATCGGGATCAATTATGCATTTCTCCAATGCTGCGCGCAATGCTGCGCCTGTCGCTCCATGTCTATCGCAATGGTGGCAAGCGTGAGCGTACAAGCTATGACCTGGGCACTCGCCATTCCCAAAGCTGCACTTGAGAATCCTGCAGCCCGCCATGTCCTGCTCTGCCTGGCCAACTACGCAGGCAGCGATGGAAGAGGGGCATTCCCTTCTGCTGCGACTCTCTCCGACGACACTGGCCTTTCTGAGCGAACCGTGCGGTTGAAGCTGGATGAGCTCGCCCAGGCCGGTTGGATCGCTGAGGGTAACCAGGCAATTGCTGCCGCCCATATCGATCGCCGCGACCGTCGCCCCGTCGTTTACGACCTGCTGCTTAAGCGGGGTGCATCTGCTGCACCTCGTCCTGAACGGGGTGCAGGAAACCGCACGGGGTGCAGCTCACAGCAGAACGGGGTGCAGCTCACGACCGAACGGGGTGCAGGAGCTGCACCCAATCCGTCATTGAACCAATCTACTCTCTCTCAGCGCGAGCCATTCGCAATGTCCCTCGACTGGGAACCGAATCCGGAACTGCTGAAAGCCTATGCCCGTCGTGCAGGTCTGACCCTGGATCAGTTCAACGCGGTTGCCATATCCGGCTTCGTGCTCCACCACGATGCAAAGGGCGTGGCCCAAACCGAAAAGCAGTGGTTGGCCGCTCTGGTCAGCTGGGTCAAATCCGATCTCGCCCGTGCTGCCCGCTCGCCTATTGTTCGCACCGGCGCATCGCAGCGCTCCAGTTTTGATGACGATGACACGTCGTGGATCGTGGAAGGGGGCAGCCAGTGAATCAGGTTGCAACCGTGGCCCATGGCTTGTGGGCAAAGGTCCAGGCTGGCCAATACGTGCCCTCGGATTACTCGCTGCCTGCCGACGTGAAGGCCGAGCTCAATCGCAAAACTGCTGGGGTTATCAACGATCTGTTCCGCGATCTGCGCACGATCTGCAGCGCCTGGAAGCAGGCATGGCCGGATGAAGCGACGTATAAGGCGGCCAAGCAGCAGTGGCTAACCGCGTTTCTTGAGGCTGGCATCAACACGCCGGAGCAACTGCAGTTCGGTTTGATGCGCTGCCGGCAATCCGGCCGTGAGTTCATCCCGGCGCCCGGGAAGTTTATCGAGTGGTGCCAGCCTTCGCCGGAAATGCTGGGCCTTCCCCCGCTGGCTGCTGCCTTCCGTGAGGCTTGCCGTAATGCGCATCCCGCCATGGCAGGGAAGGGCAAGTGGACCCATGACGCGGTCTGGCACGCGGCCAAGGAAAGTGGTTTCGAGAACCTGAACAAGCTGGCTGCCGATGTGAGCGCCAAGCTGTTCGAACGCAACTACACGATTGCCGTTCGGCGCCTGGTCGCAGGTGAACCGCTGCAGAAGATGCCGCTGGCACTCCCTGCAGAGGTGCCAGGCCAGCGCACGCCGAAAGTTGGAAATGAAGCTCTGGCGGCGATCCGGTCCAGGATGCTCGGCCGATGATCGAGCTTCCCGCACCTGACCTCACCGAATACCGATACGCGCTGTACTGCCGCTCCGACCTGTTCGGGCTCTCCAGTACCTCGCATCCACCCATTGCGCTCTACCGCGACGAAGCCGCGGCCATCGCTCATGGCCAACTCATGTGGCCGAGCGCTTACACCGTCATTGACCTTCATGGAGACGACAGCCCATGCGGCAATCGAAACTGACCAAGGCTGCACGCGGCCGGGAGTGCCAGGTGCGCATCCCGGGCATCTGCAACGGCAGTCCCGAAACCACTGTGCTTGCCCACTACCGCCTGGCCGGCACCTGCGGCGTTGGCAAGAAGCCGCACGACCTGCAAGGCGCCTGGGCATGCAGCGCTTGCCATGACGTTTGTGATGGACGAAGCCGGGAGCTCGATCGCGATACGGTTCGCAGGTATCACGCTGAGGGCGTCATGCGTACTCAGGCTGTGATACTGAGCGAAAGCGTACCCTTCCAATGAGTGCGACCCGGGAAGTGAAGTTCAGCGAAGCCGAGGTGCGCCGCCAGGCCGCCGACAAGTCGGTACGCGATCTACGTGATCCACGACATCCTGGCCTTTACCTGCGATTCTGGAGCAATCGCGAGCGGGGCACATGGCATCTGGTGCGCGGCAAGCAGTGGATGCCCCTTGCACGCTGGCCAGAACTGGGCGTGTCGGCGGTGCTGGCCGAGCTACCTGCGCTACGTCGACGCCTGCTGCGCAGTCCGGCCACTGCGCCGATTGCTTCGGGGATGGTCACCGTGGGCCAACTGCTCGACTGGTACGGCGACCGCATGGCTCGCGACCGCTCGCTGTCGGCCAAGCGCAAGGCCGGCGCCCGGTCGGCCATCGCCCAGCACCTAAAGCCACGACTGGATGACCTGCCCCTGGTCGAAGTGAGCGCTGACACCGTGGACAAGCAGCTGATGTGGCCATGCCAGGCCGAGGTGTCGCTGTCCTATCTGCGGCAGATGTTCGTGCTGCTGCTGACCGCCTTCCGCCAGGCCCGGCAGCTCGGCCTGATCGACCATAACCCCATGGCCGGGATGCGCTTCAACGACTTCACCAAGGCCAAGATCCTGCCCAAGGCAGCGCGCTTGCGTGACGTGCAGTTGCCCGAGCTGGTGCAGCAGCTGGCCCAGGCCTTCAAGGCGACCCCGGGTGACGCCATGTTGGCGGTGATGATGCTGGCTCACGGCACGCGGATTGGCGAGACCCGCATGGCGCGCTGGGCGGATATCTCCCTAGCGGCGGCCGAATGGTTCATCCCGGCGGCGAACACCAAGACCCGCACCGAGCATCGCCTGCCACTGACCGCCCAGCTCAAGGCGCTGCTGGTCCGCTACCGGGCCATTCAGCAGTCCCAAGGCTATGAGGGTGTGTACCTGTTCCCGAACCGTCGCGGCCTGTCGATGAGCGAGACCCAGGCCAGCATGGTGTTCACCCGGTTGGGGCAGGGCGCCTGGACCAGCCACGACCTGCGCAAGGTGTCGCGCAGCACCTGGACCGATCTCGGCATCGACGGCCACATCGGCGAGATGCTGCTGAACCACACGCTGGGCAAGATCGCCAGCACATACATCCACACCCAAGCCATGCAGCAGCGCCGTGCAGCCCTGGAGAAGTGGCACGCCTGGTTAGATGGCATCGGCTTTGGTGCCATCCACGGCCTTACCGAGGCCTTATTTGAAATTTCGCAGAATTCGCCACAGGCCACGACTGCCGTGGCTTCGAGCAACCTTACCGAATTTGTAATTAGCGAGGATTCGAAATGACAAGGAAGAGCCATGGGCCGTCTTTGAAAAGACACATGATCAAGCTGGCCGAGTGCCCCGCTTGCCAAGGTCGCGGGGTGGTGCAGGGAGTTTTCTATGAGCTCGGCTGCGAAGCTTGCAACGCTTCTGGTTGGATTGATCGCTGGCTGAGCCAGCCACTTCCGCTGCAAGAGTTGGCGGTACAACTGGGCATGAATCTGCGAGCGGCACTGAACAAAATCGAACAGTTGAAAAGCAACCGGCCCGCTGGGCCGGAGGCGTACTACCAAGAAGGCAACCGGCTCGGCGCCGGCGGCACGAACTACACAGGAGATTGAACGATGAATACTAGGAAGCCGCTACACCGGCCATTGGGCGATACCGAGTATTTGCTTGAGCAGTGGGGGTGGTGGCGTATGGATGGCATGGGATTGCCTGGCTACACCTCGCCAGCCTTTGCACTAATGCGCGATCACATGCCATCGATTACAAAGTCTTACGCCATCCTGGATGAGCTAGCCATGATGGTCGATGGCGCGGTCGCTAGATTGTGTCGCCGTGATCAACAGATGGGCGACATGATATGGCTTTACTATGGTGCCAAGTGGCCGGCGGTACGAGTGGGGCGCCACTATGGTGTCAGCGAAATGAAGGCTCGTGAGTTGATTAAAGCGGGGGGCGCGTGGATTGACTGTGTACTTGATGGGGTTCGAGGCGCTGCATGAAAAAAGTAGTTGTCCATATGGAATAACTCTGTTTTCATAGCAGCGTGTCCAGCTTGCAAACAGCGCGACACAAGCGGCCCTGGCAATTGCCTCGGTTGACTAGCACGAACAAGAGCCCTACCTCAACCTTCGGGGCTTTTGATTCTCAGGTGCACTTCTCGCCCGAACGGGCGGGCTTATTGAGCTCTCGATTAATTTTTCCCTTCTGTGGAACGTTTGATCATGTGAAGACCGTGAGTCTCGAGCCATCGCCATTGAGCAACACCAGCCCGCTAGGTCGGAACTAAATCGACTTAAAGGACATAAAATGGCTATTGAACTCCCTCCTATCTACGTCGGCGCAACTGCTCCAGGCTACAGCTCCTCCGGCGGTCTTCCTTTCCCGGGTCCAAATCCTGGTGTGATGCTCCGTAATCAGATGCTCCAGCGCCATGGGTATTACGCGCAGGGTATGTGGCGCGAAATGATAATGAAGCTCTGCCAAGAGCAGGCAGCCAACATGAGAAACGGCACATTCCCAGGGGGCATCCACCCCTCGTTCACCAGGGATTGCTTTGGTCTGCGGTGGGCAGATACCTATTTGTCCCATAACCCCGGCTCTACGCTAGCGCAGGCGCTTTGGCACGTAGGATCTAAGGATCCGCTGTCCCCGCCGGAGGCGTCTCAACCTGTTGAGTTTTCGGGAAGCTCCCTCACGCCTGTTGCCGCTTTGGGTCACTTCATGTACGGCAAAGGAACTGAGGCTAGCACAAACATTAATTCGCTCGGTCTTAAACTCAATTCCGCCTCGATTCCGATGCTGGACAATGCTATTAGTAGCGCCCCGGAAGGGTCCACTGTAGTATCTCTCGACAAGGTCCCATACAATACTGCGAATGACTCTTGGATGACCGGTCTGTGGCTGGGTAACATTACCTTGAAGATCGAAGGTACAATTACCAAGTCAGCCGACGGTAGCGTTACCTTCCAAGGTGAGGCGAGGGCGTATCACGACACCTATGATGCGAATCCAGGCTCATGGCGCAGTGCGTTTGGTGAGAGTGCTACTGATGTGCTTTCGAAGATTCAAGAGTACCTCAAGGCTCAACCATATCCAATCGCGATTAAGGGTTCCTACCCAATCGAGATTAAAAAGTAGCTTGTAAAGATGCACCCTGGGTAACTAGGGTGCATTACAGGAGTGTAATGTGAGTAATAAGTTTTTGCTGCGGCTGTCTCCTCTGGCTGTACTGGTTGTATCGAACCTTTTACTCTGGCTGCTGTTGGCCAGCGGGGGAGGGAGCCCTGAGGGTGATCAGCGCTCAACCGTTTATCACTATTTTGTGATGTATGCGTTTTATTTTAGTATATTTGTGGCGGCTTTTTGCTTTGCCTCGGCTGGCTTGCGTTCGCTCTTCGGAGATCGTGTCACAGTTAGATTGATTTCTTTTTTACTGTTGCTTCCATCTGCACTGCTTTCGCTGATCGCTGGACTGTTAAGCTTTTCTGTTGCATTTAATGGCTTGCTTTGGGCACTCATTCCTGCAGTTTTATATTTCTTGGCGCTAGCACTGTTTGTCTGGGCTGAATTTTTCCTTGGAAGGGCTGTGGCTCCGCAGAGCTAATTAACGTTTTACACACCAGAGATACTATGAGCCCTGGCATTTGCCGGGGCTTTTTTATTTGAACTCCCCGCAATGGGAGGAACCGAGATGGTCCATATGCCTGAGAAAGATCCCGGCCTTTGGGCCGCTGCACTGGCTTGGATGGTAGCGCACCAGCCGCAACTTTCGACCGGCGGCATCGCCGCTGCCGTGGCCATGTTCCGAGTGATCTATGGCGGTGGTCGAGGTCGCAAGGTCCTTTTAGAAGGCGCGATCTGCGGCTTGATCGCTGTGAGTCTACTGCCAGTGCTGGAGTACTTCGCCCTACCTGCAAACCTTTCGGTCTTCGCCGGTTGCATGGTTGGTTTTATGGGGGTGGATAAGCTACGAGAGTACTCCGACCGTTTCATGGGAAAGAAGGTGGAGGGCTAATGCCGCCCAAGGCCAAGCGCCCCTGTCGTGTACCTATGTGCCCCGCCAAGACCAGTGACAGCCACGGCTACTGCAGCGCTCATGCCTCGCTCGCGATCGGTTGGAACAACCCGCGCCGTGGCACTGCTGAGCAGCGTGGCTATGACTGGGCATGGCGCAAGCTTGCCAAGGCAGTACTCAAACGAGATCGCTATCTGTGCCAGTGCCATGACTGCAATGGTCGCCGACTGCCGGCAACAGAGGTTGATCATCGCATACCGAAGTTTGAAGGGGGAACGAATGACCCATCTAACCTGTTTGCCATCAATGAAAACTGCCACAAAGTCAAAACGGCGGCAGAGTCGGCACGGGCGCGGTCAGGCCGTCCGCCTGGCGCGTGAGGCTATGCGTTTGCGCGCACGAGCGATCAAGCGCAATCGAAGTGCCGAGTTAATCCGCCATGGTGATTGGCATCTGGATCGAGCGCTGTACTCTTGGAAAAACGTTCATAAGCTTGGAATTCCAGAGCTGATTTCGCGTGTTCAGCATGAGTTAGTGGCAGCAATTGACGCATACATGCATGCCGCGGACGGAGTTCCAGAGCGTCCGTTCATACATCTGGCTGCCTTGATCGATGGCGAAAATCTGCGGACAAAATTAGCGAAAAGTGCTCGAAATTCGGCCAAGTAAGGGGGCGGGGCAAAATCTCTACAGCTTTCGTCTCTCTCCACCGATCGCCCAGCCTTTTTCACACACCCGCGAAATTAAAAAAAATCGCATTCCAGAAAATCGGGAGGCCTGAACGATGGGGCGACCCACGAAACCTACCGCCCTCAAGCTGCTGCAGGGCAACCCCGGCAAGCGAAAACTCAAGAAGGACGGCCCCGCGCCGGCGCCGCTGGCGGAAACCCCTGACGCCCCGGAGTGGCTGGGGGAATGGGCCATTGAAATGTGGGACACCATTGCGCCGTGGTTGACCCAGACCGGGATCATGACCCGCACCGACACGCACAACCTGGCGGTCTTCTGCGCTGCCTATGAGCGGTGGCGGCTGGCTGAGGAAGAAGTGGCCAGCAAGGGCATCACCGTCGTGGACGCCAAAGGCGTGCTCAAGAAGAACCCCGCCTGCACCGTGATCAATGAGGCGCTGCGTCAGCTGGCCAGCTTCGGGGCAGCCCTCGGGCTGGACCCGGCCAGCCGTGCGCGCCTGATGGGCAGCGGCGGGCCGGAAAAACCAGAAAACCCGTTCATCGTGCTCAAAGGAGGGCGGGCCTCGAAGTGAGTTAGGACATGGCCAGCTACCCGAACGTAAACGCGGCGAACAAGTACGCCCGCGACGTGGTGGCCGGCAAGATCGCAGCATGCAAGTACGTGCGTCGGGCCTGTCAGCTCCACCTGGATGACCTGGCCAAGTCGAAGAAGCGCAATTTTCGCTGGACCTTCGACCGCGACACCGCCGAGCAGGTGGCGGTGTTCATCCAGCTGCTGCCGCACGCCAAGGGCAAATGGGCGGCGCTGCGCGAGCTGATCAAGCTTGAGCCGTGGCAGCTGTTCATTTTCTGCAGCATCTTCGGTTGGGTCGACAAGAAGACCCGCCGCCGGCGGTACCGCGAGGTGTACATCGAGGTGCCGCGCAAGAACGGCAAGAGCGTACTGGCCGCCGGCGTCGGCCTGTACATGCTGGTCATGGACGGGGAGTTCGGCGCCGAGGTGTACTGCGGTGCGACCACCGAGCGGCAGGCCTGGGAGGTGTTCAAGCCGGCGCGGCAGATGGTGCGACGGACCCCCGAACTGGTCGAGGCCTTCGGCATCCAGGTTGCGGCAAAGAACCTGTCGGTGATCGGCGACGAAAGCAAGTTCGAACCCCTGATCGGCGACCCCGGCGACGGCCAGTCACCGAGCTGTGCCATCGTGGACGAGTTCCATGAACACACCTCGGCCGCGCTCTATGAAACCATGCTGACCGGCATGGGCGCCCGTGATCAGCCGATGATGTTCGCCATCACCACGGCGGGCTACAACATCGCCGGGCCGTGCTATCTGCAGCGCGCCCAGGTGATCGACAAGCTGGAAGGGACGGTGCCGAACGATGAGTTGTTCGGGATCATCTACACGATTGACGAGGACGACGACTGGAAAGACCCGGCGGTCCTGCGCAAGGCCAACCCCAACTATGGCGTCTCGGTCGGGGCTGAGTACCTGCTGAAACGCCAGGCTGATGCGACGCGTTACCCGTCACGGCAAAACGCGTTCAAGACCAAGCACCTCAACATCTGGGTAAGCGCTAAGGAAGCCTGGCTGAACATGGCCGACTGGGAGGCGTGCGGCGACCCCACGCTGACCCTGGATCAGTTCCTGGGCCGGCGCTGCTGGATCGGCATTGACCTGGCCAGCAAGTCGGATATCTGCGCGGTGTCGCTGGTGTTCCTGGACAAGGTGGAGCTGGTCCCGGGGAGCGGCAAGTGGGTCAACCGCTGGACCATCTTCTGCAAGTCGTTCTTGCCCGAAGGCGCGATAGAGCGGGGCGGCCCCAACAAGGCCGCTTACGAGGCCTGGGCCAACGCTGGTTTGCTGGAGGTGTGCGACGGCGAGGAAATGGACTTCGACCTGGTGCGCGACATGGTGGGCGAATTCGCTGGCATGTTCGATGTGCAGGAAGTGGCCTACGACAAATGGCGCGCCACCCAGCTGGCCCACCAGTTGCAGAAGGACGGCGCCGAGGTAGTCGAAATGGGCGGCGGCGTGGCCAGCATGAACCTGCCCATGCGCGAGCTGGAAGCGGCGCTGCTGTCCGGTCGCGTGCGCCACTCCAGCGACCCGGTATTGGCCTGGCAGGCCGGAAACGTCGTGGTGCGTCCGTTCAAGGGCTGCATCACGCCGATGAAGGCCGACGAAGGCAAGACCGACATGCGCAAAATCGACGGCATTGTCGCCGCGCTGATGGCGATGAACCGCGCCATGGTCAGCGAATTTGAGCCGGAAGGGCTGTTGGCCAGCCTGACCGAAGACGACCTATTAGCTATGTGAGCCCCTACGATGAAATGGCTTCCTGAATCTATCGGGACGGCAGGCTTTTGCCTGTTCGTCGCGGGCCTCTACGTCCAGTTTGGGGCGGGTGTGGCCCTGATGGTCGGTGGCGGCCTGCTGGTGGCCGGCGCCGCCAAGGCGGTGTGGCGATGATCCTGGGCGCGATGTTCGAGCAGCGCAGCAGCTTGGAAGTGCCCAGCACGCCGATGAACAGCAAGGAGCTGACCGAATACCTGTTCGAAGGGCAGGGCATCAGCGTCAGCCCGGCTTCGGCCATGCGTCTGACGGCGGTGTATGCCTGCATCTACGTGCTGTCCAGCTCCATGGCCCAGTTGCCGCTGAGCGTGTTGCGCAAGGTCAACGGGCGGATCGAGGTGGCCACCGACCACCCGGCCCATTACCTGCTTCACGATGAGCCGAACACCTGGCAGACCTCTTACCGCTGGCGGGAAACCAAGCAGGCCCATGTGCTCGGCTGGGGCAACGGCTACACCCGAGCAGTGCGCAGTCGTCGCGGTGAATTGCTGTCGCTGGAAATGCATGAGCCGCAACACACCGAGCTGGTGAAGAACGGTAATCGCTGGGTGTACTCGACCCAGGATGAAGACGGCGCGCCGCTGGCGGTGTCACCCGAGGACATGATTCACCTGCGCGCCATCGGCTCGCACCGGCGCATGGGGATCAGCCCCATCCGGCAGAACGCCGACACCATTGGCCTGGGCATGGCCACGGTGCGCTATGGCAAGGAGTTTTTCGAAGGTGGCGGCCGGCCGACTGGGCTGGTCACCGTCAGGGACGGGAAGCTGGATAACACCAGCTGGGAGCGCCTGAAAACGGTTTGGCGCGCCGCCGTGGAACGGCTCAAGCGTTCGGACAACAAGACGCTGCTGTTGCCCGCCGACCTCGATTACAAGGCGCTGACCATCGCGCCCGAGGATGCGCAATTTCTCGAGACTCGCAAGCTGACCCGCAGCGAGATTGCCAGCATCTTCAACGTGCCGGCGCACATGATCAACGACCTGGAAAAGGCCACGTTCTCGAACATCAGCGAACAGGCCATCCAGTTCGTGCGCCATACGGTCATGCCGTGGGTGAAGAACTGGGAGGAAGAAGTAAACCGCCGCGTCTTCACCCGCGCCGAGCGCATGGCCGGCTACTACGTCAAGTTCAACCTGGCCGGCCTGTTGCGCGGCACCCCAAAAGAGCGCGCCGAGTTCTACCGCATCGCCATTCAAGACGGTTGGATGAGCCGCAACGAAGTGCGCGTGCTGGAAGACCTCAACCAGCTGGAAGGCCTCGACTCGATGTTGCTCAACGTCAACACGCAGTTGCTCGGCGCAGACGGCAAGCCGTTACCCGTAACGAAGCAGGAATAACCCATGAGTGAATTCGAACAACGCATGCTGCGCCTGCAGCATTGCGAGCTTCGTGCTGTCCAGCCGGATGAGCAGGGCAGCGCGCCGAAGATCGCCGGCTATGCCGCTGTCTTCAACCAGCGTAGCGACCTGCTGGGCGGCACCTTCGTGGAAATCATCGCCCCGGGCGCGTTCGATGACGTGCTGAACCAGGACACCCGAGCGCTGTTCAACCACGACCCGACCTACCTGCTGGGCCGCACGGCCAGCGGCACGTTGCGCCTGACCGTGGATGAGCGCGGCCTGGCCTACGAAATCGATACGCCCAATACGCAGACCATCCGCGACCTGGTGGTCGAGCCGCTGCGCCGTGGCGACATGAGCGGCAGCAGCTTCGCCATGCGCGTGGCCAAGGGCGGCGATACCTGGCACGAGGAGAAAGACGGCCTGATCGTGCGCACGATCTTCAAGATTGCCGAGCTGCGCGACGTAGGGCCGGTGGCGTTCCCGGCTTACCCCGACTCCAGCGCTGCCCAGCGCTCCCTGACTGCCTGGAAGCAGGCGCAAACCGAAGGCGACGAAGCCCGCGCACATTTTGAGCGCGAGGCCCGCGAGCGCCTGCTTGACCTAACTGAACTGTGATCCCAAGGGGGAGCTATGACCCTGCAACAAATGAAAGAAGCCTATAACAAGCTGTCGGCCGAAATGCGCTCGCTGCATGACACCACCCCGGACGACGGTTGGACCGGCGAAGTCCGCGCCAAGTGGGAAGGCATGAAAGCCGACCTCAAGGGGCTGCGCGAGAAGATCGAGCGTGAAGAAGAACTGCGCGCCCAGGATCAGAGCTTTGTCGAAGGTCTGGACCGTGAGCGTCCGGCCGGCGCCCCGGAGAACGAGGCGGAGGCCGAGCAGCGCAGCGCCTGGGATAACTGGGTGCGTCGCGGCCTGGAGTATCTGACCCCCGAGCAGCGTTCCGTGGTTCTGGAAATGCGTGCTCAAGGCACCAATCCGAACGAGGCGGGTGGTTTCACCGTGCCGACCACCCTGCAGGCCAAGGTGATCGAATCGCTGGTGACCTATGGCGGTATTGCTTCGGTGTGCCAACTGCTGCAGACCGACAACGGCGCGCCCATCGCCTGGGCCACCAGCAACGGCGGCGAGGAAGAAGGCGAGCTGATCGGCGAGAACAAGCCCGCCGGCGAAAAGGATGTCGAGTTCGGGATGGGCACCATGGGGTCGCACACCATCAGCTCGAAGATCATCCGCGTCTCTGAACAGCTGCTGCAGGACTCGGGCATTGACATGGAAGGCTACCTGGCCGGCCGTATCGGTAAGCGCGTGTCGCGTACCCGTAACCGGCTGATCGTCCAGGGCACCGGTACCGGCGAAACCGCCGATGCGCCGGCGCAGCCGAAGGGCCTGGAATACTCGACCCCTCAAGGTGCCATGACCGCCAAGGCGACCGCCTTTACCTGGCAGGAGGTCAACAGCCTGATTCACTCCGTTGACCCGGCGTATCGTGCGGCCGCCAAGTTCCGCTTGGCGTTCAACGACAAGACGCTGCAGGCGATGGAAGAAATGGTGGACGCCAACAATCGTCCGCTGTGGCTGCCCGGCATCGACAGCGACCGTCCGGCCACCATCCTCAAGCATCAGTACGTGATCGATCAGGCCATCGCCGATATCGGCGCCGGCAAGAAATTCATGTATGCCGGCGACTTCAACGAACTGGTGCTGCGCGCGGTCCGTAGCCTGACCCTCAAGCGTCTGGTGGAGCGTTACGCCGAGTACGGCCAGGTCGGCTTCCTGGCGTTCGTGCGCTTCGGCCTGGTGCTGCAGGACACGGCCGCTATCAAGCACCTGGTGGGCAAGACCGCCTGACAGGAGGGTTGCCCATGCTGACGCTTGAGCAGATCAAGAGCCATTGCAAGCTGGAGCTGGACGAAACCGAGGAAGACACGCTGCTGCAGGCCTACGCCCGCGCAGCGCGTCGCCAGGTCGAGAAGGACAGCGGCCGGCGGTTGTACTGGGTCACGCTGCCGGCCGACGCGCCGGCAGACGCGACCGGCGATGAAGCCTACCTGCGTGGGCTGCTGCCGATCGATGCGCCGGAGAACGCGTTACCCGTAACGGATGACGTGGCGCTGGCCATGCTGCTGTTGGTCGCCCACTGGCATCGCAACCGCGAGCCGGTCACCGAGTCGACCAGCAACGGCACCAAGGCGCTGCCGCTGGCCTATGACGCCCTGGTGCAGCCTTACCGCTGGTTTACGCTGTGAGGGAGCCGGAAGCGGGCGAACTGCGCACCCGGGCGGTGGTGCGCATCCGCAACGACACGCCCAGCGGTTCCGGCCTGGACTCGCATTTCGAGGTAGTGGCCAAGCGGTGGTGCAAGATCGAGCCGTTAGGCACGGCCACCTACACCGGGTCGGTGCAGACCGGGACGACCATTACGCATCGCATCTACTGTCGATTCGTGCGGGACCTGGACACGCGGCATGAACTGGTCGCCGGCGGCCGGGTGTTCCGCGTCAAGCGGGCTACCGGTATGCGCGGGCGGCAGGTGTGGTCGGTGATCGAGGTCGAGGAGCTGCAGGCGGCGAATGCGCCGGCGGGAGGTGGCCGTGGCCAACTCCGTTTCGATTGACGGCTATCTGCATGTCGAGGGCTTCGACAAGTTCGACCAAGAGGCCTTCAACAAGCGAAAGATCCGCGCTGGCATGCGCAAGGTTGGCCAGCTGATCACAGGCCGGGCACAGATGAATCTAGCGCTCGGCGGTGGCCAGGACGGCTACCCCGTAAACCGTAGCGGGGCCACCACCGACTCCATCGGCTACAAGGTGTCGCGCTCGGGCTTTCTGGTGCGTGTCGCACCCAGCAAGACCGCGAGCATGAGGGCCTTCTATCCCGCTTACCTGCACTACGGCGTGCGCCGCAAGAGTGGGGACGGGTGGCGGATCAAACCCCGCGACAACTACATGACCGACGCCCTTGCCGACAGCCGAGACGAGGTGCGGCGCATCCTGCAGCAGGCCTTTGCCGCCGCGCTGCTCAACTGAGCACCTGACATGAAAATCACGCCTGTGATCGAGCAGCTGCGCGCCTATGCGCCTGGCTTCGAAGGGCGCGTGGCCGGCGGTCTGGATTGGGACCCGACCGCCGACAGCGCCAAGATGCCCCCGCCGGCGGCCTATGTGATCGCCGTTGGCGACTCGGCCGACGAGCCGCAAGCGCAGAACGTTTATACCCAGGCCGTGCGCGACGTCATCGACGTGTGTGTCGTGCTGCCGACCGATGATGAGCGCGGCCAGTCGGTAGCCGACGTGCTGCACGACGTGCGCGCCCAGCTGTGGCGTGCCCTGGTGGGCTTCGAGCCGGACGACGAATCGGGGCCGCTGCTGTACGACGGCGGTCAACTGCTGCTACTCGACCGCGACCGCATGGTCTACCGCTATCGCTTCTATGCCGACTTCCAGCTCGGCCGTTGGGAGCAGACCGGCGAAGGCAAGCCGCAGACCTGGCAGGAATGGCAGCTGGCCGGCCTGCCAGCCCTGGAAGGCATCGACACCCGTTTGGACTTCCTCAACCCCCTGAAAGACCCCAACGTCGACGCCCCCGGGCCAGACGGGCGGGTCGAGTTCACCATCCGTGAGGACTTGAACCCATGACCACGATTCACCTCAAGCCGGCACCGGGGCGCGATTGCCCGCTGCCGGATCAGCCGGGCAAGTACCTGCCCGCCGAGGGGGCCGTCGTGCCCCGAGACGCCTACTGGGAGCGCCGCCTACTTGACGGCGACGCCCTGGAACAGAAGACCACCACCCGGGGGAGCAAAGCGCGATGAGCATCGGTTTCAGCAACATCCCCAGCGACATTCGCGTGCCGCTGTTCTATGCCGAAGTCGACAACTCCATGGCCAACAGCGGCGGGTCCAGCCTGCGCCGGCTGATCGTCGGCCAGGTCAATGACGACGCCGACAGCGATGAAATCGGCCGCCTGGTGCTGGTGTCGAAGACCAGCGACGCCAAGGACATCGGCGGCACCGGCTCGATGCTGGCCGCTATGCATGCACGCTGGCGGGCCATCGACGTGGCCGGCGAGGTCTGGTGTCTGCCGCTCAAGGTGGCCACCGGCGCGGCCGCGACCGCCACCGTTACCGTAACGGGCAGCGTCGCCACTGCCGGCCTGGTCAATCTGTACGTGGCTGGCCAGCGTGTGCGCGCCGATGCCGTCGTCGGGGCCTCGGCCGAGGCCGTGGCGGCCAGCTTGGCGGCGGCCATCAATGCCGCCATTGACCTGCCGGTGACGGCCACGGCCGCCGCCGGCGTGGTCACCCTGCAGGCCAAGTTCAAGGGCGAGTTGGGCAACGATATCCAAGTCCAGCTGAACCGCCTGGGGCGCGCCAATGGCGAGACTACGCCGGCCGGCCTGACGGTGGTGACCACGGCCATGACCAACGGCGTCGGCACCCCGGCGGTGTCGGCCGCCCTGGCCGCGCTGGGCGACGAAGAATTCGAGTTCATCGCCCAGCCCTGGACCGATGCCGACACGTTGGGCGCCTGGAAAACCGCCATGGACGACAGCGCCGGCCGCTGGTCCTGGGCGCAGCAGCTCTATGGCCATGTGTACAGCGCGCAGCGCGGCACGTTGGGCCAGCTGGTCGCCGCTGGGCGCCTACGCAACGACCCGCACGTCTCCGTGCATGGCTTCGAGCGCGGTGTGCCGCAGCCGGCATGGGAGGTGGCGGCGGCCTGGGCGGCGCGCACCGCCGTGTTCATCAGCGCCGACCCGGCGCGACCGACGCAGACCGGCGCTTTGACGGGCATCGACCCGGCGCAGGCGAGTGACCGTTTTACCCTGACCGAGCGGCAATCGCTGCTGACCAGCGGGGTGGCCACCGCCGTCTACAACGGCGGCAGCTACCGCATCGAGCGTGCCGTTACGACCTACCAGCGTAACGCCTATGGCCAGCCGGATGACTCCTACCTGGACAGCGAGACGCTGCACCAGTCGGCCTACGTGATTCGCTACCTGCGCAGCATCATCACCAGCAAGTACGGCCGTCACAAGCTGGCCAACGACGGCACGCGCTTCGGCCCCGGCCAGGCCATCGTCACGCCGAAAGAGATTCGCGGCGAGCTGGTCGCGGCCTATGGCGCGCTGGAGCGTGAGGGCATTGTTGAGAACGCCGAGGCGTTCAATCAGTACCTGATTGTTGAGCGCGACCCGAAGAACCCGAACCGCCTGAGTGTGCTGTTCCCGCCGGACCTGGTGAACCAGCTGCGTGTGTTCGCGCTGCTGTACCAATTCCGCCTGCAGTACCCGGACGCGGCGTAACCCTCATCGTTCAACCCCAGCCCGCCCTGTGCGGGCTTTTTTATGGGAGTGCCCTTTATGGGTCAGAAAGTCGCGGGCACCTGTTTTATCAAGGTCGACGGCGATCAGCTGGTGATCACCGGCGGCGTGGAATGCCCGCTGTCGGACACAAAGCGCGAAACCATCACGCGGGGCTACTTCAAGGAAGAAGACCTGATCCCCTATGTGGTGGTCGACGCGGTGAAAACCCCCAACTTCCCTCGGGCCAAGCTGGCCAACGGAATCAGCATGACCATCACCGCCGAGCTGGCCGACGGCTCGGTATACGTGCTGAGCGGTGCGTACCTGGTGGACGAAACCAAAGTGACCGGCGATGACGCCAAGGTCTCGCTCAAATTCGAAGGCATCCAAGGAGACTGGCAGTAATGACCACTGTAACTCACACCCTCGCTACCCCAATCCAGGCCCATGGTGAAGAGTTCACCGAACTGACCTTGCGCCGCCCGACCGTACAGGAGTGCCGCGCAATCAAGGCGTTGCCCTACGTCGTTGGTGAGAGCGGCCACCCGATCATGGAGGTCGAAGCGGTCGGTAAGTACATCGCGATCTGCGCTGCCATCCCGGCCAGTTCGGTGAACCAGCTGGACCTGGCTGACCTGAACACCATCGGCTGGCTGATCGTGGGTTTTTTCATGCCCCAAGATTCGAAGCGGTCGGCGGCCTGACCGAGCTGGCCTACGACCTTGCCTGGTGGTGGAAAGCCACCCCGGGCGAGGTGCTGGACTGGACCCTCGACACGCTGTTCGAGAGTGAGGAAAACGCGTGGCGCATCAACGCGCTGAATGGGGGAGGCGGTGGCGGATAAATTCCAACTCAAGGCGCTGATTACCGGCGTCGACAAGCTGTCACCGGTGCTTAACGGTGTTCGCAAAAACGCCGCGGTGCTGCGCAAGCAGTTGAACAGCTCGGGCCTTGGCAAGATCACCTTCGGTGAGGCCCTGCAGGGCGGTGCGATTGCGGCCCCGTTCGTGATGGGTGTGAAGGCGGCCATTGGCTTTGAAAGCGCCATGGCCGACGTCAAGAAGGTGGTCAACTTCGAGTCGCCGGCGCAGTTCAAGGCCATGAGCGACGACGTGCTGAACCTGTCTGAGCGGCTGCCCATGGCGGCCGAGGGCATCGCGCAGATTGTCGCCGCCGGCGGCCAGTCCGGCATTGCCCGGGAAGAGCTGAACCAGTTCGCCGAAGACGCCGTGAAAATGGGCGTCGCCTTCGATCAGACGGCCTCTGAGTCCGGGGAAATGATGGCGAAGTGGCGGACGGCGTTCCGCATGAACCAGACCGAAGTGGTCGCGCTGGCCGATCGGATCAACTACCTGGGCAACACCGGGCCGGCAAACACCAAGCAGATTTCCGCGATCATCACCGAAGTGGGCGCGTTGGGCGAGGTGGCGGGCCTGTCATCGGCGCAGGTGGCGGCCATCGGCGCGACCATGGCCGGCGTCGGCGTCAAGCAGGACGTGGCGGCGACCGGCATCAAGAACTTCATGTTGGCGATGACCAAGGGCTCGGCGGCCACTAAGGCGCAGGCCGAGGCCTTCAAGTCGCTGCGCCTGGATTCCAAGCATGTCGCGGACGCGATGCAGAAAGACTCCCAGGCGACCATGTTGGACCTGCTCAAGCGGATTTCCCAGGTGGACGCGGCCAAGCGTCCGGCGCTGCTGACCAATCTTTTTGGCAGCGAGTCGGTGGCGGCCATTACGCCACTGGTGACCAACCTGCAGTTGCTGAGTGGCAACCTGACGAAGGTGGGCGACGCTACGGCCTATGCCGGCTCGATGGAAGCCGAGTACAAGTCGCGGTCGGAAACAACGGCCAACGCCATGCAGCTGCTGCAGAACCGGGTAACCCGCCTGGGTATCACGGTCGGTAGCATGCTGCTGCCCCCGCTCAACGACTTCATGGCGACGGTGGGGCCGATCATCAGCGGCGTGACCAGCTTGGCCGGGGCGCATCCCTGGCTGATCAAAGGGCTGCTGGGTGCGGCGGTGGGCTTCACCGTACTGCGCTTGGCTGCTGCAGGGGCGGCGGCCAAGCTTACGTTGGTCAACGCTGTGGCGAGCATGAGTCCGGTGGGCATGATCGTCCGGGGCATCGCCATCGCGGCCGGCATCCTGATCGGTAACTGGTCGACCGTGGCGCCTTACTTCCAAGCTGTCTGGGACAAGATCAAGGCCCCGGCGATGGCCGTGTGGGAGTGGATGAAAACCGCTTTCGCCTGGTCACCGCTGGGCCAGATCGTCGCCAACTGGGAGCCGCTGACGGCGTTCTTCGGCGCGCTGTGGGAACTGGTCAAAGCCTTATCGGTGCCGTTCTTCGACTTCCTCAAGGCGGTCTTTGACTGGTCACCGCTGGGCTTGATCATCAAGCACTGGGAACCCATCACCGGCTTTTTCAAGGGGATCTGGGACAAGCTGCGACCCATCATTGAGCCCATGATGAAATTCCTGGGCTTCGACAGCGAGTCGAGCGGCGACGGCGTGATCAGCGCGGCGACGGCCAAGGTCAACGACTGGGCCGAGCAGCAGAAGGCGCGCAACGCTGCCGGCGAGCCGGTACCGGGGGCGCTGGTCAAGCCGATGGCGCAGCCCGTGCAACTGATGCCCGAAGCCACCAGCGTGGCCAGCCTGATGCGTGCGCCGAATCAGCCGGGACCGTGGGCGGCGATGCCGCTATCGGCCTCGCAGATGGCCGAGCATGCACAGGAAAGCCTGGCCAAAGGGCTGACCCCGCAGGAGGCGGCGAAACGCGCTGAAATGGGCCTGCTGTCGCGTCCTGGGCAAACCAGTCTGTCGGCGCCGGCACCCGGTGCCCTGGCCGCGTCGCGGGGTTCCCTGGTGCAGCAGGCGGCCCAGGCCAGCAAAGCCCAGCTGGAAGGGCAAATGGTCGTGCGCTTCGACAACGCACCGCCGGGCATGCGGGTGGAGCAGGCCGACACCAACCAACCCGGGCTGCAGGTCAGCCCACAAGTGGGCTACCGATCCTTGGGGAGGGCGTCATGAGTACCTGGCGGGATCAGCTGCACCCGGCCTCATTCCGAGGCGTGCCGTTCCACGTCGACAACGACAGCATGCCGGCGGGACGGCGCACACAGACGCATGAGTATCCGCAGCGGGACAAGCCGCTGGTGGAAGACCTGGGCCGCGTCACGCGGGAAATCAAGCTGGCCGCCTTCGTAATCGGGGAGGACTGCTATTTCCAACGTGACAACCTGCTCAACGCCCTGGACAAGCCCGGGGCGGGCGAGCTGGTCCACCCCTGGTATGGCCGGCTGACGGCCACCGCGACGGTCTGTAGCGTCAGCCATGAGCGCCGTGAAGGCGGCATGGTCCGCTTTGACCTGGTGTTTGTGGAGGACGGCGAGAAGGGCTTTCCTGCCGGCGTGCCGAACACGGCGCGGCAGCTGGAGGACTCATCGGAAAGCCTGCTTGAGTCGGCGATTGCCCGGTACAAGGCCGCCATGGCGGTGGTCAACCGGGCGCGCCTGGCCGTGGTCGCGCTGCAGAACGGTGTGGCCGGGGTGCAGATAGCCATTGCCTCGGAGCTTCGCCAACTGACGGGCCTGGTCAGCTCGGTGGAGGCGCTGGCCGACATGCTGATTAACGCCCCGGGCAACTTCGCGGCGATGATCCGGGGCCAGTTCGCCAGTGTCGGCGACAGTTCACGGTCGTCGGGCTATCGCTGGGGGCCGTCCAGCGGCGGCGACTCGGCCGGCCTGGAAGCCGATCCGGAGTTTGCCCGCACCGTCGCGGCGC
>NZ_NIBE01000142.1:43540-45746 GCF_002205115.1 Pseudomonas sp. DrBHI1
AGCTGGTGCGCGATGCGCTGATCGTGTTGGCCGTGCGCGAGGCGGTGGCCATGCCGGTGGTGCAGGCGCCCGAGCCGTTGACCGGCTTCGCCACCTTGGAGCAGCAGGTGGCGGCCCCGATCCAGCGCCCCGAGGTGCCGGTGACTGCCGACGTGGTCGCGCTGCGTGACGCCATCAGCGACGCCCTGTGGCTGGCCGCCCTGGCGTCGCCGGTCGAGCATGTCGAGCGGCTGGAGGTGGTGCGTAATCAGGTGCGGGCGCACCTGACCGAAGTGGCCCGCGCCGGCGTGCGGCTGGCCGAGGTCACCACGCGGGAAAGCCTGCCGGCGGTGGTGCTGGCGTACCAGCGCTATGGCGACGCCACCCGCGCCGAGGAAATCGTTACGCGTAACAAGGTGCAGCACCCGGGCTTCCTGCCCGTGGGCGCGCTGACCATCGCTCGAGAGTGAATCCATGGACAACCAAAACGCTGTCACGCTGAGCGTGAACGGCCTGGACTATCGCGGCTGGAAGAAAGTCAGCATCAGCGCCGGCATTGAACGCCAAGCCCGGGATTTTCGCCTGGGCGTGACGTGGAGCTGGCCGGGCCAGGTGCAGGAAATCCCGGTGCGCCAGGGCGACCGCTGCGAAGTGCGCATCGGCGCCGACCTGGTGCTGACGGGCTGGGTATTCAGCACGCCGATCAGCTACGACGCCCACAGCGTCGAACGGTCGGTCGCCGGCCGCTCACTGACTGCCGACCTGGTGGACTGCTCGGCGGTGAACAAGCCCGGCCAGTGGCGCGGGCAGAGCGTGCAGAAGATCGTGCAGGCGCTGGCTGAGCCCTACGAGGTGCGGGTGCTGAGTGAGGTGGCGGAAACCACCAAGCTGGCCGACCACCAGATAGAACCGGGCGAAACTGCCTTCGAGTCCATCGACCGCTTGCTGACGCTTTCGCGGCTGCTATCGACCGATGACGCCCGGGGGCGGGTGGTGATCATCAAGCCGGGCAGCGCCGGCCGCGCCGTCGACCGCCTGGAACTGGGGCAGAACCTGTTGACCGGCAGCGCCGAGCTGGATTTCTCGGGGGTGTTTTCCGAGTACCGCGTCACTGGCCAGCGCTCAGGCACCGACACTGACTACGGCGCGGCGGCTAGTGAAGTGAAGGCCGGCGTCACCGATCCGCGCGCCACCCGGCGGCGGGTGCTGCTGATCCACGAAAGTGGCCAGATGACCCCGGAGCTGGCTCAGGCGCGGGCCAACTGGGAGCGCGGCAGCCGCATGGGCAAGGCGCTGACCCTACGCTACAAAATCCAGGGATGGCGGCAGTCCACCGGCGCCCTGTGGGTGCCGAACATGATCGTGCGCGTGGTCGACCCGCTGATCGGCATCGACCGCGACATGCTCATCAGCGAAATCGAGTACGTGCTCGATGACGCCGGCACCGTGGCCAACATCGTGGTAGGCCCGCCGGATGGCTTCGACCCTGAGCCGAAAGACCCGCACAAGTCGCGCAAGCTCAAGAAGGGCGGCAAGGCCGACAACTTCGAATACCTCATCCCCGCCGACTGGAAGCCTGGCCAATGAAACCCATGAGAAATTTTCTCGCCCGGGGCGTGGTCGCCCTGGTCGATGCTGGCCGCAAGCTGCAGGGCCTGCAGATGCGCCTTACCGCCGACGAAGTGAAAGACGGCATGGAGCACTTCGAGCCCTACGGCTTCACATCCAACCCGCTACCCGGTGCCGAGGGTCTAGCGGCGTTCCTGGGCGGCGACCGCTCCCATGGGGTGGTGGTCTGCGTCGCCGACCGGCGCTTTCGCCTGCAGGCGCTCAAGAGCGGCGAGGTGGCCGTGTACACCGACGAGGGCGACTGCCTGCACTTCAAGCGCGGCCGCTTGATCGAGATCCAGACGCTGACGCTCAAGGTCAAGGCCGAGACGGCCGTGGAGTTCGATACGCCGGTGATCCGCACCACGGGCCAGATCGTGTCGCAGGGCGACCAGATCGCCGCCGGCGTCAGCCAGGTCAACCACCCGCATGAGGGAGTGGCGAAGGGTAACCAGCAGAGCGGTAAGCCGGTGGTGACGGCATGACGCTGCTCGATGCGGAGTCAGAACGCGCCTGGCAGCGCGCCGTGGTGATCAGCCTGTTGACCTGGCGGCGCGCCGAGGCCGGCGACCTGCTGGACGATGACCAGCGTTACGGCTGGTGGGGCGACACGTTCCCG
>NZ_NIBE01000142.1:45779-56966 GCF_002205115.1 Pseudomonas sp. DrBHI1
GGTAACGGCGTCGCGCAAGGTCGACCGCCTCGACATGCAGGTGCGGGTCGGCCTGCGCGACGGCCCGGTGATCGATGTTCAACTAGACAACCTGTGGCAGGTGATCAATGCCGTTTGAAATCCCAACATTGCCCGCCCTGGTGGCCAGGGCGCAGGCCGATTTGGCCGGCGGTAGCGCCCTGGTCCGCTCCGACGCCGAGGTACTGGCCCGGGTGCTGGGCGCGGCGTCATCCGGCCGCTACGGCCATCAGCGCTACATTGCCGACCAGATCCTACCGGACACGGCCGACGACGAAACCCTGCTGCGCATGGCCCAAGCGCGACTTAAGCGCGGCCGTCTGGAGGCCGTGAAGGCGAGCGGGGCGGCCACCTTCACCGGCGCCGCCTCGGCGCTGCTCGATGCCGGCACGTTGCTGCAGCGCGATGACCAGGTGCTGTTCAGGGTGCGGGCCTCGGTCAAGCTGAGCAGTACCGAAGGCGTCGCCCAGGTCGAGGCCCTGGAGCCGGGCGAGCTGGGCAACACGCCCGCCGGCACCCCGCTGCGCGTGGTGTCGCCGGTGCTGGGCGTCAATGACACGTTCACCGTGGCAGCGCCGGGCCTGACCGGTGGCACGGAGCAAGAGAGTATCGAGGCGCTGCGCGCTCGGGTGATTCGTTCGTACCGCGTCATTGCCCACGGCGGCAGCAAGAGCGATTACGAAACCTGGGCGCTGGAGGTCGCCGGGGTGACCCGGGCCTGGGTGGTGCGGCGCTGGGTGGGGCCGGGTACGGTGGGGCTGTTCTTCGTGCGCGATGGCGATATCGACATCATCCCCAACGCCGAGGCCCTGGCGACCGTGGCCGCCTACATCGAGCAGGAGCGGCCCGTCACGGCCGAGGTGTACGTGCTGCCGCCGGCAGAGAAGTCGGTGCAATACCAGCTGTCAGTCACCCCGGATAGCAGCGCGGTCCGCCGCGCCGTGGAAGCCGCCCTGGTGGACCTGCACAACCGTGAATCGGAGCTGGGCGCCACGCTGCTGGCCACCCACATTGCCGAGGCTATCAGCGGCGCCACGGGTGAGCGCGATCACAAGGTCATCAGTCCCGCAGGCGATGTGCAGGCGGCCCCTAATGAGCTGCTGACCTATGGGGGTGTGCTGTGGTCGTGAGGACGGAGCAGGACTATTACGCGCAGTTGTGCGCTCTGCTGCCGCCGGGACCGGCATGGGATCGTGAATTCAACCCCGGCGTTGACCTGGTGCTGCAGGCGGCGGCCCAGGAACTGGCCACCGAGGACCGCCGCGCTGCCGACCTACTGGCCGAGAGCGACCCCGCCACGGTGCGCGAGCTGGTCCCGGATTGGGAGCGGGTCATGTACCTGCCTGACCCCTGCATGGGCGACTCACCGGCGTTTGCCGATCGGCAATTGGCCGTGCGCCGCCGGCTGCTGGAAGTCGGCGGGCAGACGCCGGCCTACTTCGTGGAGCTGGCTTTCTCGCTGGGCTACCGCAATGCCCGCGTGGTCGAGCACCGGGCGCCGCGCTTCGGTCGGTCGCGCTTCGGCTCGGCCCGCTTCGGCACCTGGGGCGCGCAATTCATGTGGACCCTGGAGACGGGGCCGCGCCTGGCCCAAGGCAGCCGCTTCGGATTCAGCCATTGGGGCCAGACCTTCGGCGGTGCCGCCAACGGCGCGCTGGAGTGCCTGGTCAGCCGCGCCGCCCCGGCGCACACCCTTGAAACCATTACCTACGGATAACGCGATATGGACTACCCGAAACGCATTCCCAATGTCGGCCTGGTCGGCGGCAAGTTCGTGGACGAAAACGTCAGCACGGGCCTGCCGGGCTCGCTGATCCCGTCCGCCTGGGGCAACGCAGTCACCGATGAGCTGTTGGCTGTGATCAAGGCCGCCGGCCTTGTGCCGAGTGAAGACAACAACGCGCAGCTGCTGCAGGCAATTCAGGGCCTTGCTGCCAGTGACATCAAGCGCGCCGTGCGTGTGGCGACTACGGGGCCAATTGCCCTGTCCGGCCTGCAGACGATTGACGGCGTGGCCCTGGTGGCTGGTGACCGGGTGCTGGTGAAGGATCAGGCCAACGCCGCGCAGAACTGGATCTACACGGCGTCCGCCAATGCATGGTCACGGGCGTTGGATGCGAACGAAGACGCTGAATGCACCCCGGGTCACCTGATCATCGTCCAGGCCGGCACCGCATACGCCGGCACCCTGTGGCAGCTGGCCAACACGCTGCCGCCGCAGGTCGGTACCACGGCGCTGACCTTCGCCATGACCAGCGGGCGAACCGGAGTAGCCGCCGGCACTTATCGGCAGGTGACGACGGATGCATTCGGACGTGTTACAGCGGGCGCGAACCCTACAACGCTTGCCGGCTTCGGCATTCTCGATGCCTATACCAGGTCATGGATTGATGCTAACAAGGCGTCCCTGGTCAGTCCGGCGTTTTCCGGAACGCCGACCGCAGAGACCGCTAACCTGGGGGCAAGAACCTCCCAGCTGGCCAACTGTCTGTTCGTGGCCAACACGGTTGATAAGGCCGTTGCGGAGCTAGTTAACGCGCTGGCAAAGAAGGCCGACAACGCCAGCATGCTTGTGGAGTTGGGAAAACGGTTATTGATCGATGCCGTGAGCCAGCAGCGGCCGCGCCTGTCTTCGCCAAGTAACGCTGTGGACTGGAGCGCATCTGCGTTAGAGATTCGAGAGGCGCAGCAGGTGGCCGAGTCGTCGCCGGCTGAGACGGGCGACCAATGGGCACCTGCTATAGCGTTTCACTGGGCTGGAAGAATCGGTGGAAAGCTGGCCATGGATGCTACCGGTGTCCTGAAATGGGAGGGGCGCCCCCTTGCAACGCTTGATAGCCCTGTATTCACCGGCGCCCCCCGAACAGACACCGCGCCATACGGCGATGAGACGGGGCGGCTTGCTAACACTAAATTCGTGCAGGGCGCGGTAAGAGGGCAGGCGGTCAAGGCGGCCAAAGCCTGGGTTGTTTTCAACGGCACCGGGGTAGTCGCTATTCGCGATAGTTTTAATGTCAGTTCAGTTATTGATAATGGCGTGGGCGATTACACGGTTAACTTTGCTGTGCCGGTGCCTAATTCAAACTACGCCGTTGCTGCTAGCGGCTCCAACGGAGATTCGCCTATTACGGGTATCAACTGTGTCAAAGCTTATGCCCGAACAAACACGGGATTCAAGATTGGCACTACAAGTGCTTCAGAAGGGCGCTCAGACTTCCTTTCTGTTGATGCTGTGATTTTTTCGAACTAGGAATCAGTTATGGAAAAAAGAATCTTATTCCAACCAAAGGGCGCAGCAGTCCATGTGCTGATTCCCCTCGCATGTGAACTGACACTGAAGCAAATCGGCGAGAAAGACGTGCCGGAAGGACTGCCCTTCTGGATTGTCGATGCCGACATTGTGCCCGCTGATCGCGCTTTCCGTGCTGCCTGGGAGTTGGATCCAGATAGCATGGGGCCGGCAAGTGGGAAAGGGGGTAAAAAGTGATCACGATAAACCGAGAGAAGGCCGAAGCTATTGTGCGTGACCGGCTTCGCCAAGAGCGTGACCCAAAGCTTGCCGAGTTGGACATTGCTTATGTAAGGGCGCTGGAGGCAGGGGCAGATACGACCTTAATTGCAGAGCAGAAGAAGGCTTTGCGCGAAGTTCCAGATTGTGATTTGAGTGGACTTACGTTCACTGAGCTGGCAACACTCACCCTTGATCAAGCTCTTGGATTGTAGATTTACCTGCTATTTCCGCTGCTCAAGCGGCAAACCCCATGAAGCCCCGCACAGTCGGGGCTTTTTCTTGCCTGGAGAAAACCATGACTCAATTGCTTCCTCGCGGCGTGCGCAATCGCAACCCGGGAAACATCGATTTCAACCCTGCCAACAACTGGGTTGGCCAGATCGGTAAAGAGCCCGGCGGCCGATTCTGCATCTTCGACACGCCGGAGAAT
The DNA here is from genome assembly GCF_002205115.1 of Pseudomonas sp. DrBHI1. Lineage (NCBI taxonomy): Bacteria > Pseudomonadati > Pseudomonadota > Gammaproteobacteria > Pseudomonadales > Pseudomonadaceae > Pseudomonas > Pseudomonas sp. DrBHI1. Next base: position 49,739 of record NZ_NIBE01000142.1, read on the forward strand.
GGCATTCGTGCGCTCGGCAAGCTGTTGCAGACCTACTACAACAAGCACGGCCTGCGCACTGTGGCGGCGATCATCAAACGCTGGGCGCCGGAGATAGAGAACGACACCGATGCTTATATCCGCACCGTGGCGCAGCGCTGTGGCCTTGCCCCGAGCGATCCGATCAAGGACATCAAAAAGCAGCAGGTCCTGGGTGGCCTGGTGTACGCGATCATCAAGCACGAGAACGCGAACTACGAGTACCCACCGGACGTATTCGCGGAAGGCCTGCGGAGGGCCTTAGCGTGAATATCTGGGGCGTGCGGGTGGTCGCACTGCTAGGGGTAGTCGGGTCGTATTGGCTCGTCTACCAGCACGGTCGATCTGTGGAGCGTGCCGAGGCCACGGCGGCATCAGCGCAGCGGGACAGTGGCGATCGCCTGGCTGAGGTGCTGGGCGAGCGCGGTGAGCGGACAAAGGAGCAACAGCGCGCCGACGCGCAGGAGGAGGTGAGGGCACATGCTCAGAAACAACGAACGATCGCTGAGGGTGCTGCTGCTCGGGTTGATGCTGCTGGCCAGCGGCTGCGCGATGAAGCCGGCAAACTCGCTGCCGCCGTTGGTTGCCCCGGCCAGGATCCCGCCTTTGCCGCTCGAAGCGAGGCAGCCCGCCGCGCCGCCATGGTGCTCTCCGACCTGCTCAACAGGTCTGTCGAAACGAATCGAGAGCTGGCGGCAGCGTTTGACCGCGCCAGAATAGCTGGGCTTGCCTGTGAGAAATCCTATAATGCGCTGGTTAAGCCGCCAGGATAGACCTCGGTCGTTCGAGGTAGGTGTGGAGGAGTAAGTATTTTGCTCTGCTCAGGTCTAAAGGACGTAGTCGATGCGTAGTTTGTTCATGTGTGCTGCACTGTTTTTGTCAACCGTTGCTCAAGGTTCGAATTTCGAAATGGACAGTGCAAAGCCGCAGATACTGAAAGTGGAACGTTGTTCGAACGCTGCGTTTATTGCTGTATCCATTTTGGAAGACAGTGATGATGGAGTTAAACAACATCTCGCATTAACGGGCGCTTTGGAGGGGCTGAGCAAAGGTAAGCTGGGAGAGGCAACACCTACTGCGCTGGAACTGAAGGTCACCCATCAGTATGCCTATCGAGAGTCTATTGGTATGCCCAGGCCCTTCGGCAAGCGTGAACATGACTGGTTGATCGCCCAAGCGGCAGGGGGATGTGTCATGTGGATGCCGCTCGAGGGCTAGAGGCTCAGGGCTTGATGCACCATAGCGCGATCAGCAAGTTTCGGCAGGAGAAATGTCGTGAAACGAACCATCGAAGGAATGATTGAGGCGGGTGAGCCGCTTATCCGTGAGGCCATTGAGGCTTTGCGTGCCTACCATAACGCTCAGGACGCTGGAGGTTCGGTAGAAGAGATCGAGCGCTTACGGCTTATCGCGGAATCCTCATTCCAAGCGGTGACCGATTATCAGCTTTACACCTTGGGTCACCAGCCACTTTCCCGCCATTGAGCTTCGTTGCGCTCAACAGGGCATCGGGCTGTTATGGCCCGCGTGTCATTTACCCGCAGCGATGGGCAGGACTGCTTGTTTTAGCCGGCCGATGGCTTAAGGCAACCTAATCAGTATTGTTGCGAATCGTTCCGATTTCTGTGCTTGAAATAATTCCTTACAACTAGACCTTGGTATTATTTCTTTTTGCAGAAAAAACCGGATGAGCGGTAGTAAGCCCCAATTTCTTGCTCGGCGGACATTATGTAATCTCGCCGACATTTAGCGCTAGGCTTCGCGGGGGCTTTGGGGTGGTAGAGCAAGAGCAAAATCTGGTCATTGCTGACTGGACGTGTAGGTACCTTGGTGCGGGTGTGCTAAGAGAGTCAGAATATGATCAAGCCATAGCAGTAGCCCAGCGTCTTCAGCATTCCGGCTTGGTAAGCTCAACTGAGTGGATTGCAATGGTTCGCCAGGCTAATGCAGCGCTGCTGATGTGCGCTGAAGGCGACTGGATTTAGCCGGTTTCGTCTTATCGAGAAAAGAAAAGCCCGCAGGGAAGCGCGGGCGAACGTAGGAGATCGGATGAGCGTTTACTGTGCAGGATTTGACGTGAAAAAAGTGTGAAGGCAAAAAGGCCTGATTCTCCTCTGGTTTCCTAGAGCTTCTAAAATCGGTTCCAAAACTGAAATTACGACCCTTGGGCTATGCGGCCTGTAGCCGAGCCACCTCGGGTTAGTTCTGGAATCGATTTTTACGTTGACGCCTTGATAAATGGGCACTTATGGTACGGTCTTGAAAACCGTCGATGGGCAACTATCCTAGGGTTCGAATCCCTACGCTTCCGCCATACAAAAGCCCCTAAATTCGGGGCTTTTCGTGTTTCTGGGGTATGCGTTCACGCCAGATTATTCCCGCATGTGTTCCGCATCTTTTTAGTGGTGTTCCGCAACTTGGCTTGTTTAACCCATCACCGGGTGGGTTTTACAACCTCGCCAACGCGGCGGTAAACCACCTCTATTATGCGCTTGTCGGTGTGACCGAGCAGCCTGCTTGCATGGGCCACGTCCTCGATTTCGCTGGCGGCCTTCGGGCGAATGTCGCGGAACTGGAATTGGCTGATCCGGCCCGCAAGCACCTGGTCTCCGGCTGCTACAGCCTCCTTCACCGCTTGCTCTCGTGCATCGTCCCAGCGGTGTTGTAGCATTGCGGCTGTCACCCGTTTGCCTGCCTCGGTGAGTATCAAGTAGGGCGAGCCATGAGCCTCGTTGCGTTTCAAGATCTTTTCGATCAGGACGCCCATCCCGCTGGCCAATCCGTCCACCTCTAGCATGATCCGCAGCTTCTTGTGGGTCTTCTTCTGTTTGACGCCGAGGGCTTTGTCCTTGATGTCATCCTTCCCGATCACCAGCACGTCCGCAGGACGCTGACCTGTCAAATACGCCAAGTCCATGGCGACCCTCACATCATCAACCGCCTTCGCATATACCGCACTCCAGACCGCGTCATTGGCGTAGAAATCTCGCGGCGTCTCCTTGTTTTTACGCACACCTTGGCAAGGGTTCTCCTTCGTGGTGAGCCCCACTCTCGGGCCAGGTTGTAGACGTGGGAGTGAAGTGCGATCTCCCGATTTGCCCTCACGGGCGCTGACCTGGCATCCCGGTACTGTGCGACTAGGACCGGCGTTTTTGCGTCAATCGGCGCCTCGTCGAAGAAGGGGCGAAGCTGGCGGAGCTCTGCCAGATTGTCCTTTGGTGTTCGTTCTGCCTTCTCGGGGATTACGTCGCGTTGGTACCTATCGAAGATCGCTTTCATTAGCAGCAAATCAAGAGGCTTGTCTTTCGCTTCCAGCTCAGCCCATTTTTGACGCCGGGGGCGACAGGGCAAATGACCCTCTACGGTTCGGGACATCAAACAGCGGCATCTCAATCCTCCCCCGTTGCTTCGCCTTGCGAAAAGCTTCGTAGAAGGCGGGCGATTTTCTGCGCCGCACATCGCTACGGAAATGGGCTTGGGAGTGCATCGAGGGAGAGCAAGTCGAACAGTTTCCCCCGTCGATTTGTTGGTTGCGGACATCCCTAAAAAGTGCTGATTGCTCGGCGAGTCGCCGCCGAAATGTGAAAATCCCCATGCCCGCGTTGTACAGTGCTGGTACGCCGGGGGGTGAATAGGCAGTTGCCGAAAGAAAAATGCAGTCCTTTAACCACTAGTTCCCGCGAAAGGAAGTCAGATGCACATCCGCCTTGCTCAACTCAGCGATGTCCAGGCCATTGCCGAGATCTACAACCAGGGGATCGAAGACCGCAGCTCTACGTTCGAGACCCTGCCACGCACCGCCATGGATGTGCAGCCCTGGGTGGCCGACATGTCTCGCCATCCGGTGCTGGTCGTCGAGGTCGACGGCGCGGTAGTGGCGTGGGCAAACCTGAGCAGCTACCGCGCGCGTTCGTGCTACGCCGGCATCGCCGACTTCTCGATCTATCTGCACCGTGACGTCCGCGGACGTGGCATCGGCAAGGCACTGCTCAAAGCATTGCTCGGTGAGGCTGAGGCACGTGGCTTCTGGAAAGTCCTCTCACGCATTTTCACCTTCAACGAGGCGAGCCTCGCGCTCTGTCAGTCCTGCGGTTTCAGGACGGTTGGCGTCTATGAGAAGCACGCTTGTCTTGAAGGCCGTTGGCTGGACTGCGCGATCGTTGAACGGGTGTTTCCGTCGAACCAACCCGGTCCAGATGGCGAAGCAACTGCGGCATGAGATAGCCCGCATCAGCCCCTACACCCCTGAGGGTTGCCGAGGCGAAGTTCCTTTGCTTGGGTAACCCGACGAAGCACAGGCCGGGCACCTGATTTGCCACGCCGTTTCGCTGCAGGACACGCCCTTGCCGGTCGGCGACTGGAAGCTGTGCCAGAAACTCCAGGTTCGGCCGGAAGCCGGTGGCGAAGATCAGCGCGTCGGCCTGGTGGATGGTTCCATCCGGCCAGACAACGCCGTCGGGCAACACCTCCTGGAACATGGCTTTGCACTGGAACCGGCCGGTACGTAAGGCCTGCCGGTACTTGCCGGTATCCAGCACGGGCGTGCTCTGGTCACTCAACCACCGCGTGTGCTCCAACCGGGTGAGTTTCAGCCAGGCATGAAAATCGAGCCCCAGGATCCGCTGGGGGAAGAAGCGGATCTTCTCGCGGGTCGCCAGCACTACCTGCGCAACGCCGGCAAGCTCATAGGCAATTTGAACCGCCGAGTTCGCCGCGCCGACCACGACGACGCGCTGGCCGGCAAAGGCCTCAGGCGTTCGATACGCCGAGCTGTGCAGGCAGGTACCTGAAAAGCTTTCCAGGTCAGGGATGTCAGGCGTGCTTGGACGGCTGAAGCCCCCTGATGCCACGACCACCGCACGCGCCGTGAAGGTCGATCCGTTGGCAGCGCGAACTTCGAATGCCTTGTCCTTCTGCACGACGTCCAGCACTCGGGTGCCGCCCTCAAAGGGCAGTTGAAACTCGGCGGCGTATGCCTCCAGGTACTGCACCACTTCGTCTCGCAGCGGGTAGCCCTGGGGATCGCCGGGAAACACCATCCCCGGTAGCGCTGAATACTCTGCCGGGGAGAACAGTTGCAGGCTGTCGTAGTAGTTACGCCAGTTTCCACCCGGGCGCGTCTGCTCATCCAGGATGAGAAAGTCCAAGCCCTGTTGCTGCAAATGCCAGCCAAGCGCCAAACCCGCTTGCCCACCACCGATGACGATCACATCCACCGCGCGACTCGATTTATTCATATATGCGCACTCATGCATATATCAGGACAAAAAAAGGGCACGAGCTACGGGCAGCACAGCGAAACCAGACCCTTGGTTCGCTGGAGCAGCCCCTCAAGGCGCTCGACGATCGCCCCACCATTCACTTCGTAGAACACCTGCCTGCCCACCTTGGTGGCTTTCACGATCTGGGCATCGTGCAGCACCTGCAGATGCCTGGAGACCACCGAGCGCTCCTGCGGCAGTTCTTTAGCGATTTCGCCGACATCCGCCCGGCCCAGCAGGAGCACGCGCTTGAACACCGCGACCCTGGAGGGCTCGCAGAGTGCTTTGAAGAAGGCTTCGTCCAGCGACTCGATGGCAGCGTCGATGGCTTGGGTGCGGAGGTTCTGGTTGGTCGTCATGCCGCCAATATATGTGCACGAATATGCACATGTAAAGCCACCCATCATCGGAGGGGTTGCGATACATTCGAAAAAGCGTATATTCGAAAAACCATATACACGCAGAGCACCTCGTGATGACTGGCAAGATCCGCGTCCTGTTTGTTTGCACCGCAAACGCTGCTCGCTCCCAGCTCGCCGAAGCATTGCTCCGACACACAGACCCTGTGCGCTTTGAAGCATTCAGCGCCGGTACTCAGCCTGGCGAAGTAGATCCGCGTACCTTCGCGGCGCTTGAGCACCTCGGTATCGATGCCAGCGACCTGCGCAGCAAGTCCATCGATGAGTTCGCCGACGAGCGCTTCGACTCCGTCATCACCCTTTGCGACAAGGCGGCGCTGGAATGCCAGTTACTGCCGGCATTGGGCGAGCGCTTGGCGTGGCACTTCGAAGATCCGGTCACCAGCGACAAACACGATGCCTTCCGCCATACGCTTCACGAGATCCATGAGCGCATCAAGATGTTCGTCCTCGTGAAAACCCAACACTGAGAATCGTTATGACTGATCCACTGACCCCTACCAAGGTTTTCAAATGCCTCGCCGACGAGAACCGCATTCGGATGATGTTGCTGATCGCCCGCGAGGAAGAGCTCTGCGTCTGTGAGCTGACCTGTGCGCTGGAGGAAAGCCAGCCCAAGGTTTCCCGCCACCTGGCGCAGCTGCGCACGTGTGACCTGCTGGCAGACCGCCGCCAGGGCCAATGGGTTTACTACCGGCTACATCCGGAGCTGCCCGCCTGGGTACGCGAGATCCTGAAAACGACGCTGGAGGCCAATAGCGAGTGGCTGAACAGCAGTTCCACTCGACTGGACGCCATGGGTGACCGCCCACAGCGCGTCGCCACCTGCTGCTGATCACTGCCGAGCGAAAATCGATGAGAGTTCTGTTCCTCTGCACCGCCAATAGCTGCCGCAGCATCCTGTCAGAAGCCGTGTTCAACCACCTGGCCCCGGCCGGTATGAAGGCCTACAGCGCCGGCAGCCAGCCCAAGGGCGAGATACATCCGCTGTCCATCTCCGCGCTGCAGCGTGCCGGTATTTCCACCGATGGCCTCAGCAGCAAATCCAGCGATGCACACGCCGAGCTGGCACCGGACTTCGTCATCACTGTCTGCGACAAGGCCGCCGGCGAAGCCTGTCCTGTGTTCTTCGGGCCGGCAGTAAAAGCCCATTGGGGGCTTTCCGATCCATCGGACCTGCAGGGTAGCGCCGCCAAATTGGATGCGGCTTTCGACACCACGCTTGAGCAGATCGAGCGACGTATCACGGCATTCCTTGCACTGCCTTTTGAACAACTGAATGCCGGGCAGCTCAAGGTCGAGCTGGCCCGCATCGGAACGCTCTGACGTTTAGGGAGATCCACCATGAGCAAAAGCCGACTTTCCTTCCTTGACCGTTACCTGACGGTCTGGATCTTTCTGGCCATGGGCCTCGGTATCGCCCTGGGCAGCTTGCTCCAGGGATTGCCCGCGTGGCTGAACAGCCTGTCGGTAGGCTCGACAAACATCCCCATCGCGATTGGCCTCATCGTCATGATGTACCCGCCGCTG
>NZ_NIBE01000142.1:56976-57598 GCF_002205115.1 Pseudomonas sp. DrBHI1
TCCTCAGGTTTTCAAGGACAAGCGCATCCTCGTGCTGTCGCTGGTCCAGAATTGGGTAATCGGCCCGGTACTGATGTTCGGGCTGGCAGTAGTGTTCCTTTCCGACAAGCCTGAGTACATGACTGGCCTGATCCTCATCGGCTTGGCGCGCTGTATCGCCATGGTGCTGGTGTGGAACCAGATCGCCGGTGGCAACAACCAGTACGTGGCGGGCCTGGTCGCCTTCAACAGCATTTTCCAGATCCTGTTCTTCAGCGTGTACGCCTGGATCTTCCTGGGCCTGCTGCCGCCGCTGTTTGGCCTTGAGGGGAGCGTCATCGAGACCAGCTTCCTCGACATCGCTCAGTCGGTGATGATCTATCTGGGCATCCCGTTCCTGGCCGGTTTCCTGACCCGCAAGATCCTGATCAGTAGCAAGGGTGAGACCTGGTACCAGGTGCGCTTCATTCCGAAGATCAGTCCGCTGACGCTCGTGGCGTTGCTGCTGACCATCGTGGCCATGTTCAGCCTGAAGGGCGACATGGTGCTGCAGCTGCCGCTGGATGTGCTGCGCATCGCCATCCCGCTGACCATCTACTTCGTGGTGATGTTCTTCATCAGCTTCTGGATGGGCAAGCTGCTG
>NZ_NIBE01000142.1:57608-59996 GCF_002205115.1 Pseudomonas sp. DrBHI1
GCGCACCACCGCGCTGGCGTTCACCGCAGCGAGCAACAACTTCGAGCTGGCCATTGCCGTGGCCATCGCCACCTTCGGCCTCGCATCGCCGGTTGCCTTTGCCACTGTCATCGGCCCCTTGGTGGAAGTGCCGGTGTTGATCTCGCTGGTGGGCGTGGCCTTGTGGCTCAAGCGCCGCTGGTTTGATCAGCCCTCTGGTGCCTTGTCTCAGGAGTAAATCATGACCGAACATCACATCCCCAACATCGACAACGATCTGGTCGACCTGCCGACAGCAGACAAACTGGCAGTCGAGCAAAAGTCCACCCATAAGCCTCGCATCCTGCTGCTGTACGGCTCGACCCGCGAGCGCTCCTTCAGCCGTCTGCTGACAGAAGAAGCGGCACGCCTGCTGGAGCACTTCGGTGCGGAGACGCGGATCTTCAATCCCTCCGGCCTGCCACTGGCGGATGACGTGCCCGATGACCACCCCATGGTCAAGGAACTGCGTGAGCTGGTGCTGTGGTCGGAAGGCATGGTCTGGTGCTCGCCTGAGCGCCACGGCGCGATGACTGGTGTGTTCAAGTCGCAGATCGACTGGATTCCACTGAGCATGGGCGCCGTGCGCCCAACGCAGGGCAAGACCCTCGCGGTGATGCAGGTCTGCGGCGGCTCGCAATCGTTCAACGTGGTCAACCAGCTGCGCGTCCTCGGTCGCTGGATGCGCATGTTCACCATCCCCAACCAGTCATCCGTACCCAAGGCCTACCTGGAGTTCGACGAGGCCGGCCGCATGAAGCCCTCGGCGTACTACGACCGTGTCGTCGACGTGATGGAGGAGCTGGTGAAGTTCACCCTGCTGCTTCGTGACCGCGCCGACTACCTGGTCGATCGCTACTCCGAGCGCAAGGAGTCGGCTGAAGAGCTTTCCAAACGCGTTAATCAACGCTCCATCTGAGGCTTTCTGAGCATGCAACTGCACCCGTATTCCGTGCTGGCCACTCCCGAGTTGATCGGCCAGCTGATCTTCACCCCGTGCCCTGGCACCAAGGAAACCTCGGTATCCCACGCGCTGGCAACGCTGCGCGAAGCTGGTGCGAGTGCACTGGTCACCCTGATGCCGAGTGAAGAGCTGCTGCAGAACGAGATCGACCTGCTGCCCGAGGAGTGCCAACTGCTGGGCCTCGAATGGTTCCACCTGCCGGTGGAAGACGACCAGGCGCCCGGCGAGCCCTTTGCTGCCGCCTGGGAGATCCACGGGGACCGCCTGAAAGCGTTGGTGATGACTGGCAAGACGATCGCCATTCACTGCAAAGGCGGCTCCGGCCGCACCGGGCTGTTTGCGGCCCGCCTGATGATCGAGTGCGGCATTCCCGTGCAGGAAGCTGTTGCTCAGGTCCAGGCCCTGCGCCCACGTGCGATTCGGAACCCTGCGCACGTCGACTACATCAACCTGTTCGCCAATACCCTCTGACCGTCCGCTGACGGCTACGCGAGAACAACACCATGGCAATCAAAGTAGGCATCAATGGGTTTGGCCGCATCGGTCGCTTGGCGCTGCGCGCGTCTTGGGACTGGCCAGAGTTCGAGTTTGTGCAGATCAATGATCCGGCCGGAGACGCCGAGACCCATGCCCACCTGATTAACTTCGACTCGGTCCACGGCCGCTGGCACCGTGAAGCCCATGCTGAGGGCAGTATGGTGGTGATCGACGGCAAGCGCATTCAGGTCACCGCGAACAAGACCATCGCCGACACCGACTGGTCGGGCTGCGACCTGGTCATCGAGGCCAGCGGCAAGATGAAATCGGTAGCCGAGCTCCAGGCCTATCTGGATCAGGGCGTCAAACGCGTGGTGGTCTGCGCTCCCGTGAAGGAGAAAGGCGCACTGAACGTGGTGATGGGCGTCAACCAGCACCTGTTCGACCCGGCGCAGCACCGCATCGTTACCGCCGCCTCTTGCACTACCAACTGCCTAGCCCCGGTGGTCAAGGTGATTCACGAGAACCTGGGCATCCGCCACGGATCGATCACCACCATCCACGACCTCACCAACACTCAGAGCATCCTCGATACGCCTCACAAGGACCTGCGCCGCGCCCGTGCCTCGGGCATGAGCCTGATCCCGACCACCACGGGCTCGGCCACCGCAATCGCCGAGATCTTCCCCGAGCTGCGTGGCAAGCTGAATGGTCACGCCGTGCGTGTACCGCTGGCCAACGCCTCGCTGACCGACTGTGTGTTCGAAGTTGAGCGTGAGACGACGGCTGAGGAGGTCAACGCGCTGCTGAAGGCGGCGGCCGAAGGACCGCTGAAAGACATCCTGGGCTACGAAGAACGCCCCCTGGTGTCCATCGACTACCGCACCGATCCGCGCTCCTCGATCATCGACGCGCTGTCGACCTTGGTG
>NZ_NIBE01000143.1:0-10636 GCF_002205115.1 Pseudomonas sp. DrBHI1
GGGCAGGTCACGCAAGGGTTTCTTTTTGGTTGGCATACATGCACCTCTTACTCATGTTATGCCCGAACACAAAATTTCTGACACCCTCAGGCGCTTCGGCTTCGACCCGGACGAGGAGCCGAGTCGATGACCCGCCTCGCCCTCTGCCTCCTGCTGCTGGCCACCGGCGCCAGCGCAGAACAACTCACCGACGACATCAAGGTCGTTCACGACCAGAAGCGCGGCGCGACCTGCTGGGTGCTGTACGGCAGCTATGGCAGCCAGCAAGCGATCTTCTGCATCCCCGACAGCCAGCTGCAGGCCGGCAACGAGCGCCAGCTCTCCCCGCACGAAACCCAACCAGAACCTACACCTGCTGCCGCGCCGGCGGCCTGGAATGATGAGAGGTATCAGCTGTGACCGCCCAACAACTCGAACTGAAGCGTGGCCGCACTTACCGCGGCAAGAAGCCATCCTGCGTCCGCAGCTGCGGCCTGGTGAACGACCGCACCGTCATCTACATCGGCATTGACGAGGTCCAGTACGACGGTCCGTCCGTGGCGCCGGGAAGGAACTATCCGCGCGTTCCGATCAGCAAGTTCCTGGAATGGGCAGGCCATGATGTGACCGATGACCTGCCACCCGGTGAGTACGCATCCTGGCCACCAGCCAAGCAGGTGGCGCCATGACCTGCACCTGCCCATCCGGCGACGGCTCACTGCGCTGGCCGTGCCCGGTTCATCCGCCGAAGGAGGAACGCAAATGATCGCCCTCGCCTACATGGCCTACCTGATCTATCGGGGGCCGCGATGAGAATTCACCAGGTCGACATTCAGCAGGAGGCCGCATGGGCTACATCAACCCGCTACTGAAACTGCCAGCGGGCCGGGCCCTGCTGAAACTCCCCGCAGAGGATAGGGCGAGGATCGAAGCAGTACTTCGCGAACTGCGCGCCCAGGCTGACGCTGAGGCCGAAAACTCATGGCTTCGACGCAAAGGCCCAATGGCCGCATACTGGCGCGCCGTCTCCACCTACGCCCGTCACCTAGCCCACGCGCTTTCACGCAACGCCCAGTCCTAACCCCTCCCCCTACTACTCAAGCCCGCCGACATGCGCGGGCGAGGATACCTCTATGTCCGCAACCAACCGATTCCACCAGGTCGCCAACGATGCCTTGGTGATGATCAGCGAGAACCTTCAGCCAGGCGCCAAGCTGGCCCTGGTGATCTACACCCCAGGCGAGCCGGAACTGGACATCGTCCTGAAGGACAACGGCCTGGACGTCGACGAGGTGGTCAGCACGCTGCGCCGTCGCGGCGGGCTTGGCCTTGACGGAGACAACGCCTACAAGCGGGAGTCTGCGACGTGATCGTTGGCTCCTTGGCGTGCGGCAAGCAGAACAACAACCCGCCGCCAGCCGGCCATTGGGGGCAGCAGTTCTGGGATATTGGCCGGGCCGAGGGAGAACTGCAGGATGAGCTGGCCAAGGCCCTGCGCATTGTGCGCAAGGAGCTGGACGCCTGCCAGCGAGTGATCCACTACGCCGGAGGCTTCACGCCCGCCTACGTCGAAGACGCCCAAGCAGCCATCAAGGTTGCTGATGCTGTGCTCTCGAAGATCCCGGCCTGACCACCAACCTGCCGCCACCGGCGGCGTGGAGACCATCCCATGGAAACCGAAAGCACCGGTGACGTCGACAAGGTCACCGAAAAACGAATGGCCGAGCTGATCGGCTGCACAAAGCGCGCCTTGGAACACCGGCGCCAGGAGGGAAAAATTCCCGAAGGCGTCTGGATGAAGCACGGCGGCCGGATCATCTACAGCAAGAAGAGGTACGACGAATGGCTGGAAAGCCAATGGATTTACCCAGAGGGGTCGAAATCTTCCGCGGCTCCCTCCGCATACGTTTCACATGGGATGGTGTCCGTCGATGTGAAACGCTCCCCTATCCCCCGTCACAAAAAGGGATCAAGGCTGCATCCAGCCTTCGCGATCAGGTAACCAGCCTGAACCGGCTCGGCCTGCTGGACCAGGAGAAGTACGCCGAGCTCTTCCCCGGGTCCCAGACCGTGGTGGGCGGAAAACCGACATTCGGCGAGTACGCCCAGCTCTGGCTCGACAGCCGCGAGATCACCCAGGGCACACACAACAACTACAAGAGCGCACTGGCCCTGTACTGGGTGCCTCGGCTGGCCCTGGTGCGGATCGACCTGATCACAACCACCATGATACGCCGCATCATCACTGAAACCGAATGGACGTCGGCGAACGTCAAGCGCAACGCGATCACAAGGCTGTCGACGATCCTGGCCGGCGCAATGCGTGACGGCCTGCTGAGCAAGAATCCGGCGGAGGTGATCGATCTGCCGAAGCGGTCACGCAAGGAAATCGACCCGTTCAGCCTTGAGGAGGCAAACGCGATCATCGCCAAGCTTTATGAGCACAAACACTGGCCAAGCCGGATTTACGCCGCGCTTTTCGAGTTCATGTTCTTCACGGGGCTGCGTCTCTCCGAGGCGTTAGCCGTGCGGTGGGAGGTGATCGACGAGGAGAAAAGGACAGTTCACGTCAGGAGGACCATCGCCCTGGGCGAGGTGGAGGAAAGGACGAAGACAGGAAGGGACAGGTTTGTTCTGTTGAACGAGAGGGCTTTGCGAGCGCTGCAGTACGCTAGGGAGTACGCCGAGCGGCGCAAGCAAGGAAATGGGGTGGCGGCCAACACGCCCTACGTGTTCCCCCCATCAAAAGGGAGCGAGTACGTGAAACAGACGTCCGACCTGCACAAGCAGTGGGTGCCGGTGCTGAATGACCTGGGGATCAGGAGGAGACCCCCATACAACTGTCGTCACACCTATGCGACAATATGCTTAATGTCTGGCCTCAACCCCGCATTTATCGCCCAACAGCTGGGTCACAGCGTGCAAATGCTGCTGTCGACGTATGCCCGTTGGCTCAACTCAAGCTCCGACTGGAGCGAGCTGGAAAAGCTCAAGATTGGTATCAAATCGGTATCAGCCGAGAATCCAGCCGCGTAAGTTACTGATAGGTAAGCGCTTTGATCTCCACCGCTAATATCACCATGCAGTTCGGCTCCAAGCCCCTGTTCGAAAACGTCTCGGTCAAATTCAACAACGGCAACCGCTACGGCCTGATCGGCGCCAACGGTTGCGGCAAGTCGACCTTCATGAAGATCCTCGGTGGCGACCTGGAGCCATCCGGCGGCCAGGTGATGCTCGAGCCCAACACCCGCCTGGGCAAGCTGCGCCAGGATCAGTTCGCCTATGAAGAATTCACCGTGATCGACACGGTGATCATGGGCCACGAGCAGCTGTGGAAGGTCAAGGCTGAACGCGACCGCATCTACTCCCTGCCGGAGATGACCGAGGAAGACGGCATGGCCGTCGCCGAGCTGGAAACCGAATTCGCCGAGATGGACGGCTACACCGCCGAGTCCCGTGCCGGCGAGCTGCTGCTGGGCCTGGGCATTCCGCTGGAGCAGCACTTCGGCCCGATGAGCGAAGTCGCTCCCGGCTGGAAGCTGCGCGTGCTGCTGGCCCAGGCGCTGTTCTCCGATCCGGACGTGCTGCTGCTCGACGAGCCGACCAACCACCTGGACATCAACACCATCCGCTGGCTGGAAACCATCCTCACCGCGCGCAACAGCACCATGGTGATCATTTCCCACGACCGCCACTTCCTCAACAGCGTCTGCACCCACATGGCCGACCTGGACTACGGCGAGCTGCGCCTGTTCCCAGGCAACTACGACGAATACATGACCGCGGCTACCCAGGCCCGCGAGCAACTGCTGTCGGACAACGCCAAGAAGAAAGCCCAGATCGCCGAGCTGCAGACCTTCGTCAGCCGCTTCTCGGCCAACGCCTCGAAAGCCAAGCAGGCCACTTCGCGCGCCAAGCAGATCGACAAGATCCAGCTGGCCGAGGTCAAGCCGTCGAGCCGGGTCAGCCCGTTCATCCGCTTCGAGCAGACCAAGAAACTGCACCGCCAGGCGGTCACCGTCGAGAAGATGGCCAAGGCCTTCGATGACAAGGTGCTGTTCAAGGACTTCAGCTTCACCATCGAAGCCGGCGAGCGCGTGGCCATCATCGGCCCCAACGGCATCGGCAAGACCACCCTGCTGCGCACCCTGGTCGGTGAAATGACCCCGGACAAGGGCGAAGTGAAGTGGACCGACAGTGCCGAGGTGGGTTACTACGCCCAGGACCACGCCCACGACTTCGAAGACGACATGACCCTGTTCGACTGGATGGGCCAGTGGACCAGCGGCGAGCAAGTGATCCGCGGCACCCTGGGGCGCATGCTGTTCTCCAACGACGAGATCCTCAAGTCGGTGAAGGTGATTTCCGGTGGTGAGCAGGGCCGCATGCTGTTCGGCAAGCTGATCCTGCAAAAACCCAACGTGCTGGTGATGGACGAACCGACCAACCACCTGGACATGGAATCGATCGAGGCGCTGAACCTGGCGCTGGAGAACTATCCGGGCACCCTGCTGTTCGTCAGCCACGACCGTGAGTTCGTGTCGTCGCTGGCCACCCGCATCATCGAGCTGACAGCCGATGGCGTGGTGGACTTCAGCGGGACCTATGACGACTACCTGCGCAGTCAGGGCGTGGTGGTCTGAGCCAACGCTGAGTAACCTTCATCGCGGGGCAAGTCGCGGCGGTACGCCGATGCGACTTGCCCCGCGACACGTTTAATTAGTTAGCCTGCTTTCTTTTCCGTCGCGCGGCAGCCATGATGGGCACAGCCCCACCGCCCGCCCGCGAACGAGCCCATGACCGCGCCACACGCCTCCAGCGTCACCCTGCAGATTCTCTCGATCGTCCTCTACACCTTCATCGCCTTCCTCTGCATCGGCCTGCCGATCGCGGTGCTGCCTGGCCATGTGCACGACCAGCTGGGCTTCGGCGCGGTGATCGCCGGCCTGACCATCGGCCTGCAGTACCTGGCCACCCTGCTCAGCCGGCCCTTCGCCGGGCGGGTGGCGGACACCCTTGGCGGCAAGCGCGCGATCCGCTACGGCCTGTACGGCATCGCCGGCTGCGGTGTGCTGACCCTGCTGTCGGCCTGGGCCCTCGCCCTGCCCTGGCTGAGCCTGGCGCTGCTGTTGGGCGGCCGGCTGTTGCTGGGCATCGCCCAAGGGCTGATCGGCGTCGCGACGCTGAGCTGGGGCATCGGCCAGGTGGGAGCGGAACATACCGCGCGGGTCATCTCCTGGAACGGCATCGCCTCCTATGGCGCCATCGCCATTGGCGCGCCCGCTGGCGTGCTACTGGTGGACGGCCTGAGCTTTGCCGTGCTCGGGCCTGCACTGCTGGGCCTGGCGCTGCTGGCCCTGCTGGTGCTGCGTACGCGGCCGGACGTGGTGGTGGTGCGCGGCGAACGGTTGCCGTTCTGGTCGGCGTTCGGCCGCGTGGCACCTTGTGGCGTGGGATTGACCTTGGCGTCGATCGGTTATGGCACCCTGACCACCTTCGTCACCCTGTATTACCTCGAGCGCGGCTGGGTCGGCGCCGCCTGGTGCCTGAGCGCCTTCGGCCTGTGCTTCATCCTCTCGCGACTGCTGTTCGTCAATGCGGTCAACCGCTACGGCGGCTACAACGTGGCCATCGCCTGCATGGCCACCGAGGTGCTCGGGCTGAGCCTGCTGTGGCTGGCGCCGTCGCCGTTGTGGGCGATGGTTGGCGCCGGGCTGACCGGCTTCGGCTTGTCGTTGGTGTACCCGGCCCTGGGCGTCGAGGCGATCCGCCAGGTCCCCAGCAGCAGCCGTGGCGCCGGGCTGGGCGCCTACGCGGTGTTCTTCGACCTGGCGCTGGCCATCGCGGGCCCGGTGATGGGCGCGGTGGCGGTGCACCTGGGGTACGCTTCGATCTTCTGCGTCGCCGCCCTGCTCGCCCTGTCAGGGGGGGGCCTGACCCTGTTGTTGGCCCGCCGCGGCTGAACGCTCAGCGGGCTCCGGCGCGCCCAGAGCCTGGCTAAAGAAGGCGGTGGTCTCGCTGCGTAGCGAGCGGTGGATATGCTGACGGTCGACGCCCTCGGCGTCCTTGCACAGCACCGGCATGCGCTGATGCTGCTCATCGTCACAAGGGGCCATGAACACGAAGTGCCCGGCGCCGGCCAGCAGGCGGTAGTCGGGGGTGACCGGCAGCTTGCGCGCCAGGGCATCGGCATTGTGCTCCAACACCAGCAACTGGTCGTTGTCACCGCTGTAGATCAGCGCCGGCACCTGCACGCCGGCCAATGCGTGACGACCGAACATCAAGCTCAGCGGCGCCATCAGCATCACCGCGCCCACCCGGGGATCGGCGCGGGGCGCCAGCTCGCTGTGGTCGGCGATCAGCACGCCATGGGTCTTGCAGGCGTCGGTGTCGGTGGGGCGTTGCTCGCAATAGCGGCGCAGGCGTTCGAGGTCGGGCCGTGCGCCGGACAGGATCAGTGCGGTCTCGCCGCCGGCGGAATAGCCAATCACCCCGACCTTGCCGTCATTCAGATACGGCGCGAGCAGCCTGTCGTTGCGCGCCGCGGTGATCGCGGCGCTGATTTGCAGTGGCCGGCCATAGAGGTTGCTGAGGGTACCCAGGCGGCTATGGTCACGGTTGTTGTCCCCGGGGTGGACCACCGCCACCACCACGAAACCCTGGCGAGCCAAGCCATTGGCCAGGTCATGCAAGGCCATCGGGCTGCCGGTGTTGCCGTGGGAGATCACCAGCAGCGGGAACTGGCCCATGGCCACCGGCGCCTCTTCGGCGACACGGGTCTGGTAGCCCTCGATGCGCACCGGGCGCGCTTCGCCGCTGGAAGGATAGAACACCAGCGCCTGCATGGGCCGGGCGTCCACCGGGTCAGTGAGCGTCAGGCGGTGCAACCCGGCCACCCACGGCGCCGCGTCGGCGCGTGCCAGCAGGCCGCCGAGCAGCAACAGCGCCATCAGCATACGGGTTCGTTTCATCGCAGGGCACTCCTCGTCGCAAGGCACTGCGCAGCACTCGGGAATGGATGCCAGCATAGAACCCGTCTCGCAGCCAGCACATGAAAACTGGATGAAAAAAGCCGACTGGCGCGCTGGGCGGCAGTCGGCTTTGGTCAAGCAGTCGCAATCAGGCGGCGGCGAACAGCTCACCGGCAATTTGCGCCTGGGCGGCGTCGATGGCCTTGGCACGGTGCTCCGGACCATATGCCAGGCCATGGGCGCGGACGATTTCCAGGTCGGTGATGCCGATGAAGCCGAGGAACACCTTGAGGAAGTCCTCATGGCCGACACCGGTCGGCTGGCCCTGGTGCAGACCACCGGCGGTGGACACCAGGATCACCTTCTTGTCGCCGCACAGGCCTTCAGGGCCGGCCTCGGTGTAGCGGAAGGTCTTGCCGGCCACCGCCACGCGGTCGATCCACGCCTTGAGCTGGGTCGGCACGGTGAAGTTGTACATCGGCGCGCCGATCACAACAGCGTCGGCGGCGAGGAATTCTTCCAGGGTCTCGGCGCTCAGCTTGGCCTCGTGGGCCTGGGCGGCATCGCGCATCTCCTCCGGGGTGCCGGCGGCGACCAGGGTGGCGGCGGAGAAGTGGCTGATGGCATCGGCAGCCAAATCGCGGTAGACCACTTCGAGGCTCGGGTCGGCGGCTTTCCAGGCCTCGACCACTTCGCGGCTCAGCTGGCGGGAGGCGGAATTGTCGCCCAGGATGCTCGAATCGATATGCAACAGTTTCATGGGACTCTCCTGTGAATGAAGACCGCGGCGGTGGGCGATCACGATGGGAGCAATCCTATCGGCACATCGAATAGCTGATAAGTCGGTAAAAACGCGTTAGTTTGTTCCACTGATGGAACAATGAGACTGTCAAATGCAAGACCTCAACGACCTCTTCTACTTCGCCCGGGTGGTCGAAGCCGGTGGTTTCGCCGCCGCTGGGCGCCAGCTGGGCATCCCCAAGTCGCGCCTGTCGCGGCGCATCGCCGAGCTGGAGGAGCGCCTGGGCACCCGCCTGCTGCAGCGCACCACCCGGCAGCTCAAGCTCACCGCCGTGGGCGAGCGCTACCTGAACCATTGCCAGGCCATGCTGCTGGAGGCGGAGATGGCCGACGAGGTAGTGGCCAGCATGTCCAGCGAGCCCCGGGGTCGCCTGCGGGTGTCCTGCCCGGTGGCCCTCGCCCACGCCTTCCTGCCGGATGTGATCAGTCGCTTTCTCACCCAATACCCCCAGGTGCAGCTCGACATGGTGCTGCTCAACCGCCGGGTCGACTTGATCTCCGAGGGCATCGACGTCGCCCTGCGGGTACGCGACCTGGGCGACGAGGACCCGGCGCTGGTCACCCGGCGCCTGCGCCAGGCGCAGATGCAGCTGGTGGCCGCGCCGGGCTTCGCCGATCATATCCGCGAGCCCGCCGAGCTGGCGACCCTGCCGGTGCTCGGCGCGGCCGAAGCCGACCGCCTGGTGCACTTCCGTCTGCACGGGCCCCATGACCGTCAGGAGGAAGTCGCCCTGGAGCCGCGGCTGGCCATCGACGACTTTGTCGTGCGCAACGCCGCGGTACGTGCAGGGCTGGGCTTCACCGCCCTGCCGTCGATGTTCTGCGAGGAAGAACTGGCCCGTGGCGAACTGGTGCGCCTGCTGCCAGACTGGTCGCTGCCCGGCGGCTACCTGCAGGCGGTCTACCCGCACCGCCGGGGCCTGCTGCCAGCGGTACGCGCATGGATCGATCACCTGGCGGCTTCATTCGAAGCCTGTGGAGAGCGTTATGTCTGAGAAAAGGCTGTCCGAGGAGCAGGTGGCGGCGCTGTGCCTGGCCCTGCCTGGGGCGCGGGAAGACTACAAATGGGGCGGCATCCGGGTGTTCTCGGTGGCCGGCAACAAGATGTTCGCCGTGCAGGACCTGGGCGGCGCCGGCTTGTCGTTCAAGGTGGCCGACGAGCTGTTCCTCGGCTACTGCGACCGCCCCGGCATTCGCCCGGCGCCTTACCTGGCGCGGGCGAAGTGGATCAGCATGTTGCCGCCCTACCCGATGGGCCGCGACGAGCTGAGCGACCTGCTTAAGCGGTCGCACCAACTGGTGGTGCAGCGCTTGCCCAAACGTCAGCAGGCGGGGTTGCTGCTTGGGTCTACAAGCTGAGTGCGCATCGCAGCACCTTTATGCCTGAATGGGCGGCCCTTTGAGTTCGACGCGGTTGCCATCGGGGTCGTAACAGTACAGCGAGACACCCTCACCTTCAGCGCCGTAGCGTTTCTCTGCGGCCTCGACCCTTACCCCGGCCTCACGCAGCCGTGCGCTCAGCGACGGTTCGTCGAACGGCTCGATGCGCAGGCAGAAATGGTCGACATTGTGCCCGCTCGGGCCGGGCAGCGGGCCGCCCTGGCGCCCCAGCGGACCATCGACAGCCACCAGGTCGATCAGGCCGTCGCCGGCCCCCAGATGGATCATCCCCAGCGAATCCCTGCGTTTGCGCACCGGACAGCCAAGCAGTTCATGGTAGAAGGCCAGGCTGCGCTGCAGATCGCCGACGCGCAGGACCAAGTGGTCAATATGCAGGATGGTGAAAGCTGGCATGGCAGTGCTCCACGTTCAGGCTTTGTCTAGACCATAGCAGCGTCCCCGCCGGCTGACCTTAGGCCGACGCCGTCAATGGCCGACGGTAGGTCCGCCGCAGGTGCTGTGGGCCAAACGGCTCCTGACATGTCAGCCATCGCCCTGGAAGCGGCTCAACTATGTACCGCCTCAAGCCCTTCCCACTGTCCTTGAATGGTCGCTCCCCCTTATTGGAATGCGACCATGCACAGCCTCGATCCTCCCTACCACCAGCAACAGATCTTGCGCAGCCTGCCGGGCTGGACCAGGCATCTGCATCCAACCCACACTCAAAGGCTGTTGCGTCGGGCACACCGGGAACACATCAAGCCGGACGGACAGTTCGCGGACTGGTTCGTCCAGGCCTCGCCGGTCCGCCAGGCAGAACTGCGCGAGGCCATCAAGCAGCGAACGACCAGTAGCAAGGCACTGGCCAAGGCCTTACAGGCTCTGCGGGGCATCACCGAGTTCTGCGAACCTTTGCTGAAGGCGCGACTGGGCGTGCAGGTCTCCCTTACACAAGCGCAGTTCAACCGTCAGCCATTTACGCAGGGCCAGATGGGTGGGTTTCCCGATCCGGACGCATCCCATGTCATGCCCCGCCCGGTGATCCTGACCGAGCAACCGACCGGCGCCGCCACGCTCACCAGCCTGCTGGAAGCCGCTCTGCACAATTTCGAAGGCATGGCTGAGGTTGGCCCCTTCAGCACCTTGCAGCTCAGTGTCGAAGACACCACACCAATCCCTGGCTTGAGTACAAACGCTTTTGTCAGCCACTGCCGTGCACTCGACCTGGGCAAGCGCTATCAGCAGCACCTGCAAAGCCTCTATGGCGGCACGCGAAAGGCCGTGCTGCAACCGCTATGGAGCCAAGCGCGGCGCGATGAGCTTGCCGTGCAGGCGCTGATCGCCCATATGCGCAGACACCTGACGGATGAAGGCCTCCAGGCATTGCTCCAGCTCTGTACCACCGACCAAGCGCCAAGTTACGGGACGGCAACGGCCTCGGTGCTGACCTTGAGCATGCTGGGCACGCAATTGCACGACCTGTGGCTGTTGAAAGTAAACAGCCA
>NZ_NIBE01000143.1:10665-27303 GCF_002205115.1 Pseudomonas sp. DrBHI1
TACCTACGGCGCCGGCTGCTGGAGCCCGGCTATCGCGAACGTTTTCTGGAACATGTCGCCCTGAAGGATCGCCCCGAGATGGCAAGAAAACTCAAGGCCAGGCTGTTCGAAGGCCCCCGGGCGCAGGTGATCCCCCTCGAGACGCCTTCCCCCGCGTTTGCCGAGACCGAACCTGGCACGCATCCCTGGCAAGGACAGGAAACGGCCAGCGAAGCAGATGAGCCACCAACACCGCGCCCCGTCCGCTTCCCGGTGCTGGCGATCCATGAAACCCCCATCGCCTTCCCGGTGTGGCCCAAGCTGTTCAACGACCATGTACAACGCCTGCAGGACGACGCGCGCGGGGTGGCGGTACCGACGGCCGATGTCGACGCCAAGGCACGGCGTGAGCGCCTGATGCTGTGGGGCGAGCGCGGCTTCAACCTGCTGGGGGTGGCGGCCATGTTCGTCCCCGGCCTGGACGTCGCCATGCTGGCAGTGGGCGCAGGCCAGGTCATGAGCAGTATCTTCCACGGTTTCGAAGCCTGGTCCGAAGGTGACAACGCCCAGGCCGCAGGGCAGGTCGAGTCGCTGCTCATCAACCTCGGCAGCGTGATCGCCATCGCTGGCGTCGCCAAGCTGGCCAGGGCCAGCGGCTTTGTCGACGGGATGGAAAGCCTCTGGATCAATGGCGAGCAGCGACTGTGGCACCCGCAGTTGCAGCCCTACCGCAGCCCGGTCGAACTGCCGGCGGACCTGCAACCGGACAACCAAGGCATCCTGCAGTATGACAATCGGCATTTCATCGAACTGGACGATTCGCTCCACGAGGTGCGAAAGCACAGCGATGAAGACTGGCGCATTGTCCATCCGGAAGATCCACAGGCCTATCAGCCACGACTGCGTGGCAATGGCGAAGGGGCTTGGCGCTTGTCGCACGAGCGGCCGCAGGACTGGAGCCGGGTCAAGCTGATGCGCCGCCTCGGTCCGCTCTGCAAGGGCTTGAACGATGAAGAACTGCTGGCAGCACTCGACAGCAGCGGCCTGGACCGTGGCGTGCTGGAGCAGGTCCACGCCGACGGCAGGCGCCCTCCGGCGCTGCTCGAGGACGCCCTGCGCCGGCTCAAGGCCGACAGCACCGCCGACGAGATCATCGCAAGAACCCGCCAGGGCCGCCCGTTGGCAGCCTACAAACAATTCGCCATCAGTGTGCTCGGCGAACTGCCCGGTTGGCCCGAGGATGTGGTGCTGGAGGTTTTCGAGGGGGTCGAGCCGATGGGCAGCGCCACCCGCTATGGGCGCGATCGGCTCGGTGACCAGGTAATCCAGTTGACCCGCAGCGACCTGGACAACGGCGACCTGGCCAGGATCGTCCTGGAAAACCTGGACGAAGAAACGGTAAACGCCCTGCTGCCCGAGGGTGCCTCAGCCGGGCAACGCCAACAGGCCTTGCAGACGCTGATGGCCGACCGGTTGAGCGCAAGTCGGTCGGCGCTGTTCGACAGCCTCTACAACGCTCATACCAGCGCAGCCACGCCCACGATCTTGGCCATCGGTCGACAGTTTCCCGGCCTGCCCCGGCAGGCACTCGACGAACTGGCCAGCCAGGCCAGCAGCGCCGAACGCAACAGCCTGCTTGCAGGCCGGGTTCCCCTGCGTATTGCCGAGGAAGCACGGCTGCTGCAAGCCCGTGTGCGACTGGACCGGGCAATCCTGGGCCTGTACCGCAACAGCCTGGCCAACGCCGATAGCCAGCTGATCAGCGACAACCTGCTGGCCCGCTACCCACAAAGGTCCGCGCAACAGCGCTATCACGCGGCGCTTGCCGACCGTCCCGCAGCCGCCAGGCTGATCGGCCAGCAACCGGTGAGCCCCGGCTTTCGCTCGCCCCTGCGCCTGAGCGATGGCAGGTATGGCTACCCGCTGAGCCCAGGCGTATTCGCCTCCCGGGCCGAACGCGAGCTGCATGCCTTGTACCCCGGGCTCGGTGATCGCGAGGTCAGGCAATTGTTGGTTACCCTGCGCGTCAGGGGCAGCGCTACTGAACAGATTCAGGCATTGCGTGCTCAATTGGCAACACTGCGTGAACAGCTCGGCGCCTGGGCCAGCAAAGGCGCCGACGACTGGGGCGAAGAAGTCGGCGCCTACTTCACCAGGACCGCCGACCAACTGGTCCGGGCCTGGCAGCGCCTGGACGGCGAAGTACTCAGCCTGTCCAATATCACCCTCGATGCGTTGCCGCCGCTAGCGGCGCGTTTCGATCACATCGCCACGTTGACGCTGGAGAACCTCAACGTGATCGAAATGCCCGCCGACTTCCTGCAGGCCTTTGTGTCATTACGGCGAATCGATGTGCGCAGCAGCCCGCAGTTGAGCGCCGCTTCGGTCCTGCGGGCACTGCGCAATGCTCCGCAATTGCGTGAACTGCGTCTGAGCGGGGCACGCCTGGGGGAGCTGCCAGCTGTCGCCCACGAGGTATTGCCGACACTGGACAATCTGCGCAGCCTGGAACTGCCCCGCAACCGCCTCACCCTGACCCTGCCGGACCTGCAGATGATTGCGGGCCTGCGCCTGGAGACCCTGGATCTGCGGGTCAACCGCATTGCGCTGGATGCGCAAATGGCGGGGGCCTTTGGCTCGATGCGTGCGTTGCGGCACTTGCACCTGAGCCTGAATCCGCTGGGCCTCGGCCCTGACGTGGGCAACCTGGAGAACCTGGCCACCCTGCGTCTGGACAGCACCCAGTTGCAGCACTGGCCATCCGGGCTCGGCACCTTGATGCAGCGCACCCCATGCATGCTGCGCGAAGTGGACCTGAGCATGAATCGCATCACGCAGATTCCCGATTTCGACTCGCTGATCTACTCAGCCTATTCAGACGCACTGCTGGCCAGACGTCCTGGCTATCGCTGGCGCTTCAACTACAACCCGTTGGATGAACGCACCCGCACAAGCCTGAGGGTCATCGGCGCCTCCGCCGAGGAAGAAACGATCGAGGCGCCTTTGCCTGCACCTGCGCAGCGAATCGACTGGCTGAGCGGTGCCAGCGAAGCCCGCCAAGCCACCTGGAACGCATTGTTTGACGAGGACCGCAACACCAGCTTGCGCGAGGTCATCGAACAGGTCGGCATGTCAGCCAGCGCGCTGCGTCAGCCCAGGGCCTTTGCCCGTCAGGTCTGGAGACTGCTTGATCGGGCTGCCGCCAGCACTCGCTTGCGCACCCGCCTTAACGAGGTGGCCAGCGAGTTCCCGGTGACCTGCGGCGATGCCGGTGCCGATGGTTTCGATACCTTGCAGGTCGAAGTAATGGCCTACGATGAGGCCGCAGAGATCAAGGCCGACTATGGAATCGCCGGTGACGAGGTTGCCACGCCACCACTGTTCCAGTTCTTTAGGCGCCTGTTCCGACGAGACCAGGTGAACGCCCTGGCCCAGGACCTGTTCAACGCCAGGCTTGCGCGACGCGATGCCCTACGTGCAATGGATGCCTGGCATGCCCAGCCATTGGACGAGCGCGGTGCCAGGCCCGCAGTACCCGAGCTGCATCGCTTCGATACGCTGTCGGACGACGTGCTGCACAATGGCCTTGGCGAAGGCCTGGACCTGATCGAGATTCGCCTGGCCCTGCGCACTCGCCTGTCGAGGATACTGGACTTCCCCGAGTTCCAACAGGACATGCTGTACCGGCAAACCGCCGAAATCTCGGCGCAGACCGAAGATGCGGTACGCAATGAGGTCGAGACACGGGACACTAGCGCCGACAGGCGTCGCCAGTGGATCTCTCGACACCCGACCTGGCGCCGCTTGCTGCACCGGGAATTCATTACTCGCTTCAACGTGCTCAGGCGTCGCTGGGATGTCGGCATGGAGTTCCTGGAGGGCAATGACCTGGACGGCACGCTCGAACCCCCGGTGATCGAAGCACTGACCCAGGCGCTGGGGCGCAGTCCCCTTGGCGAAGATGGCCAGCCCCTGCGCCAGACCCTCACCAGTGAACAGTATGTCGCGGGCATGAACCGCATGGCCCTGGGCCTGGAAGCGGACGAAGACGCCCTCTACCTTGGCCTGACCGCACGCCGCGACCCCAATAACTGAGCCTACTGGCCGCGCAGGTCTTCGAAGAAGACCTGCCGGCCGTGTACCTGGCTCGACGCGCGCGGCTGCCCGGCCACCTCGCCACTGGCCTTTTCCACATGCCAGTAGCAATGCCGGACTGCTCGCGTGACAGCCACATAGGCCAGTCTTTGCACCTCGTCCTTCTGCGCCGTGTCGAACGCCT
The DNA here is from genome assembly GCF_002205115.1 of Pseudomonas sp. DrBHI1. NCBI lineage: Bacteria > Pseudomonadati > Pseudomonadota > Gammaproteobacteria > Pseudomonadales > Pseudomonadaceae > Pseudomonas > Pseudomonas sp. DrBHI1. The sequence continues at coordinate 14,924 of NZ_NIBE01000143.1, forward strand.
GGGCATCACCCGGCTTACCCAGGCCGGCCAGACGGTAGACCTGGTTCTTGTATGGCGAGCTGGTCAGGTACTGGCAATCGCCCAGCATGAACACCGTGTCAGCCTGCAGGCCCTTGGCACTGTGATAGGTCAGTTGGCGCAGGCGGCGCTGGCCGATCGGCAAGCTAGAATCAACTTTAACAATCGATGATATATATTGCTCTATCAATAGTTTATCGCTGGATTTTCGAAACAGTATCATGACTGTTTCGCCGCGTTGATAGTGCTCGATCACGGTCTCGGCCAGTGCCGCCTCGTCCCGGTCGAAGACCCTCACCGGTGCCAACGGCAATTCAGCCGCCAGCCCTGCGGCCTTGGCCTTCTTGCCAGTGATGGCCGGGGCGCCTTTGACCAGATGCTCGGCGGCATCGATGATGTGCTGCTGGCTGCGGTAGTTCTCCACCAGCATCACCCGCGTGTTGGCGGGTGACGGGAACGCCTTGGTGAACTCCATGAAGTACTTCGGCGAACTGCCGCGCCAGCCGTAGATCGACTGCCAGTCATCACCGACGCACATCAGCGACGAATGCTGCGCCACCCGCCCGACATGCAGGGCCGGCCCACGGCGGCGGATCTCGGCCAGGCTCGCGCGCAGCCAGCTGACGATCTGCGGCGAGACGTCCTGGAACTCGTCGATCATCAGGTGCGCCAGGGGGCGCAGCAACGGGTCGGGCAACAGCCCGAGGTTCTCCGGGTTGTTCTCGCCGAACAGGGCGAACATGCGGTTGTAGGTCATCACCGGCGGTGACTGGGCCAGCAGGTGTGCCTCCAGCGCCTTCCAGTACAGGGCCAGGGCTTCGAAGAAGGTCGCGTCGGTGTCGCCGGACGGGAAGCTCATGGCCGCCACCGCCGCATTCACGTCCAGGCCTAGGTTCTCGATGAAACTGGCCGCAGTGACGAAGGCGTCGAGCAACGGCGCCGGGGCCAGCTCGCCCTTGACCTTGTACTCGAAGCCCGGCCCCGCCACGGCATCACCCGCCAGAGACGCCGCCAGCCGTTTTGCAGAAGAATAGTTATCCAACCATATCAATGGCTTGTCGCAGAAGGCTTGAAACAGGGTTCGCTTGACCGCCCACTCCGCACGCACCGCCAGCTTGGCGCCCGGGCGTTGGTACTGGCCGCTCTCGGCCGGGTCGAAGCCCAACACCACCCAGGCATCCAGCCCTTCCAGGCGTCCGTGCACATGAAAGCGGCTACCACGGATCTGCACCGTGTCCCGGCAAGGTTCGATACCCTTGATAGGCCAGGCCCCGGCGGCAAACCACAGGTCCTCGATCACATCGCACAGTTCTTCGTCGCGCTGGGCCGCCAGCTGGGTCACCTGGGCGCGTTTCTGCACATCCGGGTGATCCGGATCCAGCGGCTTGAGCAGCAGGGCTTCCTGGCGCAGCGCGGCGATCAACTCGGCGAAACGCGGGCTCTGCCCCATCAGGTCGCGGTAACACAGGTTGAGCTGCTGGCGCTGGGCGTCGTTCAGGCGCAGGTCGAAAGGGTTGCTGTCGGCGTTGGCTTCGCCCCCGACAGGCATCTCGCTGCCCAGCGTCTCGAACGCCCGCACCTGGGCAAAGCCCGGCAGGCTGCGTACCAGCGGCAGGATGCGCGAGTGGAAGGTGCGCACCAGCTCGCGCCCCTGGGCCGGCGACAGTTCGACCTGCCACTGGGCGAACACTTGCAGCAGGCGCTGGATGAAGTCCTTGCGCGACTCGCGGGTAAAGGTCACCACGGTGAGGGCATCAAGCTCGAAGCCCAGGTAATGGCGCAGCAACAGGATGCGCAGCACCAGCGAGGTCGACTTGCCCGCCCCGGCGCCGGCCACCACACAGGTGGACGGGGTATCGCTGAAGATCAGCTTCCACTGCGCCGCGCTCGGTTGCGCCTCGGCCGGCAGGCGCTGGGCGACGTCGGCCTTGAAGCGCTTCTTCAGCTCGGCTGTCAGCGGCAGGCGCCAATCGTCGAACAGGTTGTCGTCCTGGCCCGGCACAGCGACATGCTCGGGGCGGGTATCGCGGATCACCAGGACTTGGCGCCCGGCCTCGTAGCCGTCCACCCGGCCCCGCTCGTAGCCTTCGCGCAGGCCATCGGCATGGCCGTTGCGCTGGCCCGTGGCGTGGCCCAGGAACCAGGAGTCACGGTGCTGCGCCTTCAGGCGCGACAGGCCGCGCCCCAACAGGCGGGCCGCCAGGCGGCGCAGCCACGGCAACTGGGCGGGCGGGGTCAGGTCGGCCGGGGCCTGGGGATGCTCGTGAGGCACGGTCACTCCATTGAGAATCAGAACAGCGGGCATGTTCACCTCATCCGCAAGAAAGTGCCAGCGAATGCTTGTGTATCAGTCAATTAGGCGATGAAGCGCATGTTGATTCGCATCCATTCGAATCGAATTAATAGATAATATAAAGCCGATATTTACGCTTTTTATCGATCTTTCAAAACCGCATCATGGCACCATTCCACCGAATCAGAGGAGCAATATCATGCTGCAACTGCGACCCTTCGAGAGCCTTGGCCACGCCAACCACGGCTGGCTGGACGCTCACCATCACTTCTCTTTCGCCGAGTACCATGACCCGGCACGTGTGCACTGGGGCAACCTGCGGGTCTGGAACGACGACCTGATCGCCGCCGGCGCAGGCTTCCCGCCCCATCCGCACCGTGACATGGAAATCATCACCTACGTCCGCGAAGGGGCTATCACCCACCAGGACAGCCTGGGCAACAAAGGCCGTACCGAGGCCGGGGACGTACAGGTGATGAGTGCCGGCAGCGGCATCGTCCACAGCGAATACAACCTGGAGAAGGTCGACACGCGGATCTTCCAGATCTGGATCATTCCCGAGAAGGTCGGCGATGCGCCGTCCTGGGGCACCCGGCCGTTCCCCAAGGGTGAACGTGGCGAGGGCTTCGTGACCCTGGCCAGTGGCCGCGAGGGCGATGAGGACAGCCTGCGCATCCGCACCGACGCACGCCTGGTGGCTGCCACTCTGCGCGCCGGCGAAAGCGCCGAGTACCGCCTCGATGCTGGTCGACGCGGCTACCTGGTACCGGCGAAGGGGCTGATCGAGGTCAACGGGCTCCAGGCCAAGGCGCGCGACGGCGTCGCGATCGAGCAGGAGACGGTGCTGAAGGTGACGGCAGTGCAAGACAGCGAGATCGTGCTGGTCGATGTCCCCTGACCCGCGCGGCCCTTGACCACGGCTTATCGTGAGTCAAGGGTCGCGATATTGCACTTTTTCGCCTTACTGCGCTCTATCCATGGCCAGGCTCCGCCGATCCCCGGCAGAACCGACGACTCCCACCGGTGCCGATGGCCGTACGACAACCCGCCGAGCTTCACCACCGCCTGATGTTGGCCGCTGCCCTCGTGTGCCTGACAGCCTGCACCCAACAGCAGGGGCGCGACATGCTCACCCAGATCGGCAACGGCAAGCCAGACGAGTTGTTCCAGACCAGTGTCGACCGCATGGCTACCCTGGCCATGCGCGACAACCTGCAAAGCTTGTACCTGCTGATGGACAAGCTGTACCTGCGCAACCCCAGCCAGTGGAGGCTGTCGGGCTACCTCGACGCCACCACGGCGGCGCGGCAGATTCGCATCGCCATCGAACAGCGCCAACCACTGCCGCAGTTGGGCGAGCGCCGCGACCTGGCAGCCTTGAGCTACGCCCTGAGCCCGGAGTTTCGCGGCGACCGGGTCGGCGCATTCATCTACGCCATCGGCAGCATGCTGGTCACCGCCCATGGCGGACGCACCGCGTTCTACATGACGGACACCCTGGACCCCTTGTTCATCAACAACGCTGCCCGCAACATCGAGAAAGCCACCTGGATGCTGAGCCAGCGCCAGGATGCCAATGGCGTGCTCCTGCTGTTTTCCAACGAAATTTCCGAACAGGGCAGCAACCTGAGCTTCGCGGTGGAGTTCGGCAAGGTCGTCGCGCGCCTGGACCTGGTGGCGCAGATGCTCGACGAACGCTACCGGCGAATCGGCCTGAACTATGCGCAGAGCCTGCTGCTGATGAACTTCCTGCCAGTGCAGTGACGCGTGTCCGCTGATCGCACGCGCCAGCCCTGGAGCTGTGGTTGAGACAGGGATATCCGGATCGTGCAGTGCCTGTAGCGGCTCAGGAACTCTCCCTCACCATCAGCTCGAACCCCAGGTCCTGTTGCCCGGTGGCCACCCGCTTGCCATCGAGCAATGCCAGCAACGCCTGCGCCGCGCCGCGGCCGACCGCCGCGCGCGGGGTGCGGATCGAGGTCAGGCGCGGGACCATGTGCGCCGAGGCCGGCAGGTCGTTGAAGCCGACCATCGCCACTCGCCGCGGCACCTCGACGCCTTCGCGCAGCGCCTGCAGCACCGCGCCCTGAGCCAGGTCGTCGTTGCAGAAGAAGATGCCATCGACATCCGGCGCCTTGGCCAGCAGGCGGCTGAACAGCGTGCCGCCCAGACCGATGGACGACGGCTGCGGATCGAGCATTTCCAGCTCGGGCGCCTGCAGACCGGCCTCGGCCAGGGCCTGGCGGAAGCCCTCGGCGCGTTGCATCACCCGCGGGTCGAGCTGCGCGGCGATGAAGCCCAGGCGCCGCCGACCGCGCTCGATCAGGTGGCGCGCCGCGGCGCGTCCTGCCTCGTGCTGGGAGAAGCCCACCGACAGGGCGTCGGCCTCGCCGCCCAGCTCCATCATATGTACGCACGGCACCCGACTGGCGGCGAGCATCTGCCGCGAAGCGTCGCTGCGCTCGAAGCCGGTGAGCAGCATGCCGCACGGCTGGTAGGCCAGGTAGTTGCGGATGAGGTTCTCTTCCTCGGCAATATCGTAGTGATAGTTGCCGATCAGCACCTCCAGGCCACGGGGGCGCATCACCTCGTGGATGGCCTCAAGGGTGTCGATGAACAACTGGTTGGACAACGATGGGATCAACACCACCACCGACTGGCTGCGCGCCGAAGCCAGGGCGCGTGCCGCCGGGTTGGCGACATAGCCCAGGCTGGCCGCTGCGGCCATGACCTTCTGCGCCAGCTCCGGCGCGACCGTGCTGACGCCGCGCAGCGCGCGGGAGGCGGTGATGGGAGAAACCCCGGAAAGCCTGGCGACTTCCGCCAGGGTGGGACGACCGGTAGTGCGCGAGCCAGTGCGGGACATGAGTGTTGTAATTTTACCGCTTGCAGGAATGGGGAACGGTCACTAAGGTAGCGCTGTCTCTGAATGCAGGCAATGCAATCTTGGTAGCAGGCATGCGTTCAGCGTCCATACTGCCAAAGACAAGATCAATAACACCCGGGAGGGTGGCGCATGACGCTCGGTCCGTCCCGACCGAGACAGCGCTATCTCACCCAGCAGGAGGTACAGATGAACCCTTCCCTGTCCGCGATCGTGGTCATGGGCGTAGCCGGCTGTGGTAAAAGCAGCGTCGGCGCCGCCATCGCCACCCGCAGCGGCGGCCGCCTGATCGAAGGCGATGCCTTCCACCCCGCCGCGAACATCGCCAAGATGAGTGCCGGCATTCCCCTGGACGACGACGATCGCGCCGGCTGGCTGGTGCTTCTGGGCCAGGCGCTGCAAGACACCCTGGCCGCCGGCGAGCGCCCGATCCTGACCTGCTCGGCCCTCAAGCGCCGTTACCGCGACACCCTGCGCCAGGCCGTGCCCGAGCTGTGCTTCGTGTTCCTCGAACTGACCCCGCAAGAAGCCGAGAAGCGTGTGCTGGCCCGCCCCGGCCACTTCATGCCAGCCAGCCTGATCGACAGCCAGTTCGCCGCACTGGAGCCGCCGCACGCCGAACCCCTGACCCTGGCCCTGGATGCCACCCGCCCGCTGACCACGCTGGCCGAGGACGTGCACCAATGGCTAAAGCCTTGCGGTGAGCAGGCGCTGGCGCGGACTGCCTGAACCGGCGGTTTTTCCGGCTCACCAAAGACAGCGCTGTCTCCCTGCTTCTCAAGACGCAATGACGCAAGACACGCGACACCAAAACAACAACGAAAAGACCGAGGTTCACGAACCATGTTCGGACTGGCTACCGATACCTTCCTGTTGCTCGACGCACTGGTCACCATCGTCGGGCTCATCCTGCTGATCACCCATTTCAAAGTCCACCCCTTCGTCGCCCTCACCCTGGCCGCGGGCTTTCTCGGCCTGACCTCCGGCATGCCGGTGGCCAAGGTGATGAAGTCGTTCCAGGACGGCTTCGGCGGCGTGCTCGGCTTCGTCGGCATCGTCCTCGCGCTGGGTACCATGCTCGGCAAGCTGATGGCGGACTCTGGCGGCGCCGACCAGATCGCCCAGACGCTGATCCGCGCCTTCGGCAAGCAGAAGGTGCACTGGGCGATGATGTTCGCCGCCTTCCTGGTGGGCATCCCGCTGTTCTTCGAGATTGGCTTCGTGCTGCTGATCCCGCTGGTGTTCATCGTCGCCCGCCGCTCCGGCGTGTCGCTGGTGAAGATCGGCATCCCGCTGCTGGCCGGCCTGTCGGTGGTGCACGGCCTGGTGCCGCCGCACCCGGGGCCACTGCTGGCGATCGGCATCTTCCACGCCGACATCGGCAAGACCATCTTCTACGGCCTGCTGGTGGCCCTGCCGACCGCAGTGATCGCAGGCCCGCTGTTCGGCAACTTCATCTCGCGCTATATCCCGGGCAACCCGTCCCAGGAGCTGATGGACCAGATCGCCCGCGACTCGAACCAGCAGAACCTGCCGAGCTTCAGCGTGACCCTGATCACCGTGCTGCTGCCGGTGGTGCTGATGCTGCTGAAAACCTTCGCCGACGTGGTACTGCCGGCCGAGCACATCGTGCGCCAGTGGATGGACCTGATCGGCCACCCGATCACCGCCCTTCTCGCCGCCCTGTTGCTGGCCTTCTACACCTTCGGTTCGGCCCGCGGCTTCAACCGCCAGCAGATCATGAAGATGCTCGACCAAAGCCTGGCGCCCACCGCCGCCATCGTGCTGATCGTCGGCGCCGGCGGCGGCTTCAAGCAGATGCTGGTGGACACCGGCGTCGGCAACGTGATCGGGCAGATGGCGGTGCAGGCCGAGATCTCGCCGATCCTGCTGGCCTGGCTGGTGGCGGCGGTGATCCGCATTGCCACCGGCTCCGCGACCGTGGCCACCATCACCGGCGCCGGCATCGTCGCCCCGGTGATCGACCTGGTGCCAGGGGTGAACCGTGAACTGCTGGTGCTGGCCACCGGCGCCGGTTCCTTGATCCTGTCCCACGTCAACGACGCCGGGTTCTGGCTGGTCAAGCAGTACTTCAACATGACCGTGGCCGAGACCTTCAAGACCTGGAGCATGATGGAGACCATCCTTTCGGTGGTCGGCATCATCTTCATCATGTTGCTGTCGATGGTGGTGTGACCGTTGGTCGCCGTCATGGCACCTTGCTGACGGGCCACAGGCCCAAGTGAGACAGAGGCCCTGCGCAGGCAGGGCCGCTTTCTCCGTCGCAAAGGAGCCTGCCCCATGAAACACGCCTTCCTCCTCGCCGCCCTGCTCGCTTCGCCCCTGGCCTTGGCCGCCGGTACCGGCGCCACCTACCCTGACGATCCGCACAATCCGGCGCCACAGCCGGGGGTCGACAGCACCCTCAACCCGATCGAGAAGCCCATGCCGCGGGACACCGACCCCCGGATCAAGGGCAATGACCCGGAAAGTCCGCCAGCCGAGCAGAACGATGATCGTGATCTGCCGGGGATGGGTAGTAGTGGGTCGGAGGGGATGGGGCGTGACGGGGGAAGCTCAGGGAGCAGCAAGCCCTGAGTCCCTGCCACCTGACATTTTTACCAGTTGTACAGCACCCAGTGGCGCACCAGTATTACCAGGGAATACTGGTCGGGGGCGACACATGGACAAATCAAACCGGGGCCGTTCAGCAGCACCGGGAATACTGGCTGTCGACCGGCAGGCCACTGTATTGAGGAGAAGCCATGTATCACAGCCCTCCATATTCACCTATTGCCCTTACGGCTACCTGCCAGAACGTAACGACTCAACGTTGTTGAGGTTCAACGGACAGCCTCTGGAGCTACCCATCCCCCTCTACCTTCTGGGCAATGGCTATCGCGCCTTCAATAGCGTCTTGATGCGCTTCCACTCCGCCGATAGTAAAAGCCCGTTCGGTGATGGAGGCATCAACGTCTATACCTACTGCGCGGGTGACCCGGTCAACAATACTGACCCATCCGGGCATATCTTGGAGAAAGTCCGTAATGCTATTACCGGAAGGGTCGAGTTCGAAGGGCCATACCAGGTGCTATACAAAGGCACTGACAAGATTGCGCCAACCGTGTTCCATAAAGAGGTACTACTTAGTGGGATGGCAGGTTTCGTTACACACTCCAAACTAGACCGCCCGCTATTATTAGATGAGTTCGGTAACTTAAACAATGCGAAATTAGTGGCGAAGGAGGAAATCGGTCCCAGACTAAAGGGGTTGAAAGCCTACCGCAAAGACCCAAACAAGCCTTTCATGTTGCTCGGATGCTATGCAGGGACCGCCGCTGCGCAGATTGTTGCCAATACATTGAATAGACCAGTTATTGCAGTCATGGGAAAGCTCAAAGCACCCAAGGCCCACCTAATCAATCAACCGTTAGAGAATGGTAAGCCCAGGCCTCTGCGTGAGTATGACCCTGAAATCGATGGCAAGCTGATAACAGCAGTGCTTCATACGTTTTATCCTATGGCTCAAGTCCGTAGCGCCTCATAGGTACTGGGGCACCCCCACTTTCGTCTTTAACATCAGCCCTTTCAAGGTGTTGATAATTGACGTCCGACTTGGGCCTGCCGGGGCCGCTGTGCGGCCCTTTCGCGGCACAAGGCCGCCACACATCGATCGCGCTGGGCTGGTCACCACTGCCGCTTGTCCGGTCGGGTCAGGCCGAGTTTTTCGATCTTGTAGCGCAGCATGTCCCGCGACAGTCCCAGCAGCCGTGCCGACTTGGTGACGTTCCAGTCAGTGCGATCCAGCGTGCGGCAGACCATGTCGCGCTCCATATCCGGCAGGCTGGCGGTACCCGGGGGCTCGTGGCGCGGCGCTTCGAACGCCAGCACCTGCGCAGGTTGCGCCTGGGGCTCGTCGACCAGGGTCAGGCACAGGTTCAGCTGATGAGCGCCGATTACCTCGCTGGGCGCCAGCAGCACCGTCTGCTCGAGCATGTTGCGCAGTTCCCGCACATTGCCCGGCCAACCGTAGCCCAGCATCAGCGCCTCGGCCTCGGCCGAGAAGCGCAGGTTGGGCTTGCCGTAGCGCCGCCCGTGGTGGGCCAGGAAATGCCGCGCCAGGCGCAGGATATCCTGCCCGCGTGCGTACAAACGCGGCACTTTGAGGGCAATGATGCGCAGGCGGAAGAACAGGTCGCGGCGGAACTTGCCCTGCTGGACCATCTGCTCGAGGTTGCAGTTGGTGGCGCTGATCACCCGCAGGTCGACCTTGCGCTCCTTGACCGCGCCGATCCGGCGGATGGTCCGATCCTCCAGCAGCTTGAGCAGCTTGGCCTGCAGCACCAGGTCCATCTCGCCGATCTCGTCGAGGAACAAGGTGCCGCCATCGGCCGCCTCGACCAGGCCCACACGACGCTCCTTGGCATCGGTGAAGGCGCCCTTCTCATGACCGAATAGCTCGGCCTCCAACAAGTTGGCAGGAATCGAGGCGCAGTTGAACTCGATAAATGGCCCCTTGGCCCGACTGCCGTCGAAATGCAGGGCGCGGGCCACCAGTTCCTTGCCGGTGCCAGTCTCGCCCTCGACCAACACCGGCGGCAGGTCGCCGCTGGCCATGCGCCGCTCGGCGTCGAGCAGCTGGCGCAGGGTATGCTTGAGCTCGAGCATGGCCGGCGACTCGCCGATCAGCGCCTGCAGCCCGGACTTCTGTGCTTCGCGTTCCTGGTAGAACGACAGCGTGCGTTCCATGCGCTCGGCCGCCAGGGCCTTGTCCAGCATCAGCTTGAGCTCGGCCAGCACCACCGGTTTGGTCAGGTAGTGGAACGCCCCCTCCTTCATCGCCAGCACCGCGTCCTCGACGTTGCCGTAGCCGGTCATCATGATCACCTTGAGCTCCGGCGCCTGCGCCACCAGCGTGCGCAGCAGGTCGTGTCCGCTCATGCCGGGCAGCGAGTTGTCGGTCAGCACGGCGTCGGGCCGGGCGCGCTTGATCTGCTCCAGCGCCAGTTCCGCACTGTGGCACACCGTGACCTCGAAGCCTTTCAGGCCCAGGTAGGTGCGAATGTTGTCGGCGAGGATTTCATCATCCTCGACCACCAGGATGCTGTGCTCCATGGTCCCCTCCCGCTGCAATTTTGAAAGTCAGGCTGACGCGGGTTCCTTCCTCTTCGCGGCTGGTCAGCTCGACCGCGCCGCCAAAGCGCTCCATGATCCGCTTGACCAGGGCCAGGCCGACACCCAGGCCGCCCTGCTTGGTGGTGAAGAACGGCTTGAACACCATGCGCCGTTGCTGCTCGTTCATGCCCCTGCCGGTATCACTGAGCTGCAACAGGGCCTGCTGGTCCTCCAGCTGGCGCACCTCGGCGCGCAGCTCGCCGCCCTGGGGCATGGCCTCCAGGGCGTTGGCGAACAGGCTGTTGAGAATCTGCGTCAGTTGCAGCGGCTGGCTGGCCACCCATTGTGTTGACGGCCCCTCGAAGGCGAAGCGCACGCCGTTGCGCTCGATCTGCGGGGCGAAGGTCTGTCGCGTATCCTCGATGGCCGCCACCAGGTCCACTGACTCGGGCTCGTCGCTGGCCGGGCGCAGCGATACCAGCAGGTCGCGGACCCAGCGCGACATGCGATCGACCTGGGTGATGATATCGCCGATATTCTTCTGCGCCGCCGGGCTGGCGATGTCCTGCGCAAGCTCCGCGCTGGAGCGGATATTGGCCAACGGGTTGCGCAGGCTGTGAGCCACCGCCGAGGACATCTCGCCCAGGGCCACGTAGGTCTCGCTGGCCACCAGGCGGTCCTGCTGGTGGTGCAGCAGGCTGGCGGCGCGGCGCACGATCCAGAACAGGCCGAAGTAGATCAGCGCCCCGCCGACCAGGGTCGAGGCCCAGATCAGCACGTAGCCGCGGTGGATACGCCGCACCAGGTCCTGGGGTTCCTTGTAGATCTCGACCATGGCCAGCACCTGCTCGCCCTGGCTGTCAAACAGCGGTATGTAGTTCTCGATGAACAGGTGCCGGGGCTCGCGCTGAAACTTCTGCTCCTCGCGCTCCTCATCGGCCTTGTGGTAGCTGGCCGATACTGACTTGCGCGAATGGAAGGCGCGCTCCAGGTCCGCGTCCTCGTCGATGCGCTTGCCAATCAAGTTGGAGTTGGTCGACCAGACCACCAGGCGGTCGCGACCGTAGACATTGGCCAGCAGGGTGTCGGGCAGGTGTTCGATGTGGTCAAGGAACTCGACCCGGGTCGACTCGGCCAGTTGTGGGGTGAACTGCAGGTGTTGCTGGTCCATACGCGGGTCAAGCAGCTCGCCCATGGTGATGCCGGGCGGCAGTTGCGAATGGCGCACCTCCGCCTGGGCCATGGCCTGGATGAACTGGGCAGTGAGCATGGCGTCGCGTTCAACGCTGTCACGCACCACGAAACGCGTCGAGACATATCCCAACCCGCCGGCGACCGAGGCGATAATCAACAGGCTGACCAGCGAGAACCAGCGCAGCAGGTTGAACTCGCTCAGCGGCGCGGCCAACCCAGAAGCGATACTGCCGGGCTTGTCAGAGGCATCATTGTCGAGCGTCTGCATTGCGTCGCTCCCGCCTGGGGCCGATGAAGGCTATCGGCATGCCATTGCTACCGATGGTAGCAAAGTGACTCCATTGAGGCCGGGCGGACGGTGCCGCCTCAGGCTTGTATCAGGTGAAGCAAAAATTCAGCCAGCCTATAAAATATTTTATTTTTCCTTATAAATCATATACTTGGATAGATTTATTAATGCTAAGTATAGAAAAACCCCCCACTTCTGGGGAAGCTCCACCCAGAAAAAATAAATACTTATAAAACAATAGGTTAATAGGTATTCCTGCAGTTAATAATCACATAACTGCGACACGAAAATTCAATAACACCCGTGTCCCCATCCCCTCGCGACTGCTCAACCGCACCGAACCACCAAAGCACTCCATGATCCGTTTGACCAGCATCAGCCCCACGCCCACGCCACCCTGCTTGGTGGTGAAGAATGGCCGGAAGGCCATGCGCTGCTGCTGCTCATTCATGCCCTTGCCGGTGTCCGAGAGGCGCAGGCTGAGGGTGCGGCGGTCGTGGCGCACCACCTCCACGCGCAGCTCTCCACCCGCCTCCATCGACTCCAGGGCGTTGGCAATCAGGCTGTTGAAGATCTGCCCGAGCAAA
>NZ_NIBE01000143.1:27344-62171 GCF_002205115.1 Pseudomonas sp. DrBHI1
CGGGCCGTCGGCAGCTCGTCCATGACCAGACGCACCCCCCTCTGCCGCAGCGCCTGGTCATGGGCCAGGAAGCTGTCGCGCACGGCTTGGGCCACATCCACCGGCACGGCCTCGTCACCGAGCGGGCGCAATGACTGCAGCAGCTCACGCACCCACTGCGACATGCGGTCGACCTGGCTAATGATGTCGCTGATGTTCTTCTGCGCCGGGCCATCATCGAACGCCTGGGCCAGTTCGGCGCTGGAGCGGATGCTCGCCAGCGGGTTGCGCAGGCTGTGCGCCACCGCCGACGACACCTCGCCCAGGGCGACGAAGGTTTCATTGCCGATCAGCCGCTTCTGCTGCACCGCCATCAGCCGCGCCGCGCGGCGCATGATGCCGTACAGGCCGACGTAGACCAGCCCGGCGCCCACGGCGATGGCCAGCCAGATCAGCAGCAGGCCGTGCTCGATGCGCACGATCAGGTCGTGGGGCTCCTTGTAGATCTCGACCATGGCCGTGACGTTTTCGTCGTCGGCATCGAACAGGGGAATGTAGTTCTCGATGAACAGCTCCTCGGGCGGGGTGACGAACTTCTGCTCGCTGCGCGCCCGCTCGAAGTCGTGGTAGCTGGCCGACACCCGCATCTTGTACGCGAAGGCCCGGTCGAGGTCGTCGTCGGACTCGATCAGTTTGCCGATCAGCGCCGGGTTGCTCGACCAGATCACCGTGCGATCGGGGGCGTAGATGTTGGCCAGGAGTATATCCGGCAGATGGGCGATATGGTCGAGGAACTCACCCCGGGCACGGCGCCGGGCCTCGGGGTCGACGTCCGACAGGGCCTTGTCGGTACGCGGGTCGAGCAGTTCGCCCATGGTCCGCACGTTGGGGATCGACACATGACGTACTTCGGCATCGGCGATGGAGGTGATGAACTGCGCGGTAAGCAAGGCGTCGCGCTCGACACTCTCATTGATGATGAAGCGGCTGGAGATCAGGCCCAGGCCGACACCCACCGAGACGATGACAGCCAGGCTCACCCAGGCGTACCAGCGCAGCAGGTTGAACGGCTTGCGCGCCGGGGCGGTCTCGGCGGGCAGCAGTGTGTCGGGACGGGGGGCGAGGTCCATGGCGGGCTCCGCGGCTGGGCACCTTTAGAGGTTATAGCCCAGAGTTGGGGAAACCATGGTGTGTCGGTCGGGCTAATAGTCGCATGAAGGCTGCCAGGTGCTCGCCGCGAGCCTTGCAGCGCCTTTGAGATCGAGCGCCGGCCGCCCTCAAAGCGGCGCATCCTCAGCCAGTCCGCGCAGCAACCGATACTCTCGCAAGACAGCCGGCACATACCGCCGCGTCTCGGCAAACGGCGGCACCACCCGCCCCCGGCTGAGCACCGCGTCGGGCCCGGCATTGTAGGCCGCCACCGCCAGGGTGATGTCGTTGTCGAACAGCTTGAGCATGCGTTTGATATAGCGCGCCCCGCCCTGCACGTTGGACGCCGGGTCCAGCACATCCGCGACACCCATCTCCTTCGCCGTGTCCGGCATCAGTTGCATCAGCCCCGCCGCCCCCTTGGCCGAACGGGCCTTGGGGTTGTAGCCGGACTCGGCCTTGATCAGCGCATGCAAGAGCGCAGGCGACACATCGTTGGCCAGGGCCGCGGCCGCCACCAGGTCGGCATAGGGCCGCCCGGTGACCAGCTGGGCGTTGACCGGCCCGCCAGCCAAGCCGCTCTCCTTGATGACCCGCTCATAGTGCCGTCCTGGCCGATGCACGTTGGACAGCACGAAGCCGCCCTTGCCATCACTGGCGATGTAGATGTCGGCCTGGGCGCCGAGCGCCATCAGCCCCGCCGCCAATCCCAGGATCAGCCCACGCATGTCGATCACCTCCCGCCGCACAAGAACAACAGTGGCCCCCGATGTGGGGAAAATGGCCCGTCGAATCGGGCTTTTCGGCTATGACGCAAGCGCCGTGCCGCCCGCCAGCGCTCATGGCGCAAGGGCCCGGCGCAGACGTGCACGGCTGTTGCATGGCAGGGGTAAACGCACTGGAGGATTTCACCATGCAGCGCAACATCCACAGCCAACGCGGCTTCACCCTGCTCGAACTGTTGGTGGTGCTGGTGGTGCTGGGCCTGCTGGCCGGCATCGTCGCGCCCAAGTACTTCAGCCAGCTGGGCCGTTCCGAGGCCAAAGTGGCGCGGGCGCAGATCGAAGGCCTGGGCAAGGCCCTGGACCTCTATCGCCTGGAAGTCGGCCACTACCCCAGCAGCGAACAGGGCCTGCAGGCCCTGGTGGCCGCCCCCAGCGGCGAGGCGCGCTGGTCGGGGCCATACCTGCAAAAAGCGGTACCCCAGGACCCCTGGGGACGCCCCTACATCTACAAGCAGCCCGGCGAGAACGGCGGCGAGTACGACCTACTGTCGATGGGCAAGGACGGCCAGCCCGGCGGCGACGGAGAAAATGCCGAGATCACCAGTTGGCAGTGAGGAGCCCGACCATGCGCTACCAGCTCAAGGCCCTGGGCAGCCAGGGCGTGGTGCAAATGCAGGTCGAGGCCGAGGACAGCGACCAGGCCCGGCGCCAGGCCGAGGACCAGGGCCTGCGCGTGCTCAGTGTGCGTAGCCGGGGCCTGGCCCTGCGCCGACGCCCGGCAGCGTTCGACCTGATGCTGTTCAGCCAGGAACTGGCCACCCTCCTCGGCGCCGGCCTGCCGCTGATCGACGCCCTCGAAAGCCTGGCCGAGAAAGCCCCCGGCGGCGCCACGCGCAAGACCCTGGCGCAACTGGTGGGCCAGCTGTACGAGGGGCGTTCGCTGTCCCAGGCCCTGGCCCAGCAGCCACGGGTGTTTCCCGCCCTGTACGTGGCCCTGGTGCAGTCGAGCGAGCGCACCGGCGCCCTGGGCGATGCGCTGAACCGCTACATCGGCTATCGCCAGCGGCTGGACCTGGTGCGCCAGAAGCTGGTCGGCGCCTCGGTCTACCCGCTGCTGCTGTTGTTGGTGGGCGGCGGCGTGGTGCTGTTCCTGCTGGGCTATGTCGTGCCGCGCTTCAGCCTGGTGTTCGAGGGCATGGGCAGCGAGCTGCCCTGGTTGTCACGGGTGCTGATGCAGATCGGCCTGTTCCTGCATGCCCAACAACTGCCGTTGGGGCTGGGCACCCTCGCCGGCCTCGGCGCGCTGGTCGCCCTGCGCCGCCATCCGGCACTGCGCCGTGGTGCCGGTCGCCTGCTGCGCCGGCTACCGGCCCTGCACCAACGCCTGGTGATGTACGAGCTGGCGCGTTTCTACCGCTCGCTGGGGATCCTCCTGCAAGGCGGCATTCCCATCCTCACCGCCCTGGGCATGGCCCGGGGGCTGCTCGGCAGCAGTGCGGCCGAAGGCCTTGAGCAGGCCAGCCGACGGGTCGCCGAAGGCCTGCCATTGTCCGATGCGCTGCTGGCCGGGCAACTGGTCACGCCGGTTTCGCTGCGCCTGCTGCGCGCCGGCGAGCAATCGGGCAACCTGGGCGAGATGCTCGAGCGCTGCGCGGATTTCCACGACCAGGAGATCGGCCGCTGGGTCGAATGGTTCGTCAAACTGTTCGAACCCTTGCTGATGACCTTCATCGGCCTGCTGATCGGGCTGATCGTGATCCTGATGTACATGCCGATCTTCGAACTGGCGTCGAGCATTCACTGAGCGAGGTAGCAAATGGCCATGCGCATGGCTTAGCATCGCCGGTTTGCCCCTAGAGCCCTTCAATCGTGCCGCTTAGCCTGCCGACCCTGATCCTGGTCGCCGTTTTCATCCTGGCCCTGATGGGCATCCTGACCCTGCACGCCTGGCGGCGCTGCGCCAGCGACCCGAGCCTGGGCTACCTGGGCGCGATGCTGCTGATCTCGGGCCTGGGAGTCTGCCTGAACGCCCTGCGCGGGTTTGGCGCGGACTACCTGGCCCTGGTACTGGGTAATATCGTCCTGCTGGTCGGCACCGGCCTGGGCTGGACGGCCATGCGCGTGCTCGGCGGGCGCAAACCGCACTGGCCGCTGCTGCTGGCCGGCGCCGTGTTCTGGGGCCTATTCAGCCTATGGCCGGGCTTTTACGGCGATCTTGGCCTGCGGGTGAAGGTGTATTCGCTGCTGACCCTGGGCTATACCGGCCTGAGCATCGGCGAATTGCTGCGCCCACGGGTGCGCCTGCAGGTGTCCTATACCCCGGCGCTGATCCTGACCACCCTGCATGCAGCGCTCTACCTGATGCGCACGCTGCTCGAGGACGGTGTCGCCCTCGACCAGGCGATCAACAACGGCGGCGCCAGCCCGGGCTTCTTTGCCTTCATCCTGTTCGAGTCGATGCTGTTCGCCATCGGTATTTCCTATGTGACCCTGGCAATGGTTCGCGAGCGCGCCGAGATCCTGCTCCGCGCCGCGGCCTACAGCGACCCGCTGACCGGCATCGACAACCGCCGGGCGTTTATGGAGCGTGGCAACCAGTTGCTGCATGACTGCGCAACAAGCCAGGTGCCGGTGGCTTTGCTGCTGTGCGACCTGGACCATTTCAAACGGATAAACGACCGATTCGGCCACCCCGCCGGGGATGAGGTGCTGTTGGCGTTCGCCCGGGAAACCGCTCGCCACCTGCGCCGCGACGACCTGTTTGCGCGCATCGGCGGTGAGGAGTTCGCCTGCCTGCTGCGCGGCGCCAGCGAGGCCGAGGCCGAACAGGTGGCGCAGCGGATTTGCGCCGGATTTTCCGGGCTGGCGTTGCTGGAACCGGGCCTGCTGGGTGTAAGTATCGGCATAGTCAGCCAGCCGGCCGCGCCAGGGGAGCTATCGCGGCTGCTGTCGATGGGCGACCGGGCCTTGTACGCGGCCAAGCATCAGGGGCGTGGCCGGGCGTTGCGCTATGCCGAGGTGTGCTGAGGCCCGCGCTCGCTCTCAGTAGTCGAACCGTTCCACCGCCCGCCGCCGCTCGTTGTCGTCGCGCCGGTCATAGCTCGCCGTGGTCTGAATGTTGGCATGGTGCGCGAGCTTCTGCGCGATCGACAGGTCGTGCTCCTCGATCACCCGGGTGATGAACGCCCGGCGAAAATCATGGGGCATGATCTTGGCCCCTACCTGCGCCCCACGCTGGCGGGCAATGTAATAGATCGCGTGCTTGGTGATGCGCGCACGGGTGATATGGCTGCCGCGACGGATGCGGTTGAACAGGAAGCTGTCGTCGCGCTCGCCGGCAGGCAGGTGCTGGCGGCGCAGGTCGAGCCAGGCCTGCAGCTTGTCGAAGGCCCAGGCTGGGGCGTACTTGACCAGCTGGCGGTTGCCCTTGGCCAGCACCTGCACGCTGCGCTCCTGGAAGTCCACCTGGTCCAGGTCGACATCCACCGACTCCGACTTGCGCATGCCGGTGCCGTAGAGCAACGCCAGGATCGCCGCGTCGCGCACGCCCTGGGGGCGCGGGTCGGCGGCGCACACGTCCATCAGTTCACGGATCAGGTTGCGCCGCAGGTTGCGTCCCGGCGGCAGGCGGCTGCCGCCGGCCGGCTTGACCTCGCGGATCATCAGCAGTTGCTCGTGGTCGATCAGCCCCTGGCGCCAGGCCTCGTTCATCACCCCCCGCACCGCATTGACGTACAGCGACGAGGTATTGGGCGCGTAACCATCGGCGCGCAGCGCCGCCACCAGGGCGATCACATGGCCGGGCTCGAGACGGTGCCAGGGCACATCGGCGATATCGCCATCGGCGAAGCCCAGGCGGTCGGCGGCATCCTGCAGGATGTAGCGCATGGTCAACTGGCTGGACGGGGCCAGGCGGGCGAGGTACTGCAGCAGCGGATTGCGCAGGAGGTCGGTCACAGCGGGGATCCTGTAGCAAAGCCGAATGCGCGGCGAGCGCAAGACGGCGTAAAGCGAGTCATTTCAACCCTGATCAAGGTCAAAAAGACTACAAACAAAAAGAGTCATAATGACCTTAAGCAGTGCCATCACCTTGATATTCAAGGCCTTTGAACGCTGGCATGGTTCGTGATGGTACCCCATTCAACCGCTCCGATCGAACCAAGGTCCCCGCCATGCTCGTCCAGCCGATCACCGCTCGCCCACGTCAGGCCCTTTGGGCCCTGGGTTTTCGCCCGTTCTTCCTCGGCGGCAGCCTGTTCGCCCTGCTCGCCCTGCTGCTGTGGGCCGGCGAGCTGGCCGGCGCGCTCCAGCTCAACCCGGCGGGTGGCATGCTGGCCTGGCATCGCCATGAAATGCTGTTCGGCTTCGCGGTGGCCATTGTCGCCGGCTTTCTGCTCACCGCCGTGCAGAACTGGAGCGGTATCCCGGGCCTGAGCGGCCGGCCGCTGCAGGGGCTGTTCCTGCTCTGGCTGCTGGGTCGGGTCAGTTGGTTCCTGCCCTTGCCGGCCTGGCTGCTGGTCTTGATCGAGGGTACCTTCCTGCCGCTGGTGGCGCTGGCCCTGGCGCGACCGATCGTGCAGCGGCGGCTGCGCAACAACTATCCCATCGTCGCACTGGTGCTGCTGATCGCCGCCTGCCAGTGGCTGACCTTGGCCGGCGGGCTGCAGGACAACGAGCTGTGGCAACGGCGCGGCGTGCTGGCCGGGCTTTGGCTGGTGGCGGCGATGATGAGCGTGATTGGCGGGCGGGTGATCCCGTTCTTCACCCGTCGCGGCCTGGGCAACATGAGCCCTGCACCGGCCCGCCCCTGGCTGGACCGCGCCTGCCTGCTGGGCAGCGTGGCGCTGCCGCTCACCTACGTGCTCGGCTTCAACGATGCGCCGCAGCCGCCAATGACCTTGCTGTTCGCCACCCTGGCGGTGCTGCACGGCGTGCGCCTGGTGCTTTGGCATGACCGTGGCCTGTGGCGGGTGCCACTGCTGTGGTCGCTGCACCTGGCCTATGCCTGGCTGATCCCGGCCTGCCTGGGCCTGGCGCTGTGGCATGCCGGGGTGGCGATCAATCCGAGCCTGGCCGCCCACGCCTTGACGGTCGGCGCCATGACCGGACTGATCGTGGCGATGATGGCCCGGGTCAGCCTGGGGCATACCGGGCGGCCGCTGGCGGTACCGCGCAGCATTGGCTGGGCGTTCGCGCTGATCCAGCTGGCGGCGCTGGCCCGGGTCGTGGTGACGCCGTTCACGCCGCTGGGGCTGGGGGTATCGGTGCTGTTCGGCAGCGCCGCGTTGCTGCTGTTCCTCCGGCACTACCTGCCGATCCTGCTGCGGCCGCGGGTGGACGGCATGCCGGGCTGAACGAGGTGGAGCAGGCTTGCCCCGCGCCAGGGCCGCATCTGGTCTACAGTTCACCCACGCTCATCCACCAAGGGACCGCATGGCCTTCCACCACCTCACCCGCACCCACCCCCGTCTCAGTATCGCCACCCTGGCCGGCCTGCTCGGCGGCTGGCTGATCCCCACCGGCGACACCGTGCAGCACATCCTTGCCGGCTGGAACCTTGGCGTCTGGCTGTACCTGGCCATGGTCCTGTGGCTGAGCCTTCGGGCCAATGCCGAGCGAGTGCGCAAGGTCGCCCGCATCGAGGATGAAAACGCCGGTCTGGTGTTGATCACCGTCTGCGTCTCGGCCATCGCCAGCCTGGCCGCCGTCACCCAGCAGTTGGTATCCAGCCGCGGCCTGGAGGGCGGCGCCCTGGCCCTGCACTATCTGTACACCGGCCTGACCGTGGCCGGTTCATGGCTGCTGATCGGCTGCATCTTCAGCCTGCACTACGCCCGGCTGTTCTATACCGGCGACCGCCATGAACCGCCCCTGCGTTTTGCCGACGGCGAGCGTAACCCGGACTACTGGGACTTCCACTACTTCTCGTTCACCATCAACGTCGCCGTGCAGACCTCGGACATCGGCGTCGCCGGCCGAGCCATGCGCCGGGTGGTGCTGGCGCACTCACTGGTAGGTTTCGTGTTCAACACGGCGATCCTCGGTTTTACCATCAACATCGCCGCCGGGTTGCTCGGCTAGCACCCGCAGCGCGCAGGCGGCGATGCGCCGACACACCTGCTCTAGCACCGCGGCCTCCAGCACCAGCCCCAGGCGCAGATGTCCCGCCGCGCTCGGCCCGAACCCATCCCCCGGCAGCAGGGCCACGCCCTCCTCGTCCAGCAGGCGCTGGGCGAACGCCTGGGCGCCGAGCCCGCTGCCGCGAATATCAAGCATCACGAACATGCCGCCGACCGGCCGATGGACATGAATGCCCGGGCAGCCCCCCAGCGCCGCGCAGACCCGGTCACGCCGCTGTCGGTAGACCTCACGCATCCGCCGTACGTCTACCCCAGCCTGGTCCAGTGCCACGCAAGCCGCATGCATGACGAACTCCGGCAGGCCGAACAGCATGCTCATCACCAGTGTGCCGAGGTGCTGCGCGAACAGCGGCGGGCCGATCACCCAGCCGACCCGCCAGCCACTCATCGCATGGGACTTGGACAGGCTGCCGATCGACACGCAGCGCTCGGCCATGCCTGGCAGGCTCAACGGACTGGGCGCCTCACCTTCGTACAGCAGCGACTGGTAGACATCGTCGCAGACCAGCCACAGATCATGCTCCCGACATAACTGCGCCAGGCGCTCCAGGTCGGCCTGGTCGATCATCGCGCCCGTCGGATTGTGCGGACTGTTGAGCAGCAGGCCCCGGGTGCGCGGAGTGATCACCCTGGCCACCGCGGCAGGATCCAGGCGAAACCCCTGCTCCGGCCGCACCGCGACCTGTACGACCCGTGCACCGCAGGCACCGAACACGCCGTGATAGGTCACGTACATGGGCTCGGCGACGATCACCTCGTCGCCGGGCTCGAACAGGCACTGAAAGGTCGCGAACAGGCCGCACTGGGCTCCGGCGGTCACCACGACCTGCGCGGGATCCAAAGATAACTGGCTGTGGCGCACCACAGCCTCACGCAAGGCGAGACTGCCACGCACATCGCTGTAATGGGTATCGCCGCGCCGCAAGCTGGCCACAGCGGCCTCGACCACCGGGCCCGGGGTATCGAAGTCCGGGTCGCCCACCGATAGCAGAAAGATTTCGCGCCCCAGGCGGCGTTGCTCCAGGGCCTTGTAATGAATGTCCCAGGCGGCGACTGCATGGCCGGCAATACGTTGGGTAAGCGTGGAAAAACGCATGACTGTCTCCCTGTCTGCCCGGCCGACACCGTTGGTCCGAAAAGCGCTGCCGATAAACATAGCAGAGCAACTCTCGCTGCCAGCCGCCCGCCCACGGGGAAAACGTTTGCCCCGGCGGATAGACACCCACCGTTCATCGTGACAGGACTGTGACCGCCGTCATGCATTAGTACATCTGCCTTATTTTCTGGCGATTACTGCCATGGCAGGTGCTATGGTTAGAGTCCCGACTGCCAGGAAGGCCACAGTGTTACCGCTACGAAATCACCGCGTTCAGGACACGAACAAGGAGGCTGGCATGAACAAGATGACGTTCCCCAACGCCTGCCAGGTGATGCGTTGGCATTTCCATCCGCTGGGCTTCGAGGCCAGCATGGATGCCCCGCGCAGCATGGTCGCCCGGCTGTTCGACCGGGTCACTGGCGAGACCCTGCTGGCAATCGCCGGCATCCCCTGCGCCACCATCATGCCCGCCGCCGATGTCGAGCGGATCATCGAGGCTGTGGAAGCCGAGATGGAAATCTTCGACCTGCTGGCCAGCCCCATGCGCAGCGCCGTCTAGATTGCCTGTTCCTGGCGCGCCTTCAACGTCTGCAACCCTTTCATGAACTGCTCGGGCGGCACCGGCTGGCCAAGCAGGTAGCCCTGCAGCGAATCGCAGCCCAGGCGGGTGAGGAAGTCCTGCTGGCGGTCGGTTTCCACCCCTTCGGCGACAATCCGCAAGCCCAGCGCCTGGCCCAGGGCGACGATGGCCGAGACAATCGCCGCATCGTCGCTGTCCTGTTCCAGATCGCGCACGAAGCCGCGGTCGATCTTCAGCTCGTTGGCTGGTAGACGCTTGAGGTACATCAGGCTGGAATACCCGGTGCCAAAATCGTCGATGGACAGGTCCACGCCCATGTCCGACAGACGCTGCAGCACATGCAGGCTGGCGTCGGCATCGCGCATGGCGGTGGTTTCGGTGATTTCCAGGGTCAGGCGGTTGGCCGGCAGGCCGTTCTCGTTCAGGGCCCGGGCCACGCTGTCGACCAGCCCGGCATGACAGAACTGAATGGCCGACAGGTTGACCGCGATGCGCCAGTCTTGGTTGCCCTCGTCCAGCCACTGGCGCATCTGCCGGCACGCTTCGCCCAGCACCCACTCGCCGATCGGAATGATCAGGCCGGTCTTCTCGGCCAGGCCGATGAAGCGGTCCGGCAGTATCAGGCCATGTTGCGGATGCTCCCAGCGCAGCAGGGCCTCGGCGCCGATGGGCTGGCGCTGCACGGCGTCGAACTTGGGCTGGTAATGCAGGCGGAACTGGTTGTGCTCCAGGGCCGTGCGCAGGTCCTGCAGCAGTTGCAGTTGCTGGCGGGCGTTGCTGTTCATCGAGGCGTCGAAGAAGCTGTAGCCGTTCTTGCCGGCGCTCTTGGCGTGGTACATGGCTGCGTCGGCATTGCGCAGCAGCTCATGCTGGTCCAGGCCGTTGCCCGGGTACAGCACGATGCCCAGGCTCGCCGACAGCTGCAGGTCGTGTTCGGCCACGCGGAACGGCCTGGCCATCAGGTTGACCTGCTTGACCGCGACGTTCATGGCGTCGTCCGGCTCGTCCAGCTCCACCAGCAGCACGAACTCGTCGCCGCCGATCCGCGCCAGGGTGTCCTGGCTGTGCAGATGGCCGCGCAGGCGTGCCGCCACGGCCTTGAGCAACAGGTCGCCAACATGGTGGCCGAAGGCATCGTTGACCGGCTTGAAGCCGTCCAGGTCGATGAACATCAGGGCGAAGCAGCCGCCCTGTTCCGCCACCCGGCCCATGGCCTGGTCGATACGGTCGGCCAGCAGCGTGCGGTTGGGCAGGCCGGTC
Source organism: Pseudomonas sp. DrBHI1 (assembly GCF_002205115.1). Classification (NCBI taxonomy): domain Bacteria; kingdom Pseudomonadati; phylum Pseudomonadota; class Gammaproteobacteria; order Pseudomonadales; family Pseudomonadaceae; genus Pseudomonas; species Pseudomonas sp. DrBHI1. The sequence goes on from NZ_NIBE01000143.1 coordinate 38,277, forward strand.
AGGGTGTCGTGCAGGGCCAGCTGGGTCAACTCCTGGTTGGCCAGGGTCAGCGAGCGGGCCAGTTCCGCCGTGCGCGCCTCCAGGCGGGCGTCCAGCACCGAGGTCAACAGGGCAACCGCCAGCACCGCCAGGGTGGTGATCAGCACCAGGTAGTCCAGGCCGTCGCCGGCCAGGCCCGTGGTCAGCGCGCCGCAGAAGCTGCCCGCCGGGAAGCTGGCCGCGGCCATGCCGGTGTAGTGCATGCCGACGATGGCGATACCCATCACCACCGCCGCGACACCGCGGATCTGACGCACATAGGGGGTGTGCTGACGCAGGCGGAAGGCGATCCACAGCGCCGCCGCCGACGCCCCCACCGCGATGGCCAGCGACACGCCGAACAGCGTCGGGTCGTAGTCGATGCCCGGCTGCATGCGCAGCGCGGCCATGCCCATGTAGTGCATGCAGGCGATGCCGGTGCCCATGATCAAGGCACCGAACACCAACTGCAGCCACGGCAGTCGCGGCTGGCTCACCAGCCATAGCGCAAAGCCTGAGGAGGCCACCGCGATCAGCAGCGACAGGACCGTAAGCGTGGTGTCATAACCCAGCTCGATCGGCAGGCTGAACGCCAGCATGCCGATGAAGTGCATCGACCAGATACCGATGCCCATGGCAAACGCCCCGCCGCCCATCCACAGGTACACCGCGCGCGCCTTGGCCGTGGCGATGCGCCCGGTGAGGTCCAGGGCCGTATAAGAGGCAAGGATGGCCACGCACAGCGAGATCAACACCAGCGAGGATGAGTAACTACCGATCAGCATTTGCACTTCCAGGAACAGGCCGGGGGACGGCCCGGAAAAAGCCGATGATTGTACTCAAGCTTTGGCGAAACGCACGGGGTTTTCGCGAAGCTAAATGGATCCAATGAACGGCAAGAGACGCCGCAGGGACTGGGCTAGAGCGCATTGCCCAGCAATTGAAGGCATATTGCCACTTGTCGTTTCGGGCCTCATCGCGTCACGACGAAACCCAAGCCAAACGAAGCGACTCCAGCTAATCTCAACAGGCCGCCCCCTGCAAACTTGCTGCCCCAGGAGCTCGCAATGGCCATCCCACCCAACCAGGCAGCGTTGCTCACCCTGCTTGTCTTCGCGCTGTGTCTGACTGCCGGCTGTTCAAGCAAACACGCCACCACCCGCTACGCGGCCCAAGGCGCCAACTGCTACGCCAAGGCTCTGCCCAGCAGCGGCGAAGGCGGCCTGGCCTTCGGCCCCACCCTGGCCATGGCCAGCAAGAAGTCACTGGACAGCTGCGTGCGCTACGCCGGCAGGTCGGGCGGCACCCCGCACACCTGCCAGGTGGTCGTGGCCAGGTGCAAAGGCTAGCCCAGCGCTCGCTCGACCAACGCGGTGACCTTCCTGCGACAGGCAGGCGGATGCGTTATTGGCCCGTCTGCTGACGCTGCCAGCGCTGCAGGTTCTCGGCCACCAGTTGCTCGGGCAATGGCCCGCCGACCAGCGCCTTCATCTTGCGCGCCAGCTGCTCGCGCAGCGCCGGCTTGTTGCAGCCCGACTTGTGCGACAGCGCCAGGTACAACCCCTCGCTGGAGACCGGTGGGTCGAGCACTTCAAGCGCCTGTTCCTTGCCCAGCATGCGGGCCAGGGCCAGGCCTGGGTAGTGTTCGAAGATCACATAGTCGCTGCGTTTGAGCAGCAGTTTCTGGAAGGCCTGGGTGACGCTGGGCACGGCCTCGAGCACGAGCTGCGCCCGCGCATAGTCGTCAAAGGCCTGGCCGTGGCTGTTGTTGACCAGTGTTCCGCCACGCCGCCCCTTGAGGTCGGACCAGTCGCTGTAGGCGAAGCCCTCGCCCTTGCGTACCCAGACCACGCTGGAGTTGAACAGGAACGGCGGGCTGACGAAGTCCACCAGTTGCTCCCGCGCCTGGGTGCGAAAATACCCCGCGAGCATGTCGACACGCCCGGTATTCACCTCTTCCTGGGCTCTGGACCACGGCCCGACATACACCACGTCCACCACCAGCCCCAGTTCCTTGGCCACCTGCTTGAGCAGGTCGGCGTTGGCGCCGATCAGCCGCCCGGGGTCATGCGGATCACGCCACAGGTAGGGTGGATAGTCCGGATTGCCGGTGGCGGTCAGGTGCTGGCAGGCGTCAGCGGCAACGGCAAGCTTGGGCGCCACCGCCAAGGCGAACGACAACAACACAGACAAGCCCAGACAATGTCCGCTCATTGCGCTCCTCGTACCATGGATTACGCCACTGACAGCATGGCCCTACACAGTGTGCACGAGAAACGCACGAATGCCATATGCGACATGATGAACCATTGTGCCGCGCCGGCAGGCGCAACACCGTCTAATCCCGCGCCAACGCCTCGATCGGGTCCAACCGCGCCGCATTCCTCGCCGGCACGAAGCCGAACACGATTCCGATCAGCGTCGAACACACGAACGCCGTGACGATCGATCCCAGCGAAAACACCATTTCCCACTGCTTGACGAACAACGCGAACAAATAACCGATCCCATAGGACAACCCGATCCCGATCACCCCACCGATCAGGCAGACCATCACCGCCTCCACCAGGAACTGCTGGCGGATATCGGACTGCCGCGCCCCCACCGCCATGCGAATGCCGATCTCCCGGGTCCGCTCGGTGACCGATACCAGCATGATGTTCATCACCCCGATCCCCCCGACCACCAGTGAAATCACTGCGATCAGCGACAGCAGCAAGGTCAGCGAGCGGCTGGTCTTCTGCACGGTCTGCATGATGCTGTCGAGGTTGTTGGTGAAGAAGTCCTTGGTGCCATGGCGCTGCAGCATCAGCTTGTTGACCTCCTCCTCCACCCGCTTGCTCGGCATGCCGTCCTTGATCCGCACACTGATGCTGTCCAGGTGGCGCTGGCCGAGCACCCGCCCGGCGGCGGTCTCGTAGGGCATCCATACGTTGAGCGTGTTGCCGGCGACGAACAGGTTCTTGTTCTCGGCGGTCACGCCGATCACCGTGCACGGCAGCTTGCCGACCAGGATCACCTGCCCCAGTGGGTTGACCCCGTCGCCGAACAGGCGCTTACGCGTGTTGTGGTCGATCACCACCACCTGCGCCTGGCGCCGGGCGTCGTCGGCGCTGAACACGATCCCCGAGGCCAGCGGAATGTTGCGCACCTGGAAGTACTGCTCGCTGACGCCGTTGAGCTGTACGTCGACGTCGATGTTGCGGTAGCGCACCAGCGAGCTCTGGCCGATCACCGGCGTGGCGCTGTCGACGTAGTAGAGCGCGTTGAGCGCCGTCACATCGGCCGGCATCAAGGTCTCGATGGCCTTGGCCCGGCTGTCGCCGAAACTGGTGCCCGAATAGATGTCGATGGTGTTGCTGCCGATCGCCTGGATGTCCCTGAGCACGTAGCCCTTGGCGCCTTCGCCGATGGCCGAGATCGACACCACCGAGGTGATGCCGATGATGATCCCGAGCATGGTCAGCAAGGTGCGCATGCGGTGCGAGACCAGGGCGATCCAGGCCATCTTGAACGCCTCGCGGAACAAACCCAGGCTGGCCACCAGCCGCGGCCGCGCCTGCTCGACAGTCGGCGCGGCCGCGGCGGTCGGCGCCGGTGCCTCGGGCCGGGTGCGGCGGTCGCTGACGATCTGCCCGTCGCTGACCTCGATGATCCGCTCGGCGTGGGCGGCGACCTTGGGATCGTGGGTCACCAGGATTACCGTGTGCCCGGCAGCGTGCAGTTCCAGCAGGATGTTCATCACCTCCTTGCCGCTGGCGGTGTCGAGGGCGCCGGTGGGTTCGTCGGCGAGGATCACCTCGCCGCCATTCATCAGCGCCCGACAGATGCTCACCCGCTGCTGTTGGCCGCCGGACAGCTGGCTCGGGCGGTGCGCCAGATGGCTGGCCAGGCCCAGCCGGCCGAGCAGTTCGCGGGCGCGGGCATGGCGCCCGGCCTGGGACACGCCGGCATACACCGCCGGGATCTCGACGTTGCGCAGGGCATCCAGGTGCGGCAACAGGTGGTAACGCTGGAAGATGAAACCAAAATGGTCGCGCCGCAGCGCGGCCAGGGCGTCGTCGTCCAGGTCACGGGTTTCCTGGCCGCTGACCTGGTAGCTGCCGGCGCTGGCATGGTCCAGGCAGCCGAGGATGTTCATCAGGGTCGACTTGCCCGAGCCCGAGGCGCCGATGATCGCCACAAGTTCGCCAGCATGGATCTGCAGGTCGATGCCCTTGAGCGCCAGGAACTCACGGTCGCCGGCCATGAAGCTGCGGCTGACCCCTTGCAGGCGCAACAGCGGCTGCTCTTGGCCAGCGGGCCGCGCCAGGTGCGGTGACAGCTCGACGGTCATGTTCATGCTCACGCCCCCGCCTCGCCCGACACCGGCTCGCCGATCACCACCCGGTCGCCTTCGGCCAGGCCGTCCTTGACCTGCACCTTGACGTTGTTGTTGATACCTGCCTGGACCTTGCGCACCTGGGCGAAGCCCTTGCCATCGATCACCCGTACCGGGAAGCTGCCGTCGGCGTCGCGAGGGCCCAGTGCCGCCACCGGCACGGTGAGCACGCCCTGGGCGGTGTCGAGGACGATGCGCACCTGGGCGGTCATCGAGATGCGCAGGCGGTGCTCGGGGTTGGGCACCTCAAACAGTGCGTTGTAGAACACCGCGCTGGCCTGCTTGGCCGCGCCGCTGTTCTTGTCGCTGCTCTCCAGGTAGTTCTGCGGCGCGGGCTCCGTGCCGCGCAGCTTTGCGTAATAGCGCTGGTCATCGCCGAGGATGGTGAAGTACACCTGCTGGCCGGGGCTGATATGGATCACGTCGGCCTCTGACACCTGGGCCTTGATGGTCATGGTGTCGAGATCGGCCAGTTTGAGGATCACCGGCGCCAACTGGTTGGAGATCACCGTCTGGCCTTCCTGGGTGACGATGCCCACCACATGGCCATTGATCGGCGCGACGATGCGGGTGTAGCCGAGGTTGACCCTGGCGGTGTCGATCTGTACCCGGGCGCTCTTGATCTGCGCGTCCAGCGAGCGCAGGTTGGCCTGCTGCACCTCGAACTCGGACTCGGCGCTCTCGAAATCCTGGCGCGAGATCGACTCGTCGTCCTGCAGCACCTCGTACCGCTCGTAGACCCGCCTGGCCTGCTTGAGCTTGGCCTGCACCGAGCGGCGCTCGGCCTGCAGCTTCTCCTCGTCGACCTCGGCCTGGCGCAGGGTGTTCTGCGGCACCAGCGGGTCGATCTCGGCCAGCCACTGGCCCTCGCTGACCTTGTCACCGAGCTTGACCTTCAGCGACTTGAGCTGCCCGGAAACCTGGGCGCCAACGTCCACCTGGCGGATGCCCTCCAGGGTGCCGGTGGCCAGCACCGCGTTCTCGATGTCGCCACGTTCGACCGTGGCGGTGATGTACTGCGGCGGCTTGGCCGGGGCCTGCACCGCGTACAGCACGATGCCGGCGACCAGGACCGCGGCGAGCCCAAGGGTGATCTTGCGAAACTTCGTCTTTTCCATAAAACCGTTCTTCCAGAATCCGCTGAGGTCCCGTGGGCGCGGGCATGGCCCGCGCCCACGACGGTGTTACTGCTTCACCCTGCCGTGATACAGGGCCTGCCCGTCATGCCACCACGCCGCCAGGCTGAACACATCCGGCACCTTGAGGATGCTGAAGTGGTTGCCCGGCCCCTGCCATACCTCCAGTTGCGGCAGCCACTCGCGCCAGCCCTGCTCCATGGCCTGCTGTTCACGCTGGTTGCCGGCGAGATCCAGGCTCGGATCAGCCACCAGTACCAGCCGCGCCAGACCGTTGAACCCGCCGTCGGGACGGTACACCGTGCGCAGGGCCGTGGCGAAGGTCCGCACCACGCCCTCGAGCGCCTGAGCCGAAGAACGCGACGGCATCAGGCCGACCCGCACCATGGCCGCGTGCAACTGGCGCAGTTGCTCCTGATCGGCAGCTTCGGCAAAGACCGCAGGTTCGATGCCCAACGACTTGCCGGTGGACAGCTGCAACGACTCGATCAGCCGCTGCAGGGCCTGGGTAAAGGTGTACGGTTTGCCGCAACTGCCCCCCGCGCCCGGCGCCTCGCTGTCGATCAGGGTCAGGGAGCGCACTTCACGCCCCTTGGCCTGCAGGCGTAGCGCCATGGCATGGGCCACCCAGCCACCGAACGAATGCCCGACCAGGTTCAACGGGCCTTCGGGGTACAGCGCCTCGATGGCCCGGACATGGCAGTCGGCGGCGGCCTCCACCGCGCTGTGCGGCACCTCACCCACGGCAAGGCCCCGGGCCTGCAAGCCATGCACCGGCCAGTCCGGCCCCAGCGCCTCGGCCAGGCCGATAAAACTGGTCACGCTGTCACCGGCCCCCGGCACGCAGAACACCGGCATATGGGACGGCGTACCGCTCTGGATCGCCAGCAGCGGCTGGTGCGCCGGCGGCAACAGACCGGGAGCGGCCTGCATCGCCTGCGCGATGGCCTGGCCCAACACCGCCGCCTGCGGATCCTGCACCATGCTCTGGTGGTCGCCCGGCACGCTCAGGCAATGCAACGCCTGCCCCGGCAAGGCCTCGGCCCAACCCAGGGTCGGGCTGTCGGTGACGATGCCGGCGCTGCGCTGCTCGGCCAGGAACAGGTGCAGTGGCACCGGCAACGGTGCCAGGCGGTAATGCGCCAAGGCATGCCCATGGGCCAGGTGACGCTCGAAGAAGTGGCGCAATTGCCCGTCGCTGGCCTGGACCAGGCCGGGCACCAGGAGCTGGCGCTCACGGCAGTGGGCGAGCAGCGCATCGAAGGCCAGCGCCCCGGGCTGCAATGCCTCGATTTCGGCCAACTGCGCCGCCCCCGCCTCGCCCTGCGCCTGCCAATGCACCCGGCAATGCAGCAACAGCTGTCCTTGCAACAGATGCGGCCCTTGCCAGCGCGCCTTGCCCTGGTCGCTCAGGCGCGGCACGTAGGTGTCGATGAGGCCGACGAAGGCCACCGGCTCGTCCGCGCCCAGCAACTGCGCGGCCACCTCGTAGGCCAGCACGCCGCCGAACGACCAGCCCGCCAGCCGATACGGCCCGTGGGGCTGCACGGCGCGGATCCGCCCTACCAGGCGCGCCGCCAGGCACTCCATGGTGTTCAGCTGCGCTTCCCCGGGGGCGACGCCAGCCAGGCCGTAGACGGGGAAATCACCTTCGATATGCCGCCCCAGGACCGGGAAGTACAGGTCCAGGCCACTGAACTCGTGGATCAGGAACAATGCCGGCTGGCTGCCTGCGGCGCGCACCGTGACCAGGCCTTCGTCCTCGTCCGCGCCCTCGCCCAGGCGCGCTGCCAGGGTGGCGATGGTCGGGTGCTGGAACAACTCCGCCAGGGTCGTGTGCAGGCCGGCCTGGCGCATCTCGCCCACCAGGCGGATCGCCGACAGCGAATGCCCGCCCAGTTCGAAGAAGCTGTCATGGCGCCCCACCCGCTCGACTTCCAGCACCTGCGCCCACAGCGCGGCCAACGCCTGCTCGACCGGCGTTGCAGCGGCCTCGAACACCGCCACTGCAAGGTCCTGGGCACCTGGCAGTGGCAACGCCCGGCGGTCGACCTTGCCATTGTTGGTCAACGGAAGCGCCGCAAGCGCGACGAACGCCGCCGGCAGCATGTACTCCGGCAGCCGTTCGCGCAGGAAGCCACGCAGCGCCACACCATCGAGGGCCGTGTCGGTGCGGGTGTACCAGGCCACCAGGCGCAGCGGCCCCTGTTCCAGGCGCAGGGCCATGACCACGACTTCGTCGACGCCCGGGCACTGGGCCAGGTGCTGCTCGATCTCGCCCAGCTCGATGCGGAAACCACGGATCTTCACCTGATCGTCGGTGCGGCCCAGGCATTCCAGCTGGCCGTCATCACGCCAGCGGGCCAGGTCGCCGGTGCGGTACAACCTCGCGCCAGGCCCAGCACCGAACGGGTCGTCGAGGAAACGTTCGGCCGTCAGTTGCGGGCGATTCAGGTAGCCCAGCGCGACGCCGTCGCCGCCAATGTACAGCTCGCCAGTCACGCCTTCGGGCAACAGCCGCCCGTGTGCATCGAGGACATAGGCCGTGGTATTGCCGATCGGGCCGCCGATTGGCACGTGCTCGGCGCCGTCGGCCACGGCCCGCACGGTGCAGGCGGTGGCGAAGGTGGTGGTCTCGGTGGGCCCGTAGCAGTGCACCAGGCGCAGGCTCGGCGCCCGCGCCAGCAACGCCCGGAAACTGGCGGGCTCGCCGCGCTCGCCGCCGCACAGCAGGACCCGCAGCCCTGCCAGGGCCTCGGGGATCAGCTGCACATACTGGTTGAACAGCGCCGTGGTGACGAACATCACGCTGGCGCCGCCCTGGCGCAACGCGCTGGCGAACTGCGCCGGCTCGACCAGGGTCTGGTGATCGATCACCAGCACCTGGCCGCCGTTGAGCAGGCCGCCCCAGACATCCAGGGTGGCGGCGTCGAACGCCGGGTTGGAGACAAAGGCGAAACGGTCGCTGGCGTCGAAGTCGGCATAGCCGTTGTTCAGCACCAGCCGGGTGATGCCGCGATGGGTCACCCGCACTCCCTTCGGCGTGCCGGTGGAGCCCGAGGTGTACATCACGTAGGCCACCGCGTCGGCCTCCTGCGCGAGGTTTGGGTTGTGCGCCGGCTGGTCGTCGAGGGCCAGGCAATCCAGATCGATGCGCCGCGCCTCGCATTCCGCCGCCAGGCTGCCGAGGGTCAGCAGCGCCACCGCCTGGCAGTCCTGAACCATGAATGCCTGACGCTCGGCCGGGGCGTTGATGTCCAACGGCACATAGATGGCCGCGCACTTGAGCACGGCCAGTTGCGCCACCAGCAACGGCAACGAACGCGGCAGCAGGATCGCCACCGGGTCACCTGCCGCCACGCCCTCGCCGATCAGCCAATGGGCCAGGCGGTTGGCTTGCTCGTTGAGTTCGCCATAGGTGAGTTGACGTTCATCATGGCGCGCCGCCAGCGCAAGCGGGTGCCGCGCCACTTGCTGCTCGAACAGATGCTGCACGGGCAGTTGCCGCGGGTAGTCACGCTGCGTGGCGTTGTAACCCACCAAGAGCCGCTGGCGTTCGTCGGCCGGCACGATGTCCAGCTGTTCCAGGCCTCGCTCGGGATCCTGCGCCAGGGCCTCGACCAGGTTTTCCAGCGCCTGCTGCAGATAACCGCACAGGCGCCGCGCATCCAGGCCCGGCGCGCACTGCGCGGTCAGGCCGAAGCCTTCGCCCAGGTCGTCGATGCTCATGGCCAGCGGGTAGTTGCTGCGTTCCTCGGCATGCAGCAGCTCGATGCCTTCCCAGGCACGCCCGGCCGCGCTGTCGCGGACCAGGGCCGTGGCACTGTGACGGTAGTTGAGCAAGGCGCTGAACAGCGGCGCGCCGGGCGGCAGCGCGCTGCAACGCTGGGCCAGGGCCAGTTGCGCATGCTCGTGCACCAGCAGCCCGGTAAGCCGGCGGTGGGTGTCGAGCAACGCCTCGCGTACCGGCAGGCGGCCCACCTCCAGACGCAGCGGCAAGGTGTTGATGAACACGCCCAGGGCGCGCTCCACGCCTTCGCCACCCTGCAGGCGACCGAGCAGCACGGTGCCGAACACCACGCTGTCGCGCCCCGACAACTGCCCCAGCACCATCCCCCAGGCTAAGTGCATCAGGCTAGCGGCACCGACACCCAGCAATCGCGCTTGCTCGCGCAGGCATCGCGCCAGCCCGTCGTCCAGCAGTATCCGAGCTTCGGCCTCGGCGCCCTGATGCGCCAGCGGATGCGGTCCGTAGGGCAAGGTTGGCTCGTCAATGTCGCCCAGTTGTTCGCGGAAGAACGCCTCGTGCCCGGCCTCGTCCGCGCCGTGCAGCACCTGGGCGATGTAGTTGCGGTACGGCACCGGCGCGGGCAACCGGTGCTGCTCGCCAAGCAGGCAGGCCTGCAGTTCGGCGCGCAGCACATCCTGGGCCACATGGTCCATGACCAGGTGGTGGAACAGCAAGGTCGCGGTGATGCGACCGCTGGCCGGGTCCTGGCTGTGCAGCAAGCGCAGCATGGGGGCGCGGGTCAGGTCCAGGCGCAAGACCGGCGGCGTCTGCGGGGTCACCTCCTGTACCGGCAGCGATGCCTGGCGCCACACCACCTGCACCGGTTCGGCGAGGCCGTCCCAGTACAGCGAGGAACGCAGGATATCGTGACGGGCGATTACCTGGTCCAAGGCCCGCTGCAGCGCCTCCAGCCGCGCGCGGTCGGCCACGGCGAAACGCGCCTGCAACAGGTACGGATCATCACCCTCGCTGGCCAGGTGGTGGTAGAGAATCCCCGCCTGCAGCGGCCCCAGCGGGTAGATGTCCTGCACATTGGCGGCACCACCCGGGACCTGGGCGACGATGCGGTCGATGGCCGCCTGGTCCAGCGCCACCAGCGCCAGCAGGTCCGGGGTGATGCGTCGGCAGCCGGCGCCAATGCGGTTGGCCGGCACCCGGGGCCCGCCATGCTGGCCCAGGGTCGCGGCCAGGGCGGCCAGGGTCGGCTCGGCGAACAACACGCGGATATCCGCCTCCAGGCCCTCGGCACGCAGGCGGGCAATCAGGGTCACCGCCAGCAGCGAGTGGCCGCCCAGTTCGAAGAAGTGGTCCTGGCGCCCTACCCTCGACACGTTCAGCAGCTCGGCCCAAAGCGCTGCCAGATGGGTTTCGGCCTCGCCTTGCGGCGCCTCGTAGGCACGGCTGAGCACAGACTCGGCGCCGGGCTCGGGCAGCGCCTGGCGGTCGAGCTTGCCGTTGGCGGTCAGCGGCATGGCCGGCATCGCCACATAGGCCGACGGCACCATGTAGTCCGGCAGCTGCGCCAGGGCATGCCGACGTAGTGACTCGATTCCAGGCGCCTCATCATGGGCGGTAAACCAGGCGACCAGCCGTTCGCCACGCAGCAGCACCGCCACTTCACGAATGGCCGGATGACTGGCCAGGCACGCCTCGATCTCGCCCAGTTCGATGCGCAGGCCATGCAGCTTGACCTGGAAATCGTCGCGGCCGAGGAATTCCAGCTCGCCGTCGGCGCGGCGGCGCACCAGGTCGCCGCTGCGGTATAGGCGCTCACCGACCACGAACGGGCTGTCGCCGAAGCGCTCGGCATCCAGTTCCGGCAGGCCCAGGTAGCCACGGGCCACGCCGACGCCGCCGATGTGCAGCTCGCCCACCACGCCACGGGGCACCGGCAGGCCGTTGCGGTCGAGCACGTACAGCCGGGTATTGGCGATCGGCCGGCCGATCGGTGGCGCGCTTACAGGCAGCGCTTGCCCAGGCTCCAGGGTCCAGACGCTGCAATCGACGGTAGCCTCGGTCGGGCCATAGACGTTGTGCAGCCGCACCTGTGGCAGGCGCTCGCGCACCTGTTGCAGCAATGCCGTGGTCAGCTCGCCGCCGCCGCAGACGATATCGGTGAGGCTGTCGCAGGCCGCGCTGGCCTCCAGGGCAAGGAACTGCTGCAGCAGCGCCGGCACGAACTGCACCACGCTGACCCGCTGGCGCTGGATCAGCGCCGCCAGGTAGGCCGGATCGCGCTGGCCGTCCGGACGCGCCAGCACCAGGCGCAGGCCGGCGCACAGCGGCCAGAACAATTCCCACACCGAGGCGTCGAAGCTCACCGGGGTCTTGTGCAGCAGCGCGCCCTCGACGGTCGGGGCGATCAGCCGCGAGCTCCAGTGCACCAGGTTGCACAGGCTGCGGTGCTCGACCATCACCCCTTTCGGCGTGCCCGTGGAGCCGGAGGTGTAGATCACGTAAGCCAGGTGGCGGGCCCCCAGCCCCGGGACTTGCGGATTGTCCGGCGACTGGCCGGCCCAGGCCGGCTGATCGAGGTCCAGGCGCGGTACCCGGCTGTCGGCGAAGCGCCCGCGGCTGCCGGCATCCACCAGCAACGCCAGCGGCGCGCTGTCGGCAAGCATGTAGGCCAGGCGTTCGTCGGGGTAGCCCGGGTCCAGCGGCACGTAAGCGCCGCCGGCCTTGAGCACCGCCAGCAGTCCGACCAGCAACTGCGGCCCACGGGCCAGGCACACCGCGACCCGGCTGTCGGCGACCACGCCCTGGGCGATCAGTTGATGGGCCAGGCGGTTGGCCGCCTCGTTCAGTTGCCGGTAGCTCATCTGGCCGTCCTCGGCCTGCACCGCCAACGCCTGCGGCATGCGCGCCACCTGCGCCTCGAACAAAGCCTGCACCGGTTGCTGCAAGCCGCCGACCAATTCGCTGGCATTGCAGGTCACCAGCTCCTGGCGACGCTCGGCGGCGCCCAGCAGCTCGACCTTCGCCGGCACCGCCTGGTCACTGCCAGCCATCGCCCATAGCAGTTGCTCCAGGTAGCCGACATGGCGCTCGATGGTCGCCCGGTCGAACAGCGCCGTGGCGAACTCCAGGGCACCGCCGTAGCCGTCGGCGGTCTCGCCCAGGCTCAGGGTCAGGTCGAACTTGGCGAAGGTCTGCGCGCCGCCCAGCGCCTCCAGTTGCAGGTCGCCCAGTTGCAGGGCCTCGGCCGGGACGCCGTTCCAGGCCAGCGACACCTGGTACAGCGGGGTATGGGCCAGGCTGCGCGGCGGGTGCAGCAGTTCCACCACCTGTTCGAACGGCAGGTCCTGATGGTCCTGGGCCTGGCTGACGCAGGCCTTGACCCGCGCCAACAGCGCGCCGACGTCCGGCAGTCCGGCGGTATCGATGCGCAGGGCCAGGGAGTTGACGAACAGCCCGATCAGCCCTTCGACCTCGGCCTGCCGACGGTTGGCCACCGGCGTGCCGATCACCACCTCGGCCTGGCCGGACAGCCGCGCCAGCAGCGCCGCCCAGGCGGCGCCGAACAGCATGAACGGGGTGACCCCGTGGCGCAGGCACAGCGCCTTGAGGTCTTCGCTCAGACGCCGGTCCAAACGTATCTCGACCCGGTCACCGTGATAGTCCTGGCGGGCCGGCCGCGGCCGGTCGGTCGGCAGGGTCAGCAGCACCGGCGCGCCGGCCAGTGCCTGTTGCCAGTATTCGCCCTGGCGCTGCAGCGCCTCGCCGGCCAGCCAGCGGCGCTGCCACAGGGCGTAGTCGCCGTACTGGATCGCCAGCGCCGGCAGCGGGTCGTCGCGCCCTGCGCTGAAGGCCCGGTACAGCGCCGCCAGCTCCTGGGTGAACACCCCCATCGACCAGCCATCGGCGACGATATGGTGCAAGGTCAGCAGCAGCACATGATGCTCCGCCGCCAGGCACAGCAGGCGGCCGCGCACCGGCAACTGGTGCGCCAGGTCGAAGGGCAGCAGCGCTTCGGCGTGCATCAGTTCGGGCAACTGCTGAGCGGCGCCGCGCAGGTCGTGCCAGACCAGGGCGAAGCCGCCACGCCCTGGGGCCACGCGCACCCGCGCCTCGGCGCCTTCCTGGGTGAAGTGGCTGCGCAGGCTTTCGTGACGCTCGATGATGCGCCCCAGTGCCCGCTCCAGCGCCGCACGGTCCAGCGGGCCGCGCATGACCAAGCCCAGGGGAATATGGTAGGCGGCGCTGGCATCGTCCATCTGCGCCAGGAACCACAGGCGCTGCTGGGCGAACGACAGCGGCAGGGACTGGCCACGGGGCGTCGGTTCGATGGCCGGCAGCACCTCGCCGCCGCGCTCGGCCAGGGTCGCCGCCACCGCCAGCAGACGGTCATCGGCGAACAGCTCGCCCAGCGACAACTCCCGGCCGAGGCGTGCACGCACCTGGCCGACCATGCGCATGGCCAGCAGCGAATGGCCGCCCAATTCGAAGAAGCGGTCCTGGCGCCCCACCCGTTCCAGCTGCAGCAGCTCGCACCAGAGCTCCGCCAGGGCCGTTTCCAGGGCGCCTTCGGCGGCCTCGTGGGCCTGGCTGGCCGACGCCTCGCGCTCAGGCAACGGCAGCGCCCGGCGGTCGACCTTGCCGTTGGCGGTCAATGGCCAGGCATCCAGGCGCACCAGGGCCGCCGGCACCATGTAGGCCGGCAGGCGCTGCTGCAGGGCGGCGCGCAGGGCACCGACCGGCTGCGCCTCGGGGCCGGCAATGTAGTAGGCCACCAGTCGCGGCTGGCCGGGCTGGTCCTCGCGGGCCAGCACCAGCGCTTCGGCGACGCCGGGCAAGGCCAGCAGTTGTGCCTCGATCTCGCCCAGCTCGATGCGCAGGCCGCGCACCTTCACCTGGTCGTCGTTGCGGCCCAGGTAGTCCAGGGTGCCGTCGGCGTTCCAGCGGGCCAGGTCGCCAGTGCGGTACATGCGTGCGCCGGGCTGCTCGCTGAACGGGTCGTCGAGGAAGCGCTCGGCCGTCAGTTGCGCACGGTTCAGATAGCCCCGCGCCACCCCGGCACCGCCCACGTAGAGCTCGCCGGTCACGCCGCACGGTACCAGTTGCCGCGCCTCGTCCAGCAGGTAGACCCGGGCATTGGCGATCGGCCGGCCGATGTCCAGCGCCCCGCCCGGCAGCACCAGGCCGGAGGTGGCGACCACCGTCGCCTCGGTGGGGCCGTAGTTGTTGACCACCACGCAGCCCGGATCGCTGGTGAACTGGCGCAGGCGGTCGCCACCGATCAGCAGGGTGCGCAGGGTCGGATGGCGCAGCCCCTGGGTGAAGGCATATTCGGCGACCGGTGTCGGCAGGAAGGCCACCTTCAGCGGTTGCTCCAGCCACCAGGCCAGCAGCCCGTCGAGCTGCTCGTTGCCCAGCTCGGCCGGTGGCAGGTGCAGCACCGCGCCGGCGCACAGGGCCGGCCAGACCTCCCAGGCCATGGCGTCGAAGCCGAAGCCGGCGACGCTGGCAGTGTGCTCGCCGGCGCCCAGCTCGAAGGCCTTGCAGTGCCAGTGCACCAGGTTGGCCAGGGTACGGTGCTCGACCATCACGCCCTTGGGCTGCCCGGTGGAGCCGGAGGTGTAGATCACGTAGGCCAGGTGGCTGGCCAACAGGTCGTGCCGCCCGGGATTGTCCGTGCGCGCCGGCCAGTCCGCCCGGTCCAGTGCCAACACGGGCACGGCCAACCCCTCCAGGCGCGCCAGCAACACCTGCTGGGCCAGGACCACCACGGGGGCGCTGTCTTCGAGCAGGTAGCGCAGGCGCTCATCCGGATGCGTCGGGTCCACCGGCACATAGGCGCCACCGGCCTTGAGCACCGCCAGCAGCGCCACCAGGGTATCCAACCCGCGCCGGGCGACCACCGCCACCCGGTCGTCGGGCCCCACGCCCCGTTCGATCAGGTGATGGGCCAGGGCGTTGGCGCGCTGGTTCAGCTCGCCGTAGCTCAGGCGTGCATCGCCGGCCACGGCGGCCAGCGCCTGTGGGGCACGGGTGGCCTGGGCCTCGATCAGGGTCGGCAGGGTCTGGTCGACCGGGAATGGCCGGGCACTGCCGTTGAAGGTCTGCAGCAGGCGCCGGCGTTCGACGTCACCGACCAGTTCGACCTCGGCCAGGGAGGCCTGGTCGTTGGCGACCATCGTCTGCAGCAGGCGCTCGAAGTAACCGGCGAAACGGCGCACGCTGCTTTCATCGAACAGCGCCGTGGCGTACTCGAGGCTGCCGACCAGCGCCTCGCCCTGCTCGCCCATGCTCAGCGACAGGTCGAACTTGGCCACCTGGTTGGCCTGGGCCACGCCCTCCAGGCGCAATCCCGCCAGGCTCGGCGCGGCGCCCTCGGTGGCCAGCCAGTTGAGGGTGGTCTGGAACAACGGCGTATGGCCGAGGCTGCGCGCCGGGCGGACGATCTCCACCACCTGCTCGAACGGCAGGTCCTGATGCGCCTGGGCGTCGAGCAGGCGGGCCTTCACCTGACCCAGCAGGCGCTCGCTGCTCGGCGCGCCCGACATGTCGATGCGCAGCGCCAGGGTGTTGACGAACAACCCCACCAGCGGCTCCAGCTCGGCATGGCCGCGTCCGGCCACCGGGCAGCCCACCACGACCTCATTTTGCCCGGACAGACGTGCCAAGGTCGCGGCCCAGGCACTGAGCAGCACCATGTACAGGGTCGCCTGATGCCGCTGGGCCAGCGCCCGCAGGCCGGCACCGAGACGCGCATCCAACTGCAGCGCCAGGCTGGCGCCGCTGAAGTCCTGGCGTGGCGGCCGTGGCCGATCACTCGGCAGGCTCAACAGGGTCGGCGCGCCATCCAGGGCCTGGCGCCAGTAGTCGGCCTGGCGTTGCAGCTGCTCACCGGCCAGCCAGCGCCGCTGCCACACGGCGTAGTCACCGTACTGGATCCCCAGGGTCGGCAACGGATCGTCCAGGCCCTGGCGCATGGCCGGGTACAGCGCGCCCAGCTCACGGGTCAGCACGCCGAGGGACCAGCCGTCGGCGACGATATGGTGCAGGGTCAGCAGCAGCACATGGTGCTGATCCTCCAGGCGCAGCAGGCTGGCGCGCAGCAAGGGCCCCTCGACCAGGTCGAACGGCGCGGTGGCCTCGGCCTGCAGGTGCGCGGCCAGGTCATCGGGCGCCAGGCTCAGGCGCCGCAGCCAGCCCGGTTGCGGTCTGTCGGCGATGTGCACCTCGGCACTGTCGCCTGCGGGCACGAAGCGGCTGCGCAGGCCCTCATGGCGCGCGACGATGCACAGCAGGGCACGCTCCAGCGCGTCGGCATCCAGCGAGCCGCGCAGGCCCAGGGCCAGCGGCACGTTATAGGCCTGGCTGCCGCCCTCCAGCTGGGCCAGGAACCACAGGCGCTGCTGGGCGAACGACAACGGCAGGGGCTGCTCGCGGGACACCGCGACAATGGCCGGCAGCGCGCTGTGCCCGGCGCTGGCCAGCACTTGGGCCACGGCGGCCAGCTCGGGATTGGCGAACAGCTCGGCCAGGGTCAGCTCGACGCCGAGCCGCAGGCGCACCTGGGACACCATGCGCATGGCCAGCAGCGAATGGCCACCCAGGGCGAAGAAATGGTCATGCCGCCCGACCTGTTCCACCTGCAGCAGTTCGGCCCACAGCTGGGCCAGGGCGCTTTCCAGTTCACCCTCGGGGGCCACGTAGCCACGCTCGAACAGCGCCGAACGCTCCGGTGCCGGCAACGCCCGGCGGTCGAGCTTGCCGTTGGCGGTCAGCGGCAGCGCCTGCAGGGCGACGAAGGCCACCGGCACCATGTACTCCGGCAGATGGGCGAGCAGTTGCGTGCGCAGGATCTCAGGCAAGGGCGCCTCGAGGCCGGCTTGCGCGGTGAAATACGCCACCAGCCGCGGCTGGCCAGGCTGGTCCTCGCGGGCCACCACCACGGCCTCGCCGATGCCCGGCA
The DNA here is from genome assembly GCF_002205115.1 of Pseudomonas sp. DrBHI1. NCBI lineage: Bacteria > Pseudomonadati > Pseudomonadota > Gammaproteobacteria > Pseudomonadales > Pseudomonadaceae > Pseudomonas > Pseudomonas sp. DrBHI1. The sequence continues at coordinate 55,520 of NZ_NIBE01000143.1, forward strand.
GGCTGTTCAGCCGGTTCTCGATTTCTCCCAGCTCGATGCGCACCCCGCGAATCTTCACCTGGTCGTCGTTGCGCCCCAGATAGTCGAGGGTGCCGTCGGCCAGCCAACGCACCAGGTCACCGGTGCGGTACATGCGCGCGCCCGGCGTTGTAGAGAACGGATCGTCCAGAAAACGCTCGGCGGTCAGCTGCGGGCGGCCGAGGTAGCCACGGGCGACGCCGGAGCCGCCGATGTACAGCTCGCCCGCCACGCCCAATGGCACGTGCTGCAGATCGGCGTCGAGCACGTACAGACGGGCATTGTCCACGGGGCCGCCGATGTGCAGCGCGCCCCCCGCCTCCAGCACCCCGGAACTGGCCACCACGGTGGTCTCGGTCGGGCCGTAGTTGTTGACCACGGCGAAGGTCTGGGTGCGATTGAACTGACGCAGACGATCGCCGCCGATCAGCAGGGTACGCAGGGTCGGGTGTCCGAGCTGATGACTGAAAGCGTATTCGGCCACCGGCGTCGGCAGGAAGCTGATATCCAGCGGTTGCTCGCGCCACCAGGCCAGCAACGCATCGAGGTCCTCGTGGCCCTCGCCGGCGGGTGCCAGGTGCAGGGTGGCCCCGGCGCATAGCGCCGGCCAGACCTCCCAGGCCATGGCGTCGAAGCCGAAACCGGCCAGGCTCGAAGTGTGCCGGCCCAGGCACAGGTCGAAGGCCCGGCAGTGCCAGTCCACCAGGTTGTTCAGGGTGCGGTGCTCGACCATCACCCCCTTCGGCTGCCCGGTGGAGCCCGAGGTGTAGATCACGTAGGCCAGGTGTTCCGGTCCCAGGGCGACGACGGGGTCGTCCAACCGCTGCGGCCAGTCAGGCTGATCGAGCACCAGCACGGGCACCGTGATCCCACCCAGGCGACCCCGCAAGCCGTGTTGGGTCAACACGGCCACTGGCGCGCTGTCGTCGAGCAGGTAGCGCACACGCTCGTCCGGGTGGCCCGGGTCCACCGGCACGTAGCCGGCGCCGGCCTTGAGCACCGCGACCAGGCCAATCAGCGTGTCCAGGCCACGGCGGGCGAACACTGCCACGCGGTCGTCGGGACGAACGCCCAGATCGATCAGGTGGTGGGCCAGGGCATTGGCGCGCTGGTTCAGGTGCTGGTAGGTCAGCGACTGCTCGTTGGCAGTGGCGGCCAGGGCATGGGGATGGACCTGGGCCACGGCCTCGATGCGCCGATGCAGCGGACCGTGCGGCTGTTCGATGCCCGGGGTCTGGTTGAAGGTTTCCAGCAGCTCCTCACGCTCGTCGGCAGGCAGCATCGGCAGCGCCCTGACTTCAGTGGCGGGCGTCGCCGCAAGCAGGCTGCGCAGGGTCTGCTCCAGATAGGCGCAGACGCGCCGTGCCGGCACCTCGGGACTGGCCAGCAGGGTCAGGCGGAAGGCTTCGCCGAAGTCGTCGACACTCAGGGTCAAAGGGTAGTTGGTGGCTTCGGCGGCATGCACGATCTCGATCCCGGCCCAGCCGGCGCGCAGCACCGCCTCGGAGCCCGAGGCCGCGCTGTGGCGGTAGTTGAGCAAGGCATTGAACAGCGGCGACGGCGCTGCCACGCCGCTGCAGCGCTGGGCCAGGGCCAGGGGCGCGTGCTCATGGCGCATCAGCGTGCTCAGGCGCTGGTGGGTGGCCTTGATCGCGCAGGCCAAGTCGGCGTCGTCCAGGTCCACCCGCAACGGCAGCGTGTTGATGAAGATGCCCAGCGCCCGGTCGGTAGCCTCGGCGCCTTGCAGGCGGCCCATCAGCACGGTGCCGAACACCACCTGGTCGCGCCCGGTCAGGCCGCCCAGCACCCGTGCCCAGGCCAGGTGGAACAGGCTGGCGACGCTCACCCCCTGGCTGCGGGCATGGGCGCGCAGCTCGCGACACAACGCCAGGTCGAGGTCCAGCGCGTGCTCGTTCAGCGCCGCGCCATCGCCCTGCACATCGGCCAGGCCATAGGCCAGGGTCGGCGCGTCCACGCCGCCGAGCATGTCGCGGAAGAACGCCTCGTGCTCGGCCTCGCCGATGCCCAGCAGGGCTTGGGCCACATGGTTGCGGAACGGCAGCGGGCGGCCCAGCCGGGCACTTTCGCCGAGCAGGAAGGCGAGCATCTCGTGGCGCACCACCTCAAGGGCGCTGTGGTCCATGGCCACGTGGTGGAACTGCAGGGTCGCGTGGACCTGCCCATCCGCCTCCGGCGCCTGGCATTGCAGGCGGATCAACGGTGCCTGGGTCAGGTCGAAGCCGCTGTCCGGCAGCTGGCCCTCGGCGAGCTGGATGACCCGCAGCCGGGCCCGGCGCCAGACCACCTGCACCGGCGTCTCCAGGGCCTTCCAGTGCACCGAGGTGCGCAGGATGTCGTGACGGTCGATCACCCCTTGCAGGGCCTGCGCGAAGGCCTCGACCCGGGCGCTGCTGGCGAACACGAAGCGCGCCTGCATCACGTAGGGATCGTGGTCGCCGGCGCTGGCATGGTGGAACAGCATGCCTTGCTGCAACGGCACCAGCGGGTAGATGTCCTGCACATTGACCGCGCCGCCGGGCACGCCTTCGACCAGTTGGTCGATGCTGGCCTGATCGAGTTCGACCAGGCTGAGCATGGCTGGGGTGATCCGAGTGCAGCCGGCCGGAATGCGGTTTTCCGGTACCTCGACGTTGCCCTGGCGCGCCGCCACGTACTCGCCACGCTCGAGCATCCCCAGCAGCGCCGGCTTGTGCTCGCGCAGCCGCGCCACCAACGCGGCGTCGCTCAGGGCCTGGCGATTGCCCTGGACTACCAGCTGGCCATCCTTGAGGGCCAGCTGGACATTGTTGGCGGCCAAGGTCGCCAGTAGTTCGTTGATGCTCACAGGACGATCTCCATTCTGTCTGTGATGGCGGCATAGCCTGCCAGCGTCGGGTGTTCGAACAGGCTGCGCACGTCGGCCTCCAGGCCCGCCTCGCGCAAGCGCGAGGTTAGGGTCACGGCCAGCAGCGAGTGGCCGCCCAGTTCGAAGAAGTTGTCGTGGCGCCCTATCCGCTCCACGCCCAGCAGCTCGCCCCAGATACGCGCCAGCAGCTGTTCGGTGTCGCCCTGCGGCGCCTCGTAGGCCCGCGCTGGCAGGTCCGGCTGCGGCAGCGCCTTGCGGTCAAGCTTGCCATTGGGGGTCAGCGGCATGGTGTCGAGGGCCATGAACAGCGCCGGGACCATGTACTCGGGCAGTTGCCCCAGCAGCGCTTCGCGCAAGGCCTCGGCGGGCGGCACGTCGCCGGTGACGTAGGCCACCAGGCGCGGGCCGGCCGGCTGGGCGTCGTGCACCAGCACCACGGCTTCACGTACCCCAGGCACCCGGGTGAGGCAGGCTTCGATCTCGCCCGGCTCGATGCGCAGGCCGCGCAGCTTGATCTGGTGGTCGGTGCGGCCGAGGAACTCAAGGCTGCCGTCAGCGCGCTGGCGCACACGGTCGCCACTGCGGTACAGGCGCTCCCCGTCGGCGAACGGGCTGGCGATGAAGCGCTCGGCCTGTTGCTCCGGCAACCCCAGGTAGCCACGCGCCACCCCGGCGCCACCGATGTGCAGTTGGCCGGCGACGCCCAATGGCACAGGCTGGTCGTGGCCATCGAGCACGTACAGACGGGTGTTGTCGATGGGCCGGCCAATCGGCAGCGCCCCCGGCGTCAGCGGATCCTGCGGGTGCAAAGTGCAGACGCTGCAATCGACCGTGGTTTCGGTCGGCCCGTAGACATTGTGCAGCCTTGCCCGTGGCAGGCGCTCGCGCACCTGGCGCACCAGGACCTCGGTCAGCTCGCCACCGCCGCAGACGATATCAGTGAGGCTGTCGCAGGCCGCGCTGGCGTCGTGTTCGAGGAACTGTTGCAACAGCGCCGGCACAAACTGCACCACGCCCACCTGTTGCTGGCGGATCAGCTCGGCCACGTACTGCGGGTCGCGGTGGCCGTCCGGGCGCGCCAGCACCAGGCGCACGCCGCTGCACAGCGGCCAGAACAGCTCCCACACCGAGGCGTCGAAGCTCACCGGGGTCTTGTGCAACAACGCACCCTCACCTGGGAACAACCCGGCGCTCCAGCGCACCAGGTTGACCACGTTGCGGTGCTCGACCATCACCCCCTTGGGTAGCCCGGTGGAGCCGGAGGTGTAGATCACATAGGCCAGGTTGGCGGCGGTCAGGCCCGGCACCTGTGGGTTGTGGCTTGGCTGACGGGTCCAGTCCGCCTGGTCGAGATCAACCTGCGTCAGTGGCAGATCCCCCATCAGCGCCCGGGTGGCCGTCTGCACCAGGACCGCCCTTGGCTGGCTGTCGACCAGCATGTGGCGGATCCGTTCGGCTGGATAGTCGGGGTCCAGCGGCACATAGGCACCACCGGCCTTGAGGATCGCCAGCAGGCCGACCACCAGCGACAGCCCGCGCTCGACACAGATCGCCACCCGGTCGTCGGGCCGCACGCCCAGCGCGATCAGGTGATGGGCCAGGCGGTTGGCCTGGGCATTGAGCTGCTCATAACTGAGTTCACCCTGCTCGGCGCTGAGCGCAACGGCCTCGGGCCTGCGCAAGGCCTGGGCCTCGAACAGTTCCTGGAGGGTCCGATTCAGGTCGTGGGGCTGCGCCGTGCGGTTGAAGTCGTGCACCAGCTGGTCGCGTTCCTCGCCCGACAGCACTGGTAGTTGCAGCAGCGCTTGCCGTGGCTGATGGGCCAAGGCCTCGGCCATGGCCTCCAGCACCCGGCGCATCTGCTCGCAGACACGCGCGGCGCCGACCGCCGCCGGGGCCAGGGTGACCAGGCGGAAGCGCTCGCCAATATCGTCCACGCTCAGGCTCAGCGGATAGTTGCTGCGCTCGTTGCTGTCGAGGGTCTCGATGCCTTGCAGGGCCTGGCGCTGCTCCTCGTCCGCCTGGCTGCCGTGGCGGTAGTTGAGCATCGCGCTGAACAGCGGCGCCGGGGCCGGCACGCCGCTGCAACGTTGGGCCAGGGCCAGCGAGGCATGTTCATGGGCGAGCAAGGCGCTCAGGCGCTGCTGGGTCTGACGCACAGCGTCCTGCAGGTTGATGCCTGCAAGGTCCAGGCGCAGCGGCAAGGTGTTGATGAACATGCCCAGCGCCTGGTCCGCTCCCGCGCCGCCTTCCAGGCGACCGAGCAGCACGGTGCCGAATACCACGCTGTCACGGTCGCTGGCGGCGGCCAGCAAGCGGGCGTAGGCCAGGTGGAACAGGCTGGCGACGCTGATGCCCAGCTGCCGGGCCTGCTGACGCAGAGCGGTGGCCAGGGGTTCGTCCAGCCACAGCTGGGCCTCTTCGATACCGAGCCCATCGACCTGCACATCACTCAGGCCGAACGGCAGGGTCGGCTCGTCGATATCCCCCAACTGCTCGCGGAAGAACGCCTCGTGCTCGGCCTGGCTGACGCCCAGCCGCGCCTGGGCCACGTAGTTGCGGTACGGCGCGCCCTGTTCGGCGGGCACCGACGCACCTTGCAGATAACCGACCAGTTCCCGGCCGAGCACATCCAGCGCGGTATGGTCGAGGACGATATGGTGGAACTGCAGCACAGCCTGCCGTCCGGCGCCCTGCGCGTCCGGCCAGTGGTACAGGCGCACCAGTGGCGCCTGATCCAGGGCCAAAGCGTGGGGCACCGCTGCCTCTTCAGCCACCTCGAGCAACGCCAGGTCAGCCTGGCGCCAGACCACTTGCAATGCCTGCGGCAGGCCGTCCCACAGCACTGAAGTACGCAGCACGTCATGACGGGCGATGACCTTGCCCAGCGCATCGACGAAGGTGTACAGCCGGTCACGGCTGGTGAAGGCCATGCGCGACTGCAGCACATAGGGATCGTGCTCCGGCGAGCTGAGGTGGTGGTAAAGGATGCCCTCCTGCAACGGCGCCAGTGGGTAGATGTCCTGCACGTTGGCCGCGCCGCCCGGCACCGTGGCGACGATGCGCTCGATGGCAGCCGGTTCGAGGTCCACCAGTGGCAGCATGTCCGGAGTGATCCGGGTGCAGCCGGCCGGGATCCGGTTGGCCGGCACCTCGACCTGGCGGCCATGGCCCAGGGTCGCCGCCAACGCCGCTACCGTCGGCTGGCCGAACAACGTGCGCACGTCGGCCTGCAGGCCGGCCTGGCGCAGGCGCGCGGTGAGGCTTACCGCCAGCAGCGAGTGGCCGCCGAGTTCGAAGAAGTTGTCGTGGCGACCGACCTGTTCGATGCCCAGGACTTCAGCCCAGATCGCGGCCATCGCCTCCTCGGTCGCGCCGATTGGGGCGACATAGACCTGGCGTGCCACCGCCGAAGGATCAGGGTCCGGCAGCGCCTTGCGGTCCAGCTTGCCGTGGCGGGTCAGTGGCAACTCGTCCAGGCGGACGAAGGCTTGCGGTATCAAGTGGCCAGGAAGGCGGGTTTGCAGCCCTTGGCGCAGGGTGTCGAGATCGACCACGGCGGTTGCTGTGAACCAGGCCAGCAGGCGTTCGTTGCGCACCAGTACCACGGCATCCGCGATACCCGGCTCAGCCTTCAGCGCGGCTTCGATCTCGCCCAGCTCGACCCGCACGCCACGTATCTTCACCTGGTCGTCATTGCGGCCCTGGTAGTCCAGCGTGCCGTCGGCATTCCAGCGCACCAGATCGCCCGTGCGGTACATCCGGCCG
>NZ_NIBE01000143.1:62181-64897 GCF_002205115.1 Pseudomonas sp. DrBHI1
CACCACGGCATCCGCGATACCCGGCTCAGCCTTCAGCGCGGCTTCGATCTCGCCCAGCTCGACCCGCACGCCACGGATCTTCACCTGGTCGTCATTGCGGCCCTGGTAGTCCAGCGTGCCGTCGGCATTCCAGCGCACCAGATCGCCCGTGCGGTACATCCGGCCGCCGTTGAACGGATCGTCGAGGAAACGCTCGGCGGTCAGTTCAGGACGGTTGAGGTAACCTCGGGCGACCTGCGCACCACCGATGTACAACTCGCCTATCACACCCACCGGTACGGGTTGGCGTTGCTCGTCCAACACATAGACGCAGGTGTTGGCGGTCGGCTTGCCGATATGCAGCGCACCGCCCGGTTGCAGTTGCCCCGACGTCGCCACCACGGTGGTTTCGGTCGGGCCATAGTTGTTGACCAGCGCAAAGCCCGGATCACGGTCGAACTGGCGCAGGCGATCACCGCCGACCAGCAGCGTGCGCAGGGTCGGGTGCTGGCGTTCGCGGCGCAGCGCCTGCTCGGCGACCGGTGTCGGCAGGAAGCTCACGTGCAGCGGCTGCTCCAGCCACCAGTCGAGCAGTTCATCGACATGCTCGCCGCCGATGGACGCCGGCGGCAGGTGCAGCACCGCCCCGGTGCACAGGGCCGGCCAGGCTTCCCAGGCCATGGCGTCGAAGCCGAAGCCGGCAACGCTGGAGGTGTGGCTGCCTGCGCCCAGATCGAACGCCTGGCAATGCCAGTGAATCAGGTTGGCCAGGGTGCGGTGCTCGACCATCACCCCCTTGGGCTGGCCGGTGGAGCCGGAGGTGTAGATCACATAGGCCAGCTGATTCTCGTCCAGCCCCACAACTACTGGGTTGCTGGCAGGTTGGTCGGCCCAGGCATCAGCATCCAGAACAGCCTTGGCCACATCCCCAGCCAACGCTTCGGTGGCCGATTCGACCAGCACCAGCGTCGGCGCGCTGTCGCTGAGCAGATAGGCAATCCGCTGCGCCGGATAACCCGGATCGACCGGCACATATGCCGCGCCGGCCTTCAGCACCGCCAGCATCGCCACCATCCGTTGCGGACCACGTTCCAGGCACAGCACCACACGGTCGCCCAAGACCACGCCACGCTCGATCAGGTGATGAGCCAGGCGGTTGGCACGCTGGTTGAGCTCGCCGTAGGTCAGACGCAACTCACCCTGTACAACGGCCAATGCTTCAGGCGCTTGGGCCTCGACCAGCGCGTGCACGGTCTGCCCTTGCGAATAGGCCTCGGCTGTTGCGTTGAAGTCCTCCAGCACCTGGCGCGAAGCTTCGTCATCCAGCATCGGCAAGGCTTCGACCACTTGCCCCGGGCACTGCTGCAGGGCCTGCACCAATTGGCCGAGAGTATTGACCATCCAGCCGCCGATCTGCGCCGCCGGCAGCCCTTCGGCGGCCAGCACGCTCAAGCTGAAGCCCTCACCCAGGTCGTCGACGCTCAGGGTCAGCGGGTAGTTGCTGCGCTCCTCGCCACCCAGCAGGCGCACGCCCTGCCAGATGCCCTCACCGTCGCGAGCGACACCCTCGGTACTGTGGCGGTAGTTGAGCAAGGCACTGAACAATGGCGCCGAAGCAGCCACGCCGCTGCAACGCTGGGCCAGCGCCAGGGGCGCGTGCTCGTGACCAAGCAGGGCCGACAATCGCTTATGGGTGAGGCGCAGCGCCTGGTCCACCGGCAACGCGGTATCCACCCGCAATGGCAGGGTGTTGATAAACATGCCGAGCGCCCGGTCGGCGCCCTCGCCTGCTTGCAGGCGGCCCATCAGCACGGTGCCGAACACCACGTCACTGCGCCCCGCCAGCACGCCCACCACGCGAGCCCAGGCCAGGTGAACCAGGCTGGCGGCGCTGACGCCGCGCTGCCGCGCTTGCTCACGCAGCCCATGGGCCAGGGTGGCCGGCAGCATCAGCGCGGCATGTTCGACCTGCCCCCCGTCCCCCTGCACATCGGCCAGGCCATACGGCAGGGTCGGCTCGTCGATATCACCCAGTTGCGCACGGAAGAACGCCTCGTGGCCGGCCTGATCGTCGCCCAGGCAAACCTGGGCGACATAATTGCGATACGGCACCGCTGCATGGAGCGTGGTGCCACGTCCGTCCAGCAGCGCCTGCATCTCCTCGCCGACCACGGCCATGGCGGCGTGGTCGAGGGTCAGGTGGTGGAACTGCAGCAGGGCTACCCACTCGCCCTGGCGCGGATCCTCGGCATAGACCAGGCGCAGCAAGGGCGCCCGGGTCAGGTCCAGACGCTGCTGACGTGCATCGAAACGGGCCTGCAGTTGCTCGATCACCGCCGCTTCGCCCAGTCCGGTGACCTCACTGACTGCCAGCTGGGCCTGGCGCCAGACCACCTGCACCGGCTCGCCCAGTCCTTCCCAGACCACCGAGGTGCGCAGGATGTCGTGGCGGTCGATGACCTGTTGCAAGGCCTCGGCCCAGGTACGCAGCCGCTCCAGGCTGTCGAAGGCCAGGCGCGACTGCAGCAGGTACGGGTCGCCCTGCTCGGCGCTGAGGTGGTGGTAGAGAATGCCCGATTGCAACGGCGCCAGCGGGTAGATTTCCTGGACGTTGGCCGCACCACCCGGCACGCTGGCGACGATGCGGTCGATGCTGGCCTGGTCCAGCTCGATCAGGCTGAGCATGTCCGGGGTGATCTGCGTCGCACCTTGCGGCACACGGTTCTCAGGCACTGCC
>NZ_NIBE01000143.1:64907-65396 GCF_002205115.1 Pseudomonas sp. DrBHI1
AAGGCGCGGCGGTCAAGCTTGCCGTTGGCGGTCAGCGGCAGCGCATCCAGCTGTACATAGGCCGACGGCAACATGTAGTCCGGCAGCACGCCTTGCAGACGCTCATGCAGCTCGCCGATGCTCGGCACCTGGCCGGTGAAGTAAGCGACCAGGCGCTTATCGCCCGGCGCGTCCTCCCGCACGATCACGGCGGCATCGCGAACCCCCGGGCATTCGCCCAGACGCGCCTCGATCTCGCCCAGTTCGATACGGAAGCCACGCAGCTTGACCTGCTGGTCGGCACGGCCCAGGTAACGCAGGGTACCGTCGGCCTGCCAGCTCACCAGGTCGCCGCTGCGGTACATCGTGCCGCCGTTGAACGGATCAGGCAGGAAGCGCTCAGCCGTCAGTTCCGGCTGACCCAGGTAGCCCAGGGCCACGCCGTCACCGGCGATATACAACTCGCCCACCGCCCCCACTGGCAGCAGTTGCTGGCGGGCATCGAGCACA
>NZ_NIBE01000143.1:65406-67726 GCF_002205115.1 Pseudomonas sp. DrBHI1
ACCGAAACCGGCGACGCTGGAGGTATGGCTGCCCTCGCCTAGCGCGAACGCCTGGCAATGCCAGTGAATCAGGTTGGCCAGGGTGCGGTGCTCGACCATCACCCCCTTGGGCTGGCCGGTGGAACCGGAGGTGTAGATGACATAGGCCAACTGATGCACGTCCAGCCCTGCAACCACAGGGTTGCTGGCCGCCTGGTCGAGCCAGTCATCGCCATCCATCAAGACTTTAGCTACATCGCCGACCAAGGCTTCGGTGGTCGATTCGACCAGCACCAGCGCTGGCGCGCTGTCGCTGAGCAGATAGGCAATCCGCTGCGCCGGATAGCCCGGATCGACCGGCACATACGCCGCGCCGGCCTTGAGCACGGCCAGCATCGCCACCATCCGTTGCGGACCACGTTCCAGGCACAGCGCCACACGGTCGCCCAAGACCACGCCACGCTCGATCAGGTGATGAGCCAGGCGGTTGGCACGCTGGTTGAGCTCGCCGTAGGTCAGACGCAACTCACCCTGTACAACAGCTAATGCTTCAGGCGCTTGGGCCTCGACCAGCGCGTGCACGGTCTGCCCTTGTGGGTAGTCCATGTCCGTGGGATTGAAACCTTCGAGCACCTGGCTTCGCTGCGTAACGTCGAGGATGGGCAGCCTGTCGACCTGCGCCGCGCCACCCTGCTCCAACGCCTGGATCAACTGGCTCACGGCGGCGGTCATCCAACCTGCGACCCGTTCGGCACCGATCCCCAGCTGGGCCAGCACGCTGAGGCTGAAGCCTTCCCCGTGGTCGTCCACGCTCAGGGTCAACGGGTAGTTGCTGCGTTCTTCACCACCCAGCTGATGCATACCCTGGAAGCTTGCGGCATCCACACCGACCGTATCCGTCGGGCTGTGGCGGTAGTTGAGCAAGGCACTGAACAGCGGCGCCGAGGCCGGCACGCCACTGCAACGCTGGGCCAGCGCCAACGACGCATGCTCATGCCCGAGCAGCGCCGACAGCCGCTGGTGGGTGGCCTGCACCGCGGCGCGGGTGCCCTTGGCGGTGTCGATGCGCAGCGGCAAGGTGTTGATGAACACCCCCAGCGCCCGGTCGGCGCCCTCGCCGCCTTGCAGGCGGCCCATCAGCACGGTGCCGAACACCACGTCGCGACGCCCCGCCAGCACACCCACCACGCGTGCCCAGGCCAGGTGCATCAGGCTCGCGGCGCTGACCCCAAGGGCCCTTGCCTGCTCGCGCACCCGGCGCGACAAGGCCGGATCCAGCGGCAGGCGCGACTCCTCGATATCGCGCCCGTCGCCCTGCACATCGGCCAGGCCCATCGGCAGGGTGGGCTCGTCGACATCGCCGAGCATGTCGCGGAAGAACGCCTCGTGCCCCGCCTCGGCGGCGCCCAGGCGTACCTGGGCCACGTAGGTGCGGTACGGCACGGGCGCGCTCAACAGGTGCTGGCGACCGGAGAGAATCGCCTGCAGCTCGTGGACGATCACCTCCATCGCCGTGTGGTCCAGGGCCAGGTGGTGGAAGTGCAGGACGGCCACCACCCGCTGCAGGGCCGGGTCCAAGGCGTACGTCAGGCGCAGCAGCGGCGCCTGGGTCAGGTCCAGGCGTTGCAGGCGGGCATCGAAGTGCGCGTGCAACCGCTCGATCACCGCCTCTTCGCCGAGCCCGGTGACTTCGTTGACTGCAAGCTGGGCCTGGCGCCAGACCACCTGCACCGGCTCGCCCAGCCCTTCCCAGACCACCGAGGTGCGCAGGATGTCGTGGCGGTCAATGACCTGTTGCAGGGCTTCGGCGCAGGCCTGCAACCGATCCAGGCTGTCGAAGGCAAGGCGGGTCTGCAATAGGTATGGGTCACCCTGCTCGGCACTGAGGTGGTGGAAGAGGATGCCTTCCTGAAGCGGCGCCAACGGGTAGATTTCCTGCACGTTGGCCGGCCCCCCCGGCACGGTGGCGACGATACGATCGATGCTGGCCTGGTCCAGCTCGATCAGGCTGAGCATGTCCGGGGTGATCTGCGTCGCACCTTGCGGCACACGGTTCTCAGGCACTGCCACTTCACGCCCCGAACCCACCGCCGCCGCTAGCGCCGCCAGCGTCGGCTGGGCGAACAGCACGCGCACGTCGGCATCCAGGCCGGCCTTGCGCATGCGCTCGATCAGGCTCACCGCGAGCAGCGAATGGCCGCCCAGCTCGAAGAAGTGGTCATGGCGACCAACCTGCTCGACCTTGAGCACTTCGGCCCAGATCGCGGCCAGCGCGGTTTCGATCTCACCTTGCGGCGCCTCGAAGGCACGGCTGACCAGCGCCTCGCTGCCCGGCTGCGGC
>NZ_NIBE01000143.1:67736-72289 GCF_002205115.1 Pseudomonas sp. DrBHI1
TTGGCCTTGCAGTTGCTGGTGCAGTTCGGCAATTGCCTGATGGCCAGTGAAATAGGCCACCAGGCGCTTATCGCCCGGCGCGTCCTCCCGCACGATCACGGCGGCATCGCGAACCCCCGGACACTCGCCCAGACGCGCCTCGATCTCGCCCAGCTCGATACGGAAGCCACGCAGCTTGACCTGCTGGTCGGCACGGCCCAGGTAACGCAGGGTACCGTCGGCCTGCCAGCTCACCAGGTCGCCGCTGCGGTACATCGTGCCGCCGTTGAACGGATCGGGCAGGAAGCGCTCAGCCGTCAGTTCCGGCTGGCCCAGGTAGCCCAGGGCCACGCCGTCACCGGCGATATACAACTCGCCCACCGCCCCCACTGGCAGCAGTTGCTGGCGGGCATCGAGCACATAGCAGCGGCTGTTGCCGATCGGCTTGCCAATCGGGATGCTGCCCTCGCCCACCACGGTGATTTCGTGGGTGGTGCTGAAAGTAGTGGCCTCGGTCGGGCCGTAGCCGTTGAGCAGGTGTTGCGGCGCGCCATCGCGCAGTACCCGGGCGATCACCGCCGGGTCCAGCACATCGCCACCGACCATCAGGTAGCGAAGCGCTCGGAACGCTGGCAGCAGGTCGTCGGCGAACTGGTGGAACAGGCCAGCGGTCAGCCACAGCACGGTGACGCCCTGGTCCAGCAGCACTTCGCGCAGGCCCTGGCGCGACAGCACCGTGTCCTGGTCGATCACCACCACCGCGCCGCCGTTGAGCAGTGGCGCCCAGACTTCCAGGGTGCTGGCGTCGAACGCCGGGTTGGAGGCGAAGGCCACGCGGTCCTGGCTGTTGAAATCGGCAAAGCCGTTGTTGATCACCAGGCGCACGATGGCCCGGTGCGGCACCTGCACGCCCTTCGGCGTGCCGGTGGAGCCGGAGGTGTACATGATGTACGCCGCGCTGCCGGCGTCCACCGCCAGGCCCAGCGGCGCATCCGCGTAACCGCTCAGGTCGAGGCGGTCGAGTTCGACCCGGCGCGCGCCCTCCACTTGCGGCTGGTCGCTGTGGGTCAGCACCAGCCGCGCCTGGCTGTCGGCCACCATGAACGCCTGGCGCTCGGCCGGGGCGTTGCCGTCCAGCGGCACGAACACCGCCGCGCATTTGCTCACCGCCAGCTGGGCCGCCAGCAGGTCGAACGAACGTGGCAGCAGCAAGGCTACCCGATCGCCAGCCCGCACGCCCTGTTCGAGCAGGAAATAGGCCAGGCGATTGGCCTGGGCCTCGAGCTGGGCGAAGGTCCATCGACGCTGACCCTGGACCACCGCCAGCGCATCCGGCGAATTCACGGTCTGGGCCTCGAACAATCGGTGCACGGCCAGTTCACGCGGATATTCACGCGCCGTGGCGTTGAACTGCCGCAGCACGCGTTCGCGCTCTGCTTCCGGCACGCGATGGAGGCTGTTCAGCGCGCTCCTCGGCGTCTGTTCCAACGCCGTGACCAGTTGCAACAGCGCCATGCGCAGCAGCTGGCAGACCCGGCCACCGTCCACGGGGGCCACGGCCTGCACCGTCAGTCTGAAGTCATTACCGTAATCGTCGACACTGACCACCAGCGGATAGTTGCTGCGCTCTTGCGCGCTCAGCAGTTCGATCCCGTCCCAAGCTGGCCCCACGGCCGGTTTACCGGCACTGTGGCGATAGTTCAGCAAACTGCTGAACAGCGCCTGGGACGCCGGTACGCCACTGCAACGCTGGGCCAGGGCCAGGGACGCCTGTTCGTGCGCCAGCAGGCGCGCCAGGCGCTGATGGGTCAGGCGGACCCCGTCGGCTACGCCCGCAGCCCCCACGCTGACCCTCAGCGGCAAGGTATTGATGAACATGCCCAGCGCCCGGTCGGCGCCCTCGCCGCCCAGCAGGCGACCAAGCAGCACGGTGCCGAACACCACGTCCTCGCGGCCGGACAACTGCGCCAGCACCTGGCCCCAGGCCTGGTGCACCAGGCTGGCGACGCTGACCCCGAGCGCCCTGGCCTGGCCACGCAGACGAGCCCCCAGTTCCGGCTCCAGCGGCTGGCGGCTTTCACTGACCAGGCCCGTATCGACCTGGGCCTCGCGCAAACCGAACACCTCGGTCGGTTCGTCGATATCGCCCAGCAGCTCGCGGAACAGCGCCTCGTCGGCCTGCGGGTCGGCGCCCAGACGCGCCTGGGCCACGTAGTTGCGGTACGGCACGCTGTCCGGCAGCGCCGTCTGCCCTTGCAGCAAGGTACCGATTTCGGCCACCAGCTGCTCCACGGCAGTGTGGTCGAGGAGGATATGGTGCAGCAGCAGGGTCGCCTCCAGGTGACCGGCCTGGACCTGGCTGCTCAGGCGCAACAGTGGCGCCTGCCCCAGGTCGAGCCGCAGTGTCTCCAGCGCCGGGCTCGGCACCAGCGGCGCCTCGCGCCAGACCACCTGCACCGCCTCGTCCAGGCCCTGCCAGTGCAGGCTGGTGCGCAGGATATCGTGGCGGGCGATGACCTGGTTCAGCGCCGCAACGAACGCGTCCAGCTCGGCCTGACCGGCAAAGGCGAAACGCGCCTGCACCACGTAGGGGTCGGCGCCTTCGCTGGCCAGGTGATGGTAGAGAATGCCCTGCTGCAACGGCGCCAGGCCGTAGATGTCCTGGACATTTTCCACGCCGCCGGGGATATGGCGCACCAGCGCATCGATGGCGTCCTGGTCGAGACTGGCCAGGGGCAGCATGTCCGGAGTGATCCGCGTGCAAGCGACGGGGATGCGGTTGGCCGGCACGGCGACAGTCGCCCGAGCACCCACCGACGCCGCCAGCGCCGCCAGCGCCGCCAGTGTGGGCTGGCTGAACAGCACCCGCACATCGGCTTGCAGCGCCTGCTGGCGCATGCGTTCGACCAGACGCACCGCCAGCAGCGAATGGCCGCCCAATTCAAAGAAGTTGTCGTCACGCCCCACCGCCTCGACACCGAGCAGATCCGTCCAGATCGCCGCCAGGGCGGTCTCGACCGGCCCCTCGGGAGCCTGGTACTGCCGCATCGGTGCTTCGGGCGCCGGCAGGGCCTTGCGGTCGACCTTGCCATTGGGCGTCAACGGCATGGCCTCGAGGTGAATGAACAGCGCCGGCACCATGTACTCGGGCAATTGGCCCAGCAGATGCTCACGCAGGTCTTGCGCGACCTGGGCCTGACCGCTGTGGTAGGCCACCAGGCGTGGGCCGCTGTGCGGATGCTCGTGAACCAGCACCAGCGCCTCGCGCACGCCAGGCAGGCGGTTCAGGCAGGCCTCGATCTCGCCCGGTTCGATGCGCAGGCCGCGCAGCTTGATCTGGTGGTCGTTACGGCCAAGGAACGCAAGGCTCCCGTCCGCGCGCTGACGCACCAGGTCACCGCTGCGGTACAGGCGCTCACCCTTGACGAACGGACTGTCGATAAAGCGCTCGGCCTGCTGCCCTGCCAGGCCCAGATAGCCCCGCGCCACCCCCGCGCCACTGATGTGCAGGTGCCCGGCCACGCCCCACGGCAGTGGCTGGTCGGCGTCGTCCAGGACGTACAGACGGGTATTGTCGATGGGCCGGCCGATCGGCAGTGCGCCGTGGGGCAAAGGTTGTCCTGGCTCCAGGGTGAAGACAGTGCAGTCGACCGTGGTTTCGGTGGGTCCGTAGACGTTGTGCAGGCGCACCTGAGGCAAGCGCTCGCGCACCTGGCGTGCCAGGGATTCGGTCAGCTCACCGCCACCGCAGACGATATCGGTCAGGCTGGCGCACTGCGCGCTGCGCGTCTGCTCGACGAACTGCTGCAACAGCGCCGGCACGAACTGCACCACGCTGACCTGCCGTTCAATGATCTCCCGTGCGACATAATCCGCGTCGCGCTGGCCGTCCGGTCGCGCCAGCACCAGAAGCAACCCGCTGCCCAGCGGCCAGAACAGCTCCCACACCGAGGCGTCGAAACTGATCGGCGTCTTGTGCAGCAGCGCGCCGTCGGCGCGGGTCGGGCACAGCCCCGCGGCCCAGCGCACCAGGTTGACCACGCTGCGGTGCTCGACCATCACCCCCTTTGGCATGCCGGTGGAGCCAGAGGTGTAGATCACATAGGCCAGGTGCCGTGGGGTGAGCCCGGTCACCCGTGGGCAGGTGGCCGGCAAGGCTTCCCAGCTCGGCTGGTCGAGGTCGACCCGTGGCACCGCCACCTCGCCCGGTACCTCGCGGGTAGCGCTGTGGACCAGCACCGCCAATGGCGCGCTGTCTTCGAGCATATGACGGATACGCCCGGCCGGGTAACCCGGGTCGAGCGGCACGTAGGCGCCACCGGCCTTGAGGATGGCCAGCAGGCCAACCACCATCGAAACGCTGCGTTCGACGCAAATCGCCACCCGGTCGTCGGGCTTGACCCCGAGTTCGATCAGATGGTGGGCCAGGCGGTTGGCCTGCTCGTCGAGTTGCCGATAGCTCAGTCGCTCGCCATCGGTCTCCACCGCGACGGCGTCGGGGCGCAGCTGCGCCTGGTGTTCGAACAGGGCGTGCAGCGGCAGGTCCAGGTCATGGTCGACCGCCGTGTCATTGC
>NZ_NIBE01000143.1:72299-80085 GCF_002205115.1 Pseudomonas sp. DrBHI1
ATCGAACGAACGAGGCAGCAGCAAGGCTACCCGGTCACCCGCCTGTACGCCCTGCTCCAGCAGGTACCCGCCCAGCCGGTTGGCCTGCCGGTCGAGCGCCTGGTAGCTCCAGCGCCGCGTGCCATGGGCCACCGCCAGCGCATCCGGGCAGGCCTTGGCCTGCGCCTCGAACAGGGCATGCACGGGCAGGTCGCGGGGATAGTCGCGACGGGTCGCGTTGAACTGCCGCGCCACGCGCTCGCGCTCGGCGTCCGGCAAGGCGTTGATACCGTTCAACGGCGCCGCCGGCGTGTCCGCCAGGGTATCGACCAACCGCGCCAAGGCCGTCTGCAGCAGCTGGCAGACCAGTGCCCCCTCCACTTGCGGCACCGCCTGCACGGTCAGGATGAAACCGTCACCCAGGTCGTCGACGCTGACCACCAGCGGGTAGTTGCTGCGCTCATGGGCGGCCAGCAGTTCGATGCCCTGCCAAGCCTGTGCGCGCTGCGCCCCGGTCGCCGCGCTGTGGCGGTAGTTGAGCAGGCTGGTGAACAGCGCCTGGGACGCCAGCACACCGCTGCAACGCTGAGCCAGGGCCAGGGACGCTTGCTCGTGGGCCAGCAGACGCGCCAGACGCTGATGGGTCAGGCGCACGCCGTCGACCACGTCCATCCCGCCCACGCTGACCCGCAATGGCAAGGTGTTGATGAACATGCCCAACGCGCGCTCGGCGCCCTCGCCGCCCTGCAGGCGACCGAGCAGCACGGTGCCGAACACCACTTCCTCGCGGCCGGACAGTTGCGCCAGCACCTGCCCCCAGGCCTGGTGCACCAGGCTGGCGACGCTGATGCCCAGCAACCGTGCCTGCTGACGCAGGCGCAGGGCCAGTGGCTCATCCAGGCGCTCGCGGTGGTCGAGCACGTGGCTGCCGTCGCCCCGCGCCCCGCGCAGGCCGAACACTTCGGTCGGCTCGTCGATATCGCCGAGCAGTTCGCGGAACAGTGCCTCCTGCGCCTGGCTGTCGTCGCGCAGGCGAGCCTGGGCCACATAGTTGCGGTAAGGGACGCTGTCACCCTCGGGCATGCGCCCCAGCAGCGCGTCGCCGACCTCGGCCACCAGCAGCTCCATGGCGGCGTGGTCGAGGAGGATATGGTGCAGCAGCAGGGTCGCCTGCAAGCGGCCCTTTTCCACCTGGCGGCTCAGGTGCATCAATGGTGCGCGGCCCAGGTCCAGGCGCGGGCTGTCCAGTGCCGGCTCAAGGTCCAGGCGCGCCTCGCGCCAGACCACCTGCACCGCTTCGTCGAGCCCCTGCCAGTGCACGCTGGTGCGCAGGATGTCGTGGCGGGCGATGACCTGGTTCAGCGCCGCGACGAAGGCCTCCAGCTCGGTCTGGCCGGCGAAGGCGAAGTTCAGTTGCAGTACGTAGGGGTCGACCTCGGCGCTGGCCAGGTGGTGGTAGAGAATGCCCTGCTGCAACGGCGCCAGGGCGTACAGGTCCTGGATGTTGGCCGCGCCGCCGGGGATTCTCTGCACCAGGCTGTCGAGCGCGGCCTGCTCCACCGTCGCCAACGGCAGCATGTCGGGGCTGATGCGTGTGCAGCCCGCCGGGATACGGTTGGCCGGCACCTCCAGCGTCACCTCGCCGCCCACCGCCGCCGCCAGCGCGGCCAGGCTCGGCTGACCGAACAGCACCCGCACATCCGCCGCGAGGCCGGCCTGGCGCATGCGCGCGGTCAGGGTCACGGCCAGCAACGAGTGGCCGCCGAGCTCGAAGAAGTTGTCATGACGACCGACCCGGTCCACGCCCAGCAGTTCGCTCCACAGCTGCGCCAGCAGGGTCTCGACTTCGCCTTGCGGCGCCTCGTAGACCTGCTGCGTGGCTTCCGGCTGTGGCAGCGCCTTGCGGTCGAGCTTGCCGTTGGGGCTCAGCGGCAGCGCCTCGAGGTAGGTGAACGAAGCCGGCACCATGAACTCCGGCAACTGGCCCAGCAGCGCTGCGCGCAGCGTGTCCGGCGCCTGCCGGGCACCGGTGTAGTACGCCACCAGGCGCTGCTCGCGGGCCAGCACCACCGCCTCCTTGACCCCTTCGATACGGGTCAGGCAGGCCTGGATTTCGCCCAGTTCGATGCGCAGGCCGCGGATCTTCACCTGGTCGTCGTTGCGCCCGAGGTACTCCAGGTTGCCATCGGCCAGGTAGCGGGCCAGGTCGCCGGTGCGGTACATCCGGCCACCGGTCCTGAGCGAGAACGGATCATCAAGGAAGCGTTCGGCGGTCAGTTGCTCGCGGTTGAGATACCCCCGCGCCACCTGCACGCCACCGATATACAGCTCGCCGGCCACGCCCACCGGTACCGGCTCGCCCTGGGCGTCCAGGACGTACAGCGCGGTATTGGCGATCGGCTTGCCGATCGGCGTGTTGTCCGGTGCCGTCACGCAGTGCCAGGCGCTGACATCCACCGCCGCCTCGGTCGGGCCGTACAGGTTGTGCAGCTCGACCGTCGGCAGCTGTGCGTGGAAACGCCGTACCAGGCTGCCGGGCAAGGCCTCGCCGCTGCACAGCACGCGCTTGAGCTGGTGCGGCAGGACTTGGCCATGGGCGAGGAACACATCGAGCATCGACGGCACGAAGTGCAAGGTGCTGACCTGCTCTTCACGGATAACCTCGCGCAGGTACTCGGGGTCACGATGTCCTCCAGGGCGTGCCATCACCAGACGGGCGCCGGTCTGCAGCGGCCAGAGGAACTCCCACACCGATACGTCGAAGCTGAACGGGGTTTTCTGCAACACCACGTCACCGGCGCCCAGCCGGTAGGCGTCCTGCATCCACAGCAGGCGGTTGACCACCCCGGCGTGCTCGTTCATCACGCCCTTGGGCAGGCCGGTGGAGCCGGAGGTGTAGATCACATAGGCCAGGTGTCGCGGGGTTAGCCCGGGCACCTGTGGGGCCTGCGCCGGCTGCGCCTGCCAGGTTGGCCGGTCGAGGTCGATCAACGTCGCCCGACTCGCCTGCGGCACGTCGCGGGTGGCGCCGTGCACCAACACCGCCCGCGGCGCGCTGTCATCGAGCATGTGACGGATGCGCTCGGCCGGGTAGTCCGGGTCGACTGGGACGTAGGCGCCGCCGGCCTTGAGGATGGCCAGCAAGCCGACCACCATCGACAGGCCGCGTTCGACGCAGATCGCCACGCGATCGTCGGGTTTTAACCCCAGCGCAATCAGGTGATGGGCCAGGCGGTTGGCCTGCTCGTCGAGCTGGCGATAGGTCAGCTCGCCTTCCTCGGACTTCACTGCAATGGCCTGCGGCGTGCGTCGCACCTGGGCCTCGATCATGCCGTGCAGGGTCTGCTCCAGGTCGTACGCCACCGTCGTGTCGTTGAAATCGACCAGCACCTGGCGCCGCGCCTCGGCATTGAGCACCGGCAACCGGTTCAGCGCCTGCTGCGGCTGTTGCTCAAGCGCCAGCAACAGGCCGTCGAGCACCTGCAGCATCTGCGCGCAGACCCGCTGCGCGCCCACCCGGGCCGACACCTGCACGCCCAGGCGCAGGCCATCGCCGAAGTCATCGACGTTCAGGCTCAGCGGGTAGTTGGTGCGCCCTTCGCTGCCCAGGGTCTCGATCCCCTCCCAGGCCTGTGACTGCGGCGCGGCGCGGGTGCTCTGGCGGTAGTTGAGCATGGCGCTGAACAGCGGCAGCGGCGCGGCCACCTGGCTGCAGCGCTGGGCCAGGGCCAGCGAGGCGTGCTCGTGGACCAGCAGCGCCGACAGCTCGCGGTGGGTGGCCAGCACGCCGTCGCGCACGCCCAACCCGTCCAGCTCGACCCGCAACGGCAGGGTGTTGATAAACATGCCCAGTGCCCGCTCGCTGCCCTCGCCGCCCTGCAGGCGGCCCAGCAACACGGTGCCGAACACCACGCGGCCCTTGCCGCAGGCCACCGCCAGCAGGCGCGCCCAGGCCAGGTGCACCAGGCTTGCGGTGCTCACCCCCAGCTGTCGAGCCTGGTCGCGCAGGCGAGCATAGCGGGCGCCCTCGAACGCTACCTCGGCCTCATCGAGGGCGCGGCCATCGCCTTGCACCTCGCGCAGGCCGAACGGCAGGCTCGGCTCGTCGATATCGCCCAGGCGGTCGCGGAAGAACGCCTCGTGCTCGGCCTCGCTGACGCCAAGGCGCGCCTGGGCCACATAGTTGCGGTACGGTACCGAGGCCGGCAACGGCTCGCTCTGCCCCAGCAGGTAGCTGCGCAGTTCGGCCTGCACCGCCTGCATGGCGATATGGTCGAGCACGATATGGTGGAACTGCAGCACCGCCTCGACCCGCTGGCTGCCCGGCTCGGTGCGGTGCAGCAGGCGGATCAGCGGCGCCTGACCAAGGTCCAGGCGCGCCAGGTGGGCGTCGTCGAGCGGCGCCAATTGCAGCGGCGCCTGGCGCCAGACCACCTGCACCGGTTGCGCCAGACCGTCCCAGAGCACTGCGGTGCGCAGGATGTCATGCCGGGCGATGACCTGCTCCAGGGCCTGGGCGAACGCCTGCAGACGCGCCGGGCTGTCGAAGCGCAGCCGCGCGCGCAGGGCATAGGGATCGGCGCCCACGGCGCTCAAGTGCAGGTAGAGGATGCCCTCCTGCAACGGCGCCAGGGGGTAGATATCCTGGACATTGGCCGCACCACCCGGCACTGCGGCGGCGATACGCTCGATGGCGGCCGGCTCCAGGTTCACCAGCGGCAGCATGTCCGGGGTGATCTGGGTGCAACCCGCCGGGATCCGGTTGGCCGGCACTGTCACCGCGCCACCCTGGCCCAGGGTGGCCGCCAGCGCTGCCACGCTCGGCTGGCCGAACAGGGTGCGTACATCCACCTGCAGGCCGGCCTGGCGCAGGCGCGCGGTCAAGGTTACGGCCAGCAGCGAGTGACCGCCCAGTTCGAAGAAGTTGTCGTGTCGCCCTACCCGCTCCACGCCCAGCAGTTGCGACCAGATCTCGGCCAGCAGCACCTCGGTCTCGCCCTGTGGCGCCTCGTACTGGCGCGCCTGCAGGTCCGGCAACGGCAGCGCCTTGCGGTCGAGCTTGCCGTTGGGGGTCAGCGGCCAGCTGTCGAGGTGGATGAACAGCGCCGGCACCATGTACTCCGGCAACCGCGCCAGCAATGCCTGACGCAGCGCGTCGGTCGACTGCGGCTCGCCACGGTGGTAGGCGACCAGGCGATCACCGCCGTGTGGATGCCGCTGGACCAGCACCAGGGCCTCACGCACGCCGGCCAAGCGGTTCAGGCAGGCCTCGATCTCGCCCGGCTCGATGCGCAGCCCGCGCAGCTTGATCTGGTGGTCGGTGCGACCCAGGAACGTCAGGCTGCCATCGGCTGCCTGGCGTACCAGGTCGCCGCTGCGGTACAGGCGCTCACCCTCGACGAACGGGCTGGCGATGAAGCGTTCGGCCTGTTGCTCCGGCAACCCCAGGTAGCCACGCGCCACCCCGGCGCCGCCGATATGCAGCTGGCCGGCGACGCCCCAGGGTACCGGCTGGTCGTGGGCATCGAGGACGTACAGGCGGGTGTTGTCGATGGGGTGGCCGATCGGCAACGCGCCAAATGGAATCGGTTGTCCGGGTTCCAGGGTCCAGACGCTGCAGTCGACCGTGGTTTCGGTGGGGCCGTAGACGTTGTGCAGGCGCACTTGCGGCAAACGCTGGCGAACCTGCCGGGCCAAGGCCTCGGTCAACTCGCCGCCGCCGCAGACGATATCGGTCAGGCTGGCGCAGGCGGCGCTGTCGTCCTGGTCGAGGAACTGCTGCAACAATGCGGGCACGAATTGCACCACGCCGACCTGCTGCTGGCGGATCAGCCCGGCCAGGTACTGCGGGTCGCGCTGGCCATCCGGCTTGGCCAGCACCAGGCGCAGCCCGCTGCACAGCGGCCAGAACAGCTCCCACACCGAGGCGTCGAAGCTCACCGGGGTCTTGTGCAGCACCGCGCCGCCGACCGGGAACCGGCGCGCACTCCAGTGCACCAGGTTGGCCAGGTTGCGCTGCTCGACCATCACCCCCTTGGGCAGGCCGGTGGAACCAGAGGTGTAGATCACATAGGCCAGGTGCGCGCCGTTAAGCCCGGGCACCCGCGGGTCGCTGTCCGGCTGTCCGGCCCAGCTCGGTTGATCGAGATCGACCTGCGGCAACGCCGCTTCGCCGACCAGCGTCCGCGTGCCTCGTTGCACCAGCAGCACTCGCGGCTGACTGTCGGCGAGCATGTGGCCGATACGATCTGCCGGGTAATCCGGGTCCAGCGGCACATAGGCCCCGCCGGCCTTGAGGATGGCCAGCAGGCCGACCACCAGCGACAGGCCGCGCTCGACACAGATAGCCACCCGGTCGTCAGGCTGCACGCCCAGCGCGATCAGGTGGTGGGCCAGGCGGTTGGCCTCGGCGTTGAGCTGGCGATAGCTCAGTTGTCCTTCCTCCGACTGCACCGCGACCGCCTCGGGATCGCGCGCCACCTGCTGCTCGAACAATGCCTGGACGGGCTGTTCGACATCACCGGCCTGGGCCGTCGCGTTACAGGCCTGCAACAGTTGCCCACGCTCATCGTCCGGCAATACCGGGACCGACAGCAGCGCGTGCCGTGGCTGAGCCTCCAGACCTTCCACCATGCCCTGCAGCACGTGCCGCATTTGCCCGCAGATCCGCTGGGCGCCAACGCTTGCCGGGGTCATCGCCACCAGACGGAAGCCTTCCCCCATGTCATCCACGCTCAAGCTCAGTGGATAGTTGCTGCGCTCCTGGCCATCGAGGAACTCGATGCCCTGCCACTGCTGGCGCCGGTCTTCGCTCGCCGCCTGGCCATGGCGGTAGTTGAGCATGGCGCTGAACAGCGGCGTCGGGGCCGGCACGCCACTGCAACGCTGGGCCAGTGCCAGCGACGCGTGCTCATGCACCAGCAAGGCACTCAGGCGCTGCTGGGTCAGGCGTAAGGCGTCCTGCAGGTCGAGGCCTGCAAGGTCCAGGCGCAGCGGCAAGGTGTTGATGAACATGCCCAGGGCCCGCTCGGCGCCCTCGCCGGCCTCCAGGCGGCCCAGCAACACGGTGCCGAACACCACACGATCGGTGCCGCTGACGGCAGCCAGCAGGCGGGCGAAGGCCAGGTGGAACAGGCTGGCGGGGCTGATGCCCAGCTGCCGGGCCTGTTGCCGCAGCCGCGCGGCCAGGGTTTCGTCCAGCCACAGCCAGGCTTCCTCGACGGCCTGGCCGTCGCCCTGTACATCGCTCAGGCCGTAGGGCAGCGTCGGCTCGTCGATATCGCCCAGTTGCGCACGGAAGAACGCCTCGTGCTCGGCCTGGCTGACGCCCAGGCGCGCCTGGGCCACATAGTTGCGATAAGGCACCGGGGCCTGCACCGGCGCGGCGCTGCCCTGCAAGTAGCCCAGCAACTCAGCGCCGATGATCTCCAGGGCAGTGTGATCGAGGACAATATGGTGGAACTGCAATAGCGCCTCGATGCGCTCGCTGCCGGTCACGCCGCTATACAGCAGGCGGATCAGCGGTGCCCGGGCCAGATCGAGGCGTTGCAGGTCTTGCCCATCCAGCGGCGCGACCAGCAGCGGCGCCTCGCGCCAGACCACCTGCAACGGTTGCGCCAGGCCTTCCCAGAGCACGGCGGTACGCAATACGTCATGACGGCTGATAGCTTGGCGCAAGGCCCTGGCGAACGCCTCCAGGCGTGCCGGGCTGTCGAATGCCATGCGCGACTGCAGCACATAGGGATCGTGCTCCGGCGAGCTGAGGTGGTGGTAAAGGATGCCCTCCTGCAACGGCGCCAGTGGGTAG